>JBBSOR010000147.1:0-3949 GCA_038259535.1 Propionibacteriales bacterium | reverse complement strand
GGCCCGCTTCGACCTCTAGACACCCAACGCACAGCCTTTCGGGCCGCAGTATGCAGTCGACAGGGGTGCTCTACCGGCGGTGATAGGACGCCAGGTGCGTACCGCTCGTTGAGTTACGCCATCCGCTCCACGGGACCACAGGACCACCGGACTTGAAATTACGCTGGGCTCAGGCGTTCTGGGGGAAGCCCAGCTCGATGCCGCCGTGGCTGGGGTCGAGCCAGCGGCTGGTGACGACCTTGCCCCGGGTGAAGAAGTGGACGCCCTCCATGCCGTGGGCGTGGGTGTCGCCGAAGAGGCTGTTCTTCCATCCGCCGAAGGAGTAGTAGGCCATCGGGATGGGGATCGGCACGTTGATGCCGACCATGCCCACCTCCACCTCGTTCTGGAAGCGACGGGCGGCGCCGCCGTCGTTGGTGAAGATCGCGGTGCCGTTGCCGTAGGGGTTGGAGTTGACGACCTCCAGCGCCTCGTCGTAGGTGGCGGTGCGCACCACGGAGAGCACCGGGCCGAAGATCTCGTCGGTGTAGATGGACATCTCGCGGGTGACGTGGTCGAAGAGCGTCGGCCGCAGGAAGTAGCCCTCGCCGTCGGCGTCGATGTCACCCTCGCGGCCGTCGACGACCAGGGTCGCGCCGTCGGCGACACCGGCGTCGAGGTAGGACGCCACCTTGTCGCGGTGCTGCGCGGTGACGAGCGGCCCCATGTCGGTGCCGCGGGTGCCGTCTCCGGTGACGAGCTTGCCCATCCGGTCCTTGATCTTCTCGATGAGCTCGTCGACGATCGGCTCGACGGCCACCAGGGCCGAGATGGCCATGCACCGCTCGCCGGCCGACCCGAACCCGGCGTTGACGGCGGCGTCGGCCGCGAGGTCGAGGTCGGCGTCGGGCAGCACGATCATGTGGTTCTTGGCGCCCCCGAGGGCCTGCACCCGCTTGCCGTGCGCGGTGCCGGTCTCGTAGACGTACTTCGCGATGGGGGTGGACCCCACGAAGGAGACCGCCTTGACGTCGGGATGGGTGAGCAGGGCGTCGACCGACTCCTTGTCACCGTTGAGCACGGTCATGACGCCGTCGGGCAGGCCGGCCTCGGTCCACAGCTTGGCGATGGCGATGGCCGCCGAGGGGTCCTTCTCGGACGGCTTGAGGATGACCGCGTTGCCCGCTGCGATGGCGACGGGGATGAACCACAGCGGCACCATCGCCGGGAAGTTGAACGGGCTGATGACGGCCACGACGCCCAGGCTCTGGCGGATCGAGTAGACGTCGACCTTCGTCGAGGCGTTCTCGGTGTAACCACCCTTGAGCAGCTGCGGGATGCCGCAGGCGAACTCGGCGACCTCCAACCCCCGCGTCACCTCACCGAGGGCGTCGGACAGCACCTTGCCGTGCTCGGCGGTGATGAGGGCCCCGATCTCCTCCTTGCGCTCGTTGAGCAGCTCGCGGAACCGGAAGAGCACCTGGGTGCGCTTGGTGAGCGAGACGCTGCCCCACTCCTGCGCCCACGCACGCTTCGCGGTGGCGACGACCTCCCCGACGAGCTCGCTCGAGGCGAGGTCCAGCACGCCGGTCTGCTCACCCGTCGCGGGGTTGAACACCGGGCTGGTGCGCTCGGCGGCGCCGTCCCACGGCTGCCCGCCCATGAGGTGGGTGATTCGGGTGGGGGTGCTCATTGAGCCGGTCCTCACTTGGGGGTTCTTGTGGGTGGAGTGAATGAGGCGGGGGCGCCAGGTGGTGACGTTCAGTCGGACTGCCTCGGCATGCATGAACAACTACGAGGCACCCACGGATCGGTTGGCAGGTGCCGGCCGCCGTGCCGAGAGGGGATTTCTAGTTGGCGAACCGGTCGGCGACCTCGAGGGCGGCGTCGAGGATGTCGAGCCCTTCGTTCATCTCGTCCGCGGTGGTGGTGCACGGTGGCACGACGTGGGTGCGGTTGAAGTGGACGAAGGGCCACAGCCCACCCGCCTTGCACGCGGCCACGAGCTCGTTCATCGGAGCGGCGGCCGCGCCGGACGCGTTGTAGGGGACCAGCGGTTCCCGGGTCTGCGGGTCGCGCACGAGATCCAGGGCCCAGAAGAACCCGAGGCCGCGCACCTCCCCGACGCTGGCGTGCTTGTGCGCGATCTCCGCGAGCCGCGGGGCGATGACGGTATCGGAGACCTTTCGCACGTTCTCCAGGATCCCCTCGTCCTTGAAGATCGTGATCGAGGCCACCGCGGAGGCGCAGGCCAAGGGGTGGCCGGAGTAGGTCAGACCCCCGGGAAAGACCCGCTCCTCGAACGTCGCGGCGATGGACTGCGAGATCACCACCCCCCCGAGCGGGACGTAGCCGGAGTTCACGCCCTTGGCGAAGCAGATCAGGTCCGGGCTCACGCCCCAGTGGTCGACCGCGAACCACTCCCCACACCGCCCGAAGCCGGCCATCACCTCATCGGCGATCCACACGATGCCGTGCTCGTCGCAGATCTGCCGGACTCCCTCGAGGTAGCCGTCCGGTGGAACGAGGATGCCGTTGGTGCCCACCACGGTCTCGAGGATCAGCGCCGCGATGGTCGAGGGGCCCTCGACCATGATCGTGTCGCGCAGGTGCGCCAGCGCGCGCTCGCACTCCTGCGCCTCGGTGTTGGAGTGGAACGCCGAGCGGTAGGGGTAGGGGCCCCAGAAGTGGACGATGCCCGGCATACCCGGCTCGTTGGCCCAGCGGCGCGGGTCCCCGGTGGCGGTGATCGAGCCCGCCGTGGCGCCGTGGTAGCTGCGGTAGGTCGCGAGCACCTTGTGCCGGCCGGTGTGCAGGCGGGCCATGCGGATGGCGTTCTCGTTGGCCTCGGCCCCCCCGTTGGTGAAGAAGACCCGCTCGAGCCCGTCCGGCGCGACCTCGGCGATGAGGCGAGCCGCCTCACCCCTCGCGTCGTTGGCCATGGTCGGTGCGATCATGGCCAGCCGGGCCGCCTGCTCCTGGATCGCCGAGACCACCCGGGGATGCTGGTGGCCGAGGTTGAGGTTTACCAACTGCGAGGCGAAGTCCAGGTACCGCTTGCCGGTGTAGTCCCAGAAGTAGGACCCTTCGCCTCGGGCGATCGGCAGGGGGTCGATGGCGCCCTGGGCCGACCAGGAGTGGAACACGTGAGACCGGTCGGCAGCACGCACATCGGCCTCGGAGAGCGCCTCGAGGCGCGCGCCGGTAGTCAGCGACGGAGAAGTGGTGGTGGTCATCAGCTGCCCTGTCTCTGCGAGGTTCTCAGGCGGTGGTTCAACGGGTTCAACGGGTTCACCGAGTCTGGGGAAAGCCGAGGTCGACGCTCGAGGTGGCCGGGTCGGGCCAGCGTTGGGTCACGACTTTGCCGCGGGTGTAGAAGTTGATTCCTTCCGGGCCGTACATGTGGGTGTCGCCGAACAGGGAGTCCTTCCAACCGCCGAAGGAGTAGTAGGCGACCGGCACCGGGATGGGCACGTTGATGCCGACCATGCCCACCTGGATCTCGTTCTGGAAGCGGCGCGCCGCCCCGCCGTCGCGGGTGAAGATGGCGGTGCCGTTGGCGTAGCGGTTGGCGTTGATCAGGGCCAGCCCTTCCTCGAAGGTGTCCACCCGCACGACGGACAGGACCGGGCCGAAGATCTCGTCGGTGTAGACGGTCATGTCCGGGGTCACCTCGTCGAGCAGGGTGGTGCCGAGGAAGAAGCCGTCCTGGGGCACCTGCTGCTCCCGGCCGTCCACCACGACGGTGGCGCCGGCATCCGCCCCGGCCTGGATGTACCCGGTCACCTTGTCCCGGTGCTCGCGGGTGATCAGCGGGCCCATGTCGGTCCCCGGCTCGGCTCCAGCGCCGATGGTCAGCTTCGGCAACCGTTCTGACACGGCGGCGATCAGGTCATCGCCCACACCGCCGACGGCGACCGCGACGGACAGGGCCATGCACCGCTCCCCCGCCGCGCCGTAGGCGGCCGAG
>JBBSOR010000146.1:0-4150 GCA_038259535.1 Propionibacteriales bacterium | reverse complement strand
GCAGCGAGGTCCTCCGGCGTCTGCGGCGTCGGAGTAGCGGACGTGGGAGCGGTCGTCGACGGCGTCGCGGTGGGGGTGTCCTGGGCGTCGGGGTCGGTCCCGTCGTCCGAGCAGGCCGTCAGTGTCAGGGCCAGGGCGAGGGCCACTCCCCCGAGTACGGAGTTGGGCTTCCTCATGCGGTGTCTCCTCTGCTGGTGGGCGGCGTTACGACTGATCTCTGGCTGACGTCGTGGCTGATGTGCTCGAGGTGCTCTTCGGCGGCGTCGACGAGCTCGACGAGACTGCCGAGGCCGGCTGGGTCGATGCCGAACGTCTTATCGGCGTCGTAGATGGTGCGGACCGTGTCGCGCACGAAGGGGGCGCGTGCGACTCGTTGGTCATCGGGGGATGGCCGGTCTGCGCCGGCGCTGACGTACCGCCCGGTGAGCTCTTGATTGAACGTGGTCATTGGTCTGGTGCTCCCTTCCCGAGATCAGCTCGCGAGCCAGCCGTGTGTACTGATGATGGTCTTCGTACGCTCCGACAGTTCCATGGGCGCCTCGCCGTCGTCGGAGCGGTTGCAGACCTCTTCGCGCAGGATCCGCTCGGCCTCGAACTGGTCGCCCTCGGCCTTGGTGACGTGGGCCAGGCACAACCGTGTGCTCTCGCCGTCGGGGTCGGCCTTGTTGGCAACGTAGGCAGCCGAGCGGGCCTTGATCAGGTCCCCGGTGGCGAGGGCCTCGGTGACGACGATCATTGCGACGTCGGAGATCCAGCCGGGTGTCATGAGGTCGAACCGCTCACCGTCGGCGAGCCAGGACCATCCGTCGTCGCGCTTGTTGCTGAACGGGGGGCCGGTAACGAGCTCGAGGGCTGTGCTCAGGTCGACACGTCCGTCGGCGCCGCCGCGGGCCTGCCCACGGGCACGAAGTCGCAGGAAGAGGTCGAGGTCGATGAGGAGGCCGTCGTCGACCTGGTAGACGTTGACCCCGTTGACCTTGGTGGCCGGGGCCTGGTCGGCGTGGGGCAGGTGGGGCTCGCCTGTACGTGGGTTGGTGCCGAGCCAGTCGCGCACGGTGTTGGTGTAGTCGCGTGCCTTGCCGGCCGAGATGCCGAACGCAGCACTGATCGCCTCCCTGGCGGCGCCGTGGTGGCGGCGCAGCGCGAGGAACGCCAGGAGTTCGGTGAAGTAGGGCTTGCGCCTGTCCAGCGCCTGGCCATGCGCACGCACGGCCACCTGCCCCAGCAGGCTGAGACGGGGGCGGTCGCAGTCGGGCGAGAACCAATCGGCGATGTCCTGGTCGAGAGCCGGGTCGGAGCTCTCAACTTCTGTGCGGACGTGCGCAGGCACCTTCGGAGCCAGCGCATTGAGGTCCTCCTGCACGATCGCGCTCTCGCGGATGTAGTCCTCGTCGTTGCCCTCGAGGAGGGACGTGAGCGGTTCGTCGACGGCGTCCTCGGGGGTGTTGCGGGGCAGGGTGTGCTCGCGACGCAGTGCGCCTGAGCGGTCCGTGTAGGCCTCCCAGCCTTCGGTGGCGGTCTCGTCGACGGGAACCGGAACGTCCTCGAGCGTGTCGCTCTGTGCGTAGACCAGGGCGCAGCCGCGGGCCTCATCACTGGTGAGGCCGACCGCAATAAGGTTGAGGCCGGCGTGCTCGAGGACGACGCGGCCGGTGTTCGTCATGTGCAGGACGGCGCCCGGGGTGTTGGGGCGTTCGCCGGCGACGACGATGGAGGTTGCTGACTGACCGACGTGGTCGTTGACCAGCTGCAGCAGCTGTTCTAGCTCGGCCGGGTCGCCGGCCGCGGCGTCGAGCACGAGCATCCGTGCCGGCCAGACGTCGTCGTCGACGCTGCCGGTGCGGGCGGTAAAGACGTCGGTGTCGTGTCGTGTGGCCCGGTCGACGGTGCTGACGGCGGCCGCGAGGATCTCTGCGGTTGCGGGCGTTCCGTCCGCTCCCGTGGGGTAGTAGGTGATGCGCTCGTCCATGGCGACGGTTTCCTCAGCGACACCGATGCAGTCGAGCTGCACTCGACGTGACCACGGGTTGACGGCCAGCTGGGCGGCGAGGTGGCGGGCGAAGTCGCGGCCGTAGGTGGGGTCGCCGCTGATGGTGAGGGTGGAGAGCTCCTCGCAGTTGAGGAGCCAGGTCTCGCCGGTGTCGCTGGCGCCGATGGTCACCAGGAGCGGGTAGGGCGGCTCGACGTACCCGGTGTCAGGGCCGAGGTCCTTGGTGTCGACGTCGGTGCCGACGTGCCAGTGGGTCTGGTCGGGGCTGCCGGCCCAGGGGGCGGGCAGTTCGGCTGGTGCGCTGAGGTGCAGGGTCAGCTCGCCGTGGCCGAGCTCCACGGCCGCCAGGGGCGGCATCGTCCCACCGACGGCTCCAACTGCTGCAGCGAGGCGACGGAGGGCCTCGTGGGTGAACTCCACGGTGGCGGCGGCCGCGGCGCCGGTGGCGTTGAGGGTCATCTCGACCGGGGCGAGTTCCGGTGGCGGGGCGGCGATCGCGCGGCCCGGCGGGCGGTTGCGGAAGCCGCCACGTCGACGCGTCTTGAGGGCCATTAGCAGTGCGCCGGAGAAGAGGACTCCGCCGCCGGTGAGACCGGCGAGGATCCACGGGGCGTCGAGGATGGAGTCGTCGGCCTCGTCGACCTGGTCGACGTCGGCCGCGGGCGCCGTGGGCTCTTCGGCCTGCGGCTGCTGGACCTCGGGCGCAGCGGTCTCCGGTGCTTCGGTCTCCGGGATGACCGGCGTCTCGTTCTCGGCCGGCGGGTCGACCGGCTCGTCCCTCGGGTCCGCGGGCCTGTCGGGCTTGTCCTCGCGCGGCAGCTGCGTGTCGGGCTGTCCGGTGGGCTCTGCGTGGGCGCCGGGGATGTTGAGGGTCCAGCCGACGTCGATGACGTCGGGGTCGGTGAGGTGGGCGTCGCCAGGCTGGGTGACGGCGGTGGAGGCGTCGTAGATCTCCATGTAGCGGTCGGCGTCGCCGAGCTGCTCCTGGGCGATGTCGGTGAGGGTGTCGGTGGGCTTCACGGTGTACGGGTGGGCCTGGGCGTTGGCCCCGGCCGGCGCTGGGAGCTCGAGGACCCAGCCGGGCTCGAGGAAGCTCGGGCGGGCGCCGAGCAGGTCGTGGTTGAGCTCGACGATCTCCTTGTAGCGCGACCCGTCGCCGAGGTGCTGGTCGGCGATCGCCCACAGGCTCTCCCCCGGCTTGACGGTGTGACTGATCGTCTTCTGCCGCTTGGTGTCGTGCTTCGTGACGTCCGTAGCCGTGTGCGTGGTCGGGGCGGCGTGGTCGGTGACGCCGGCGGCGTGGTGCCCAACGGCCGCATGCGCGGGCGCGGCTTCTGCTGCCGCTGTGGTGGCCTGCACGGTGAGGGGTGCGGCAACGAAGAGGAGCGCCGCCAGCCCGATGAGGCCCCGGGCGCCGGCCTGCGGGAGGCGCAGGCCGGGGAGCTTGGGTGCCTCGACCCTGCGGAGCCGGGCGACGGCCTCCAGGGCGAGGCTCAGCACCATGAAGGCCCAGCCGAGCCAGCCGACGACCTTGAACAGCCCCAGGACGAGCGTGCCGTCGTCGGGGGCCAGGAGCGCGTCCTTGAGCCCGTCGAGGGTGGGAGGTTGGGCGGGGATCGGGTTGGCGCCGATCGCGAGGAACGCGGCGGGCAGGCCGATGACGATGCCGAGCACGGCCACCGTGGCGAGGAGCCCGGTGAGGCGCTGGCGAAGCGTGGGGGTGTTCACCGCTCGATGCCTCCTTCGGCGCGGATGAGCCGCGCGGATGCCTCCCCGGTCACGGGCATCGAGTTCAGACCGATGATCCCGAGGAACTTGCTGTCGTAGGTGTCGGTAGTGCGGACCACCAGGGTGTCGCCGCCGGTGACGGAGACGGTGCCCTCCACGCCGGCTGCTCGGAGGTAGTCCTGGGCGGCGGATTTCGCGGCGAAGATGTCGACCCGGAGGTCCTCGCCGCGCACCGCTGTCGAGCCCTGGACCTCCTGGGCGCCGGTGCGGGCGGCCTGGGCGGCCACACTGCGGGCGTGCTGCTGGGTGTGGACCTTGCCGCCGAGATCGACGGCCATGCCGACGAGGATGATCATCACCAGTGACGCGGTGGCGAACCAGACGCTGATCGCGCCACGCTCGTCACGCGGCCGACGGCAGAGCAGATGGCGG
>JBBSOR010000145.1:0-4344 GCA_038259535.1 Propionibacteriales bacterium | reverse complement strand
CCCCCCCCCCCCCCGCGGGGCCCTGTCCGCCCCCCACCGCCCCCCCCGCCGCGCCCAACCCCCCGTCCGGGGGGGGTGGCGCTCGCCGGGCCCCCGGCCCCCCCCACCCCCCCACGACGAGGACGTCAGCGACCCGCGTAGGCCCACGACGTGACGTTCTCGGTGTCCTCAAGTCCGGTGAAGCCCTCGACGGGGGAATAGACGTCGGTCTCGAACTCGATGTTCTCGTCGTCCGCCGTCCCGCCGACGTTGTCCGGCCCGACCCCATAGAGGTTCTGCCCGAAGTTGGCGCCGCCGGAATCCATCATGTTGTGGACCTCGTCGGCATTGTCGGTGTGATAGCTGCCGATGGTGTGTCCGACCTCGTGCGCTGTCACGTTGGCCACCGCCGCCGAGACGAAGCGGATCCGGTTGCTGGTCGCGTCCAGGTAGGTGTTGAGCGACGACGCCGGGCCCGCAGGAGCACTGAGCACGTCGAGGAGCACGATCGCCTCGTCCTGGTGGCCGAAGTTGCCCGGGTCGATGTACTGCGCGATGCCGATCGTCGAGATCCCGGTCTCCGCGATGGTGCCGGCGACGTAGATGCGCGACACGTTCTCCTGACCGATCAACGCCTCATTGCCACGGGCGTTGAGCACGTCCACGTTGACGCGTGTGTTGGTGCCGGCGATCTCGGCCTGCAGGTTGGCCCGCACCTGGTTGACGATGCGGTTCTCGAGCCGACGGGCCGAGGTGCGTGCGATGCCCCACTGGGGGACGAACGCCGCGAACGGCGACACGTTGCGCACGCCCGGTCCACCCCAGGTGCCGGTGTTGACCCGGCCCGGGGCGAAGTCGAGCAGGACGGTCTGTCGGCGACCGCGGTCTCCCTGCGTGCCGGGCCGGTAGGCCTCGACGGTGACGTCGTAGGGACCGACCGCGCCGGACACCTCGACGGCGTACCAGCCGGCCTCCTCGGCGACATAGGCGATCGTCGTGTTGCCACCGCCGGGGAGCGGCGACGTGGGCGGGTAGAGGGAGGAGGCGTCGGTGCCGACTCCGCCGACACGCTCCTCGCCGGAGGGCGTGGTGATGCTGAGGCCGGTGGCGCCCCCGTCGCCGACCGCACCGACGGTGTCACCGGGGCGCAGTCGGACGGCGTAGAAGTCACGGTCGACCCGCTGCACCGAGATGGCCAGGTTGTAGGCGCCCTCGTCGGCCCCGCCGTTGCCGCTGCCCGAGTCGTCGGGGTCGTTGGGCAGGGGGCCGAAGAAGTCGTATCCGGCCACCAGGACGTAGTAGTCGCCGGGCGCGTCAGGGGAGAAGGCCACGTTGCTCAGCAGGCCGGTGCCACCGTCGTCGTCGGCGGCCAGGGGTGTGCCGTCGGCGGCGTAGACGGTCAGGACGGTGTCGAGCCCGGCGGGCGTGCCCTCGGTGTTGGCCATGATCGACTGGCCTGCACCCACGGTGACCTTGAAGAAGTCGAAGTCGTTGCTGCCGTCGCCGCTCACGCTGCCGTGCGGGCCGTCACCGAGGACCGACGTGCTGCGCACCGCGCCGGAACCGTCGATGCCGGTGTCGGTCGCCAGCGGGATGGAGCCCTGGTCCTCCTCGGTCGTGATGGTTCTCGGCGTGGCCCCGGCGAGGTCGGCGAGCGCGCCGAGGATCCGGACGCGCGGGTTCTTGGCGGCCGCGGTGCCGAACTCGGGAACCGGCTCGGCGTCCGCCGCCGTGTCGTTGGAGCCGGCGGTGCCGGCCGGCTCCTCCTCGTCGTGCACGAAGGCCGGCGGGAGGACGCTCGTCGCGGCCCGTCGGTTGGCGGCCAGCTTCGCGGAGGACGCACGCCGGTCGGCGGCCTCGTGCATCCGCTTGTTCCAGGTGAAGTAGTCGGCGTCGGTGACGTCCGGCAGGTTGGCCAGCCACGGATTGGGTGTGAGGGGGCCCTTGGCCAGCGAGGACCCGCCCTTGGGCGCGACCTGGATGCCCAGGTCGAGGGCCTCCGCCTGGCTGGGTGTGAGGCCGTTGTCGGAGCCCGGAGCGGCCCCCGACAAGGCTGGGGTGACGAGGCACGCGGCGGCGGCGAGGCCGACCACGGCAGACACATGAGTACGCATGAGACATTCCCTCCCGAGATGGAGAACTCGGACCAGGAGCCCGTCTCGTGGAGAGGGAGGTGCGGATGAGCAGGGCCCCGAATCCCTGGCTCTCGACGCTAGAGCACGCGCGGCCGGACGACCAGATGCCGAAGGACGCTATCTGTGGTCCACCGGCGAGGCGTCAGCTCCCGGAGTAGTTGGGCGCCTCGACGGTCATCTGCACGCCGTGCGGGTGGCTCTCCTTGAGCGAGGCCGAGGTGATCCGGACGAACCGGCCCTTGTCCTGCAGCTCGGGGATGGTGCGCGCACCGACGTAGAACATCGACTGGTTGAGGCCACCGACGAGCTGGTGGGCGACGGCGGCGAGCGGGCCGCGGTAGGCGACCTGGCCCTCGATGCCCTCGGGCACGATCTTGTCGTCGCTGGTGACCTCGGCCTGGAAGTAGCGGTCCTTGGAGTAGGACTTCTTGCCGCGGCTGCTCATCGCCGCGAGCGAGCCCATGCCGCGGTAGGACTTGAACTGCTTGCCGTTGACGAAGACCACCTCGCCGGGCGACTCCTCGCAGCCGGCGAGCATCGAGCCGACCATCACCGCGTCGGCGCCCGCGACGAGCGCCTTGGCGATCTCACCGGAGTGCTTCATGCCGCCGTCCGCGATCAGCGGGACGCCGGCCGGCTTCGTGGCGAGCGACGCCTCGTAGACCGCGGTGACCTGGGGGACGCCCACCCCGGTGACGACACGGGTCGTGCAGATCGAGCCAGGGCCGACGCCGACCTTGACCGCGTCGGCGCCCGCGTCGACGAAGGCCTGGGCACCCGCTCGGGTCGCGACGTTGCCGCCGATGACCTGCACGTGCCGGGTGCCGGGGTCGGACTTGAGCCTCCGCACCATGTCGAGGAGCAGGTGGACGTGGCCGTGGGCGGTGTCGGCCACCAGGACGTCGACGCCGGCCTCGACGAGGGTGGTGGCCCGCTCCCAGGCGTCGCCGAAGTAGCCGATGGCCGCGCCGACCAGCAGCCGGCCGTCGGCGTCGTACGACGCGTGCGGGAACTGCTCGCTCTTGACGAAGTCCTTGACGGTGATGAGTCCGCCGAGGCGACCCTCGCCGTCGACAAGCGGCAGCCGCTCCCGCTTGTGGGCGCGGAGCAGGGCGGTGGCGTCCTCGCGGGAGATGCCGATGTCGCCGGTGATCAGGCCCTCGCTGGTCATCACCTCGGTGACCTTCGTGGTCGCCCACTCCGCGACCGGGGTGAAGCGCAGGTCGCGGTTGGTGATGATGCCGAGCAGGTGGTCGTCGAGGTCCACGACCGGCAGCCCCGAGACGCGGTACTCGCCGCAGATCCGGTCGAGCTCCTCCAGCGTCGCGTCGGGGCCGATCGTGACGGGGTTGGAGATGATCCCGGTCTGGGTGCGCTTGACCAGGTCGACCTGGCGTGCCTGGTCCTCGATCGACAGGTTGCGGTGGAGCACGCCGAGACCGCCCTCACGGGCCATCGCGATCGCCATGCGGGACTCGGTCACCGTGTCCATGGCGGCGCTGATGAGCGGCACCCGCACCGAGATCTCACGCGTCAGGCGCGTCGTGGTGTCGATGTCGCTGGGCGCGAGGTCCGACTCCCCCGGCAGCAGCAGCACGTCGTCGTAGGTCAGGCCCAGGGCGGCAAACTTCTCGGGGATCTCCACGTCCTCATTCTAGGGGCGCGGTGCGCGTGCTCCGAGCGGGTGTCGCCATCTGCTCGGCGTGCGACGCAGCAGGCCCGCACCGATCCTCCGGTGCGGGCCTGCTGGGTGGAGCGGGTGGATCAGTGGCCGTGGCCGTGCCCGTGACCGCCACCGGCAGAGGCCGGCTCGTCGTCCTCGGGCTTCTCGACGATCAGCGTCTCGGTGGTGAGCAGCATCGCGGCGATGGAGGTCGCGTTGACGAGCGCCGAGCGGGTGACCTTGACCGGGTCGAGGACACCCTGGGCGACCAGGTCGCCATAGGTGTCGGTCGCGGCGTTGTAGCCGTTGCCGACACCGAGCTCGCGCACCTTGGCGGTCACGACGTAGCCGTTGACGCCACCGTTCTCGGCGATCCAGCGCAGCGGCTCGTCGGCCGCCTTGCGGACCACGCGGACACCGGCAGCCTCGTCACCGGTGAGGCCGAGGTTGTCGTCCAGCACCGAGACGGCGTGGATGAGCGCGGAGCCACCGCCGGGGACGATGCCCTCCTCGATCGCGGCGCGCGTCGCGGAGACGGCGTCCTCGATGCGGTGCTTCTTCTCCTTG
>JBBSOR010000144.1:0-4789 GCA_038259535.1 Propionibacteriales bacterium | reverse complement strand
TGACCTCGGGGGAGGAGGTGCTGGAGGCGGTCGGGCCGATGGGCACGTTCGCGCTGGCCGACCCGCGAGAGCCCGAGAGCGCCCGCGACCTGCTCCCGCCGCGCCAGCGGCAGGTGCTCGACGCCGTCCCGCTGAGGCAGGCCGTCGACTCCGGCTCGATCGCCCGCACCGCCGGCATCGCCCACGGCCGCACCAAGGAGGCCTTGCTCGCCCTGCACCGGGCCGGGCTGGTGGAGCACTCGCTCGGCCGTTGGCGGGTGGCCACCGACGCCCGCACGGTCGCGCCTCCAGACGACGGGGCCTAGGCCTTCGTAGGCTGACGTGGTGGAGGAGACCGAGGAGCTGCCCGAGGAGCTCGCGACCGCGCTGGCGGCCTACGAGCGCCACCTCGCCTCGGAGCGCGACCTCGCGGCCCACACGGTGCGGGCCTACATCGGTGACGTCCACGGCATGCTCGAGCACGCGGCGGCGTTGGGGCACACGGACCTGCGGACGCTCGACCTACGGTCGCTCCGCAGCTGGCTGGCCAAGCAACAGACCCTCGGCAAGGCCCGCTCGACCATGGCCCGTCGTGCCACCGCCATCCGCGTCTTCACCGCCTGGGCCCAGCGCACCGGCCGGGCAGCCACCGACCCGGGGGCCTCCCTGGGCACTCCCAAGGCGCACAAGCCGTTGCCGCCCGCGCTGAACGCGGCAGAGGCGCGGGCTCTGCTCGAGGCCGCGGCGATGCGCGCCGACAACGGCAGTGCCGTCGGGCTGCGAGATGTCGCGATCCTCGAGCTGCTCTACGCCACCGGCATCAGGGTGGGCGAGCTCTGCGGTCTCGACGTCGACGATGTCGACCGCGACCGTCGGGTGGTGCGGGTGCTGGGGAAGGGACGCAAGGAGCGCTCGGTGCCGTACGGCGTTCCCGCCGACCGCGCCATCGGGCTCTGGCTCGAGACCGGCCGGCCGGTGATCTTCGTCGCAGGTGCCGGCGCGGCGATGTTCGTGGGAGCACGCGGTGGGCGGATCGACCAGCGAGCAGTGCGGACGTTGGTGCACGCCCGACTCGCCGACGTGCCCGAGGCACCCGACATGGGACCGCACGGCCTCCGGCACACGGCCGCCACCCACTTGCTCGAGGGTGGCGCCGACCTGCGCACGGTGCAGGAGATGCTCGGACACGCCTCCCTGGCGACCACGCAGATCTACACGCACATCACCACCGACCGGTTGCGCAAGGCCTACCGGCTCGCGCACCCCCGGGCCTGACGCCCTCGGCCCGGAGCGCGCTACAAAGCCTTGACGGTCGTGAAGGGGGCCCAGGTCGTGAACGGCAGCAGCCTCAGCGGACCGGCCCCGACCAAGGTCAGCGGGTCCAGGTAGACCTCACCCCGGCGCAGTCCCCAGTGCAGGCAGGCATGCGGGAAGCAGTGGCTGGAGGCTCGCTGGAGCGTGCCGATCACCGCGCCGCGACGGACGAGGTCGCCGATGCCCACGCTCGCGCTCACCGGTTCGTAGGTCGTACGGACCCCGCCGTGGTCCACCACCACGACACCGCGGCCCGCGAGACGAGCGGCGAAGACGACCGTGCCCGCGAGGGAGGAACGCACGCTCTGGCCGGCGTGGCCGAGGAGGTCCACGCCGCGGTGGCCAGAACCCCATCTGGTGGCCGGCGGGTGGAAGCCGGAGACGACCACCGGGCGGGGGGCCAGTGGCCACTCGCCGTCCCGGCTGGGGGCGGGACCGACGTCGGCCCGTGCTGGGGGCGTGAACAGGATCAGGGTGAGAAGCAGGCAGGCGAGTAGGCGCATGCCGTCACGATGCCCGCGCACGTCCTGACCGGCGACCGGTCCATCTGCGCCTGTGGAGGCAGGCGTGCGACGGGCGCCCTGTGGACGCCGACGGGTCATCCAAGAGTCAGGAAGACGTCGTCCACTACGCCGTTGAACTGGTCGGCCGATGCCACCGGAACGCCGTCGGGGCTGACCTTGCCACCCACGGAGAGAGAGAAGGCGCCCACCGCGACGACTCCGGTCGGCCCGAAGCCCCGCCAGGTCTCGCTGTTGGCCTTCTTGTCCAACCGGGTCAAGGTGAGGTTGACCTCCTCGCCTTCGCGCTCGCAGCTGGCGGAGTACCAGACCCCCGGCTCGACCAGCTCGTCCGCCTTCACGAAGATCTCGCCGTCGTCGCCGAGGATGCGGCAGGACAGCACCCGGTGGTCGAGCTGGATCTTGAACTGTCCGGGGCTGTCGAAGGTGCCTCGCTGCAGGAGGTTGTCGCCGTCGTCGGCCTCGCTGCCGGAGGAGCGTGCATCGAGCTTGAAGGACGCACCGAACTCGAAGTCGTCGTCGTCGGGGTCCAGCCTGCCCGGTGTCAGGGCGTTGACGACGAGTGCGACGGCAGGAGCCGTGGCGGTGCCGGTATAGGCAGGGAAGCGAACCGCTCCGCTGCCGTCCGGGCCCGTGGCTGACTTGAGCGCTGCGGCGCCGGAGGTCGCCACCCGGACCTCGGCGCCCACTTCGCCGGAGGCCGTGACCTCGGAGACGGTCCGGCGCGCGTCCAGGCCGGACGCCGAGTCGAAATCCAGGAGCAGGGCGCGGGGAGGTGCGGCAGGGGTGGGCGTGCTGCTCGGGACAGGGTCCGGCACGACACTCCCCTCGGGGTCGTCGGCCCCACAGGCCGTCAACGCCGCTAGGAGCGCCATCCCCACGAAGATCCTCAGCCTCACGGGGCAAACCCTAGCGACCTCGGGGCGCCGGCCCATTTCGACACCGCATCGGTCCACGGTTAGAGTGATGCCAGCAACCCGTACGGGTTGACTTCGCACGCTCGTCTCCGCGCCGTCCCGCAGATCCTGGCTGGACGGAGTCACGCGGGCGAGGGCTCTCAGTCCCTGGCAACGGGGTGGGGCTCCGCACGAGCGTCAGGGCAGAACCCCCAGCGACATCGGGGGAGCTCTGCAACGAACTGAAAACCCAGTTCGCGCATGCCAGCGTGTGCGCGGACACAACAGGAAGAATCAAAATGGCAGTCGTCACCATGCGCCAGCTCCTCGAGAGCGGCGTCCACTTCGGGCACCAGACCCGTCGCTGGAACCCCAAGATGAAGCGCTTCATCATGACCGAGCGCAACGGCATCTACATCATCGACCTGCAGCAGTCGCTGTCCTACATCGACACCAGCTACGCGTTCATCAAGGACACCGTGGCCAAGGGCGGCACGATCATGTTCGTCGGCACCAAGAAGCAGGCCCAGGAGGCCATCGCCGAGCAGGCGACCCGCGTCGGGATGCCCTACGTCAACCAGCGTTGGCTCGGCGGCATGCTCACCAACTTCCAGACCGTGCACCAGCGGATCAACCGCCTCAAGGAGCTCGACGACATCGACTTCGATGACGTCGCCGGCTCCAGCCGCACGAAGAAGGAACTGCTCTACATGCGGCGCGAGCACGTCAAGCTCGACAAGACCCTCGGTGGCATCCGCGAGATGGGCCGCACCCCGTCGGCCGTGTGGATCGTGGACACGAACAAGGAGCACCTCGCCGTCGAGGAGGCGCGCAAGCTGAAGATCCCGATCATCGCGATCCTGGACTCCAACTGTGACCCCGACCTCGTCGACTACCCGATCCCGGGCAACGACGACGCCATCCGCGCGGTCGGCCTGCTGACCCGCGTGATCGCCGACGCCGTCGCCGACGGCCTGATCGCCCGCTCGGGTGCCAAGACCGACGGTGACGCCAAGGGCATCGGCACCGACGAGCCGCTGGCCGACTGGGAGCGCGACCTGCTCGAGGGCGAGGCCGACAAGGCTGCGGTGGCCGCCACCGGTGGCGACACCAAGACCGAGGAGACCCCGGCCGCCGAGGCGACCGGCGCCTCCGCTGAGGGTGCCGACGCGAAGGACGCTGCTGAGGCTCCCAAGGCCGAGGGCGTCGCCGCGGAGACCACTGAGGCGCCCGCCGCGGAGACCATCGAGGTGCCCGCCGCGGAGACCACCGAGGCACCCGCCACGGAGACCACCGAGGCTCCGGCTGCCGAGGCCCCCGCCGACACCACCGCTGAGGCGCCCGCCGAGGGCGCCGTCGAGACCAAGGAGGACTGAGCGTGGCGATTTCCGCCGCCGACGTCAAGAAGCTCCGCGACCACACGGGCGCGGGGATGATGGACTGCAAGAAGGCCCTCGAGGAAGCCGACGGCGACTTCGACAAGGCCACCGAGCTGCTCCGCATCAAGCTGGGCAAGAAGGCTGCCGAGCGGGGCGTCGAGCGCACCGCGTCCGCGGGCCTCGTTGCCACCTCAGGCACCGCACTCGTCGAGCTGAACTGCGAGACGGACTTCGTGGCCAAGGGTGACGACTTCATCAGCACCGCGCAGCGGATCGCGGACGCCGCAGCGGAGTCCCTGGATTCCTCTGGGCCGGCTGACGCCGAGGCGCTCAAGGCCGTCAGGATCGGTGACCAGAGCGTCGACGAGATCGTGAAGGCCCTCGCGATCCGCATCGGCGAGAAGATCGAGCTCGGCCGGGTGGCCGTGTTCGAGGGTCCCGTCGTTGCCTACATGCACAGCCGCGCCTCTGACCTCCCGCCGGCCGTCGGCGTACTCATCGAGTACGACGGCTCCGACGAGGCCGCGGCGCGTGGCGCCGCCATGCAGGTCGCTGCGATGCGTCCGAGGTACCTGACCCGTGACGAGGTCCCCAGCGACATCGTGGCCAAGGAGCGCGAGATCGCCGAGGCCACCTCCCGCGAGGAGGGCAAGCCCGAGCAGGCGATCGCGAAGATCACCGAGGGTCGCCTCAACGGCTT
>JBBSOR010000143.1:0-4819 GCA_038259535.1 Propionibacteriales bacterium | reverse complement strand
CGTTGATGTAGTAGTTGATCGGCCCGACCGCTTGCGGGCTGGAGCCGGTGAAGTCGATGTGCACCTTCTCCCCGGTGCGGGTCAGCGAGATCTTCAGCTCGTACGGCCCGTAACCCACGCCGTCGTCGCAGATGTAGTCGGTGAAGGACAGCGTCCGGCCGTCCTCGAAGACCAGCGACAGCAGCGCCTTCATCGCCTCGTAGTTGCGCTGCAGCAGGGCGTCGAGGGTCGAGAGGTACGTCGCGGTGCCGAACCGCTCGCACATCTCGACGACCCGGCGGCTCGCGGTGCGGCAGGCGGCGACCAGGCCGTTCAGGTCGGCGCGGTTCCAGTCCGGCACCCGCACCTGGTTGAGCACGATCCGGAGTGCGTCCTCGTTCAGCACGCCCTTCGCGTAGAGCTTGAACGGAGGGATGACGACGCCCTCCTCGTAGATCGTGGTCGCGTCGGTCGGCATCGAGGACGGCGTCTTGCCACCCACGTCGGACATGTGACCGAACATCGCGGCCCAGCCGACGAGCCGGCCCTCGTGGAAGATCGGCACCACGACCAACCAGTCGTTGGCGTGGCTGATGGCCGCGCCGCAGGCGTACGGGTCCGAGGTGAGCAGGACGTCGCCCTCCTCGATCGTGCCGTCGAAGCCGTCGAGGAAGTCGGGGATGGACAGGCCGAACTGCCCGACCACCATCTTCCCGTCGAGATCGGCGATCAGCGGGAACTCGTCGTGCTGCTCCCGGATTCCCGGCGAGAGCGCCGTGCGGAACAGGACCTCGTCCATCTCGTAGCGGGCGTTGCGCAGCGAGTTCTCGATCAGGTCCAGGGTGACCGGGTCGACGGGACCCTTCTCGACGGGCTCGGTGGCGGTCTCGACGATGGTTGCCATGGCTCAGGTCTCCGTGATTTTGGTCGGCGTCTCGGACGACGTCTGGGACGGGGTGATCAGCAGGCTCCCGGACGAATGGACCTGTGCCTCGTGACCGGGGAGCACCAAGGTCGTCGAGTCCATCTCGGTGATGACCGCCGGACCGGCGACGACGTCGCCCGCGCACAGCGTGGCCCGCTCGTGGAGCCGGGCCTCGACAGTGTGGCCGTCGACGTAGATCTGGTGCGGCGCGCCGTCGGGGGTGCCTCGGGTCTGCTCGAGCGTCACGGCCGCGACCTCCGGGCGTGGCCCGCTGACGGTGGCTCGTGCGTTGACGAGCTCGTGGTCGACGGAGAGCACGAAGGAGAACAACCGCTCGTGCTCGGTGTCGAAGGCCTTCGTGAGCCGGTCGAGGGCGGTGTCCGGGTCCTCCAGCCAGGCGGCGTCGACCTCGACCGGGATCTCGAAGCCCTGGCCGTGGAAGCGGACGTCTACCTGGTAGCCGACTGTCTGCTCGGCGCGGTCGAGGCCCTGCTCGCCCAGGCGCGCCCCGGCGTCGGCGGCGAGCTCGCCCAGCAGCGAGACCAGCTCGGGTCCGGACAGGTCGCGGAAGCGCCGCAGGACCGTGCGCGCGGACTCGTCGCGCAGGCTGGTCGTAGCGTCGCCGAGGGCGCAGAGCACCCCGGGCGAGGGCGGCACGATGACGGGCCAGGCACCGGTGAGGATCCCGAGGGCATTGGCGTGCAGCGGCCCGGCGCCGCCGAAGGCGACCAGCGCGAAGTCGCGGGGGTCGAAGCCCTGCTGCACCGAGACCAGCCGGAGGCCGCCGAGCATGTTCTCGTTGACGATGGCGACGACCCCGGCGGCCGCCGCCTCCGGTGACGCCAGCCCCATCGCCTCGGTGACCCGGGCCACCGCGTCGCGGGCGGCCCGGACGTCGAGGGTGATCTCGCCGCCGGCGAGGTCGGCGGGCAGGTAGCCCAGGACGACGTTGGCGTCGGTGACGGTGGGCTCCTGGCCGCCCTTGCCGTACGCCGCCGGCCCGGGGTCGGCCCCCGCGGACTGCGGGCCGACGCGCAGCGCCCTGGTCAGCTCGGGCACGTGCGCGATGGAGCCGCCGCCGGCTCCGACGGTCCGCACGTCGACCGACGAGGCCCGGACGGTGAGGTCGCTGATCCTGGTCTCACGACCGATCCGGGGCGAGAGGCCCTGGACGAGCGCGACGTCGGTCGACGTGCCACCCATGTCAAAAGTGATCAGGTCGTGGTAGCCACACTGCTCGGCGCTCCACACCGCGCCGGTGACGCCGCCGGCAGGGCCCGAGAGCAGCATCGTGACCGGGGACTCGGTGGCCAGCCCGGCCGCGGACAGGCCGCCGTCGCTGCGCAGGATGGCGAGCTCGCCGCCGACACCACTTTCCCGGAGCTGGTCGATCAGGGTGGAGACGTATTGCTTGACCTGGGGCTGGACGTAACCGTTGACGACGGTGGTGATCGAGCGTTCGTACTCGCGCATCTCCGGCAGCACGTCGCAGGACAGCGAGATCGGGACGCCGGGGAGCACCTCGGCGGCGATCTCGGCGACGCGGCGCTCGTGGTCGGGGTTGGCGAAAGAGTTGATCAGCGAGACGGCCAGCGCCTCGACGTCGCCGAGCTTGGCCAGCTGGGTGCGGACGTCGTGCTCGTCGAGCTCGCGGATCACGGCGCCGTCGCTGGCGAGCCGGCCGCCAACCTCGACGGTGTCCTCGAGCGCTGCCAGCGGCTCAGGCTTGGGCCAGATGATCCAGCCGGCGAGGCCGCCGGGGACGAAGGAGCGGGCGATCTGCAGCACCTGGCGGAAGCCCTGGGTGGTGACCAGTCCGACGCGGGCACCCTTGCCCTCGAGGATCGCGTTGGTCGCGACCGTGGTGCCGTGGAGTACCTGGGCGACGTCACTGAGCGAGATGCCGGCCGCCTCGCAGACCTGGGTGATGCCATGGAGGACGCCGACGGACTGGTCGGCGGGGGTCGAGGCGGTCTTCGCCCGCCAGGTCTCCCCGCTGTCCTCCTCCATCAGCAACACGTCGGTGAACGTGCCGCCCACGTCCACTCCGAGTCGGTAGGTCATCGGGTCTCCTCCTGGTCGCTCGCCGCGCGCACCATGACGGCGCGGGCGTTGTGGATGTGCGCAGTCATCACGGCCTGGGCCCAGACGGGGTCACCAGCCCTGATCGCATCGACGATCTCGACGTGGTGCGCCAGACTCCGTCGCATCGTGGGCTCGTCGTACGTCGCGAAGTTGCGGCGCTGCATGGGCGCCTTCACCGCAGTGGCGAGGGCGTTAGAGAGCGCGCTGTGGGCGGCGAGCCGCACGAGGTGGTCGTGGAAGGCCCGGTTGAGCGGGACGACGGCGTCGAGGTCTTGCCGCGACCCGGGGAGGCCGACGGCGAGCATCTGCGCGGCGAGGTCGGCGAGTATGTCGATGTCCTGCTCCGTCGCGGCCACGACGGCGAGCGCGGTGAGTCGTGGCTCGAGGGCCGAGCGGAGCTCGAAGACCGACTCGATCTCGGCCACGGTCCAGGTGGCGACGCGAGCACCGCGGTTGGGCACGTGCTCGACCAGACCCTCAGCCCCGAGCCGGCTCAGCGCCTCCCTCACGGGGGTGCGGCTGACACCGAGGCGACCGGCCAGCTCGACCTCACCGAGCCGGGCGCCCGGGGCCAGCCGACCGTCCAGGATCATGTCCCGGACCCGGGTCGCCACCCGCTCGCTCGAGGTCACGCTGGTCGCCACCAGGTTCCTCCGCTCGACTGCGCCGGGATACGTCTTCGCTCGGTGATTGTGTGCAATCTAGGTGCCGGCGCGTGACGACCACAAGAGACGCGGCGTACATTCCGTCCTACTGCATGCAAGACACGGAGAAGAGGAGTCACGATGGGTGCCATGCTGACTGGTCCCGCCAGCCCGAGGACGCAGTTGCGCGAGCTCCTGGCTGGCCCGGACCTGGTCGTCGCGCCGGGGGCCTACGACGCGCTCTCGGCCCGGCTGGTGGAGCAGGCCGGCTTCGACGTCGTCTACATGACGGGTTTCGGCACCAGCGCCTCGCTGCTCGGTCGCCCGGACGTCGGTCTGCTGGGTGGCGCGGAGATGGTCGACAACGTGCGCAGGATCGTCGACGCGGTCGAGCGTCCGGTGATCGCGGACGCCGACACCGGCTACGGCAATGCCATCAACGTGGTGCGCACAGTGCGCATCTACGAGCAGGCCGGCGTCGCGGGGCTCCACCTCGAGGACCAGGTGATGCCGAAGAAGTGCGGCCACATGAGCGGCAAGGCCGTCATCCCCACAGCCGAGATGGTCGGCAAGATCCGGGCCGCCGCCGAGGCCCGACGCGACCCCGACCTGGTGCTGATCGCGCGGACCGACGCCGCCGCCGTGCACGGGCTGGACGAGGCCATCGCGCGAGCTCGGGCCTGTGCCGAGGCCGGGGCCGACGTGCTGTTCGTGGAGGCCCCGACCAGCGATGACGACATCGCGCGGGTTGCAGATGAGCTGAGCGACATCGCCCCCCTGGTGTTCAA
Source organism: Propionibacteriales bacterium (assembly GCA_038259535.1). Lineage (GTDB taxonomy): Bacteria > Actinomycetota > Actinomycetes > Propionibacteriales > Nocardioidaceae > Nocardioides. Next base: position 398 of record JBBSOR010000143.1, on the reverse strand, counting down.
CTGGGCCGAGGGCGGGCGTACCCCGCCCCTGTCGCTGGACCGCATCACCGAGCTCGGCTTCTCGCTGGTCCTTTTCCCGATCGCCACCCTCCTCGCCGCGACCGCCGGCGTCCGCTCGGTGCTGGAGAGCATCAGGCGCGACGGCACCCCGCTGGCGGCGATGGGCGCGCTGCCGACGTTCGACGGGTTCACCGACCTGATCGGGCTTCCCGAGGTACACGACCTCGAGCAGCGGTACGCCCCCTAGGCCCCGTGCCCGGTCAGTCGAGTCGCGGAGGTCGCAACGCAGTGTCGGTCAACCGTGGACTGCATGCCGGGTGCCTTCGGTCACGCGGAGCGTGCCAGTCGCCGATCGTCACGCGGAGCGTGCCGGTAGCCGATCGCGTTACGGGATCCGT
>JBBSOR010000142.1:0-4839 GCA_038259535.1 Propionibacteriales bacterium | reverse complement strand
TAGGCCGTTGCAACGGCCGAACCGCGCACGACTTCGCCCACCCGTGGTGCGCCAGGGGCTGACGGGACTGACGCGAAGGCGCGCCGATCGACGAGCAGCAGCGCGCCAACGCCCCGCCGCGGGGGTGGGAGGCGTCGTCGTACGACCGGGGGCGCGGACCGCGTCCCGATCAGTCCAGGTGCAGGTGCAGCGCGTTGGCGAGCCGGGCGGCGGCGTCGGAGATCCGGATGTCGCGCTTGCCCACCTCGGCGGGGTAGTCCTCGAAGCGGATGCTGGGCGGGGTCGCGACGGCGGCCAGGGCGGCCCGCTGGAGACCACGCTCGAGGTGGCTCCCCAGACGCAGGTTGCGGCCGGTCTCCTGGCAGTCGGCGGCCATCTCTGCAGGCGTGCCCAGCTCGTCGTGGACCAGGTGCGAGGCGCGTCGCGAAGTCGTCATGTCGTCGACGGTAGGGGCTACTGAGTGGTATCCCGAGCTGTACCGAGAGGTAGTGTCTCGCGGCGTGTCCCTCCTCGTTGCCGGATCCATCGCGACCGACCACCTGATGTCCTTCCCGGGCAAGTTCGCCGACAGCCTGGTCGTCGACCAGCTCGACAAGCTGTCGGTGTCCTTCCTCGTCGAGGACCTGGAGGTGCGCCGGGGCGGCTGTGCCGCCAACATCTGCTTCGGCCTGGGCAACCTGGGCCTGCGTCCGGTGCTCGTCGGCGCCGTCGGCGAGGACTTCGCCGACTACCGCGCCTGGCTCGAGCGGCACAACGTCGACTGCGACTCCGTGCACGTCTCCGAGACCCGCCACACCGCCCGCTTCGTGTGCACCAACGACTCCTCGATGGCCCAGATCGCCAGCTTCTACGCCGGGGCGATGAGCGAGTCGCGCGAGATCGAGCTCAAGCCGATCGTCGACCGCGTCGGGGCCCCCGACTACGTCATCATCGGCCCGGACGACCCGCAGGGGATGCTCCGCCACACCCAGGAGTGCCGCCAGCGCGGATACCCCTTCCTCGCCGACCCGTCGCAGCAGCTCGCCTTCGGTGACGGCGACCTGATCCGTCCGCTCATCGACGGCGCGGAGATCCTGTTCTCCAACGAGTACGAAGCCAGCCTGATCACCCAGAAGACCGGGTGGAGCGCCGCCGAGGTCCTCTCCCGCGTCGGCACGTGGGTCGTCACCCTCGGCCCCGCCGGCGTGCGCATCGACCGCGACGGCGAGGAGTCGATCGTGGTGGCAGCCGTCCCGGAGATCGAGAAGGTCGAGCCGACCGGAGTCGGCGACGCCTTCCGGGCCGGCTTCCTCGCCGCCCTCAGCTGGGGGCTCGGTCACGAGCGCGCCGCCCAGCTCGGCTGCCTGCTCGCGGTCTACGTCGTCGAGCAGGTCGGCACCCAGGAGTACGAGATCTCGCGCTCCGCGTTCCTCGCCCGTTGCGCGGCGACCTACGGCGACGAGGCGGTCGCGGACTTCGAGCCGCACCTACGCACGATCCGTCCGTGATCGGGCAGACGCCTCAGCCGGCCCGTCGTACGACGTAGCGCGGGGCACCGTCGCCCGCCGTGTCCGCCCCGACGTAGTCCTGCGCCTTCATCCGGCACCAGGCCGGCACGTCGACCGCGGCGGCTGGGTCGTGGGCGACGACCGCGAGCAGCTCGCCGACCTCCACGTCCGCGAGGTGGCGCGCGAGCTCGATGATCGGCATCGGGCAGGGCATCTGTCGACAGTCGAGCTCGAGCGCGACGTCCGGGCCGGCACCTGGGGCCGTCACAGGCCCACCCGCGCCCGGATCTCTGCCACCAGGCCGGGCAGCGCGTCGCAGAAGGCGTCCACGTCAGCGCGGGTGGTCTCGCGCTGCAACGAGAGCCGCACGTTGCCGTGGGTGAGCACACCCATCGCCTCGAGGACATGGCTCGGCGTCAGCGTGGAGGCGGTGCAGGCCGAGCCGCTGGCGATCCCGAAACCGAGCCGGTCGAGCTCGGTGACCAGGGCCTCGCCGTCGACGTAGAGGCAGGAGAACGTCACGAGGTGGGGGAGTCGTCGCTCGGGGTCGCCGACCACCTCGACGTCGGGCACCTCGGCGCCCACCCGGCGGCGTACGACGTCGATGAGCGCGTGGTGGCGCGCATTGACCTCCTCGCGCTCGGCCACCACCGCCTGCAGCGAGGCGGCGGCCGCGAGCACGGCGGGGATGTTCTCGAAGCCCGTGCTGCGCTCGTCGATCCGGTCGTCGCCGGGGAAGGGGTTGCGCCACCGCGCCCGCTTGCGGACCAGCAGCACACCGACGCCGGCCGGTCCGCCCCACTTGTGCGCCGACCCGGCGGCCGCGGCCCAGCCGGCGGGGAGCGGGAGGCGGCCCATCGAGGCACACGCGTCGGTGAACAGCGTGATCGCGTCGGGCAGCTCGAACTCGCCGACCGGCTGCACCGTGCCGACCTCGTGGTTGGCGCTCTGGAGGGCGACGACGGCGACGTCGGGCGAGCAGGCGGCCTCGACGAGGCCGCCCTCGTCCACGCGCCCCGCGCGATCCACCCGCACGCCCTGGTCGCTTCCGTCAGCGCCCCACGCCACGGCCTGACGGACGGCCGAGTGCTCGATCGCCGGATGGACGACGCGGCTGCCGCGTCGTGAGCCGCGCACCAGCCCGAGCAGCCCCAGGTGCACCGCGTGGGTCCCGCTCGGGGTGAAGGTGACCTCGTCCGCACGGACGCCGAGCGCGTCGGCGGTGGCCTCGCGCGCATTGTCGAGCAGCAGTCGCGCCTCACGTCCGGGGCGGTGCAGGCGGCGCGGGTCGGCGTAGCCCCGGTCGAGGGCGGCGAGCAGGACCTCGCGAGCCGCCGGGTGCAGGGGCGCGGACGACGCGCTGTCGAGGTCGACGGGACCGGTCACACGGGCAACCTATGCCACTCGCGGTCGGTCCACCCGGGGTGGCCGACCCGGGAGGACCGATCCCACGACACCCGACCCTGCCCCCCACACCCGGTCCGGATGGAGATAGTCTCTGTACGTCGAAAAGGACCAAGAGAGAGGCTCGTCAGTGGGTCTGCAAGTCCCCAAGCTCTCAGGCGCGCTGCGGCGCCCGCTGAGGGTCGCGCTGCTGGGTGTGACCATGCTGGTGCTGGCCGGGTGTTCCGAGGCCGACCAGCACCAGATCCGCAACCTCGCCATGCCCGACCGTGCCACCCTCCAGGGTCCCTACACCTATGAGCTCTGGAAGTGGGCCTGGGCCGCCGCCATGATCACCGGCGTCATCGTCTGGGGCCTGATCTTCTACACCGTGGTGCGCTTCCGCCGGCGCAGCGACGACGAGGTGCCGCGCCAGACGCGCTACAACCTCCCGCTCGAGGTCTTCTACACGATCGCGCCGGTCCTGATGTGCGTCGTGTTCTTCTTCCACACGGTGCGCGTCCAGGACGAGCTGACCCAGCTCGACAAGACCCCGGACATGACCGTCGAGGTGCTCGGCCAGCAGTGGTCGTGGACCTTCAACCACGGCATCGGCACGCAGGACACCAGCGCCACCGGAGAGCCCGCCGCCAACGACGAGGACGGCGACTTCGCCTACGACGAATACGTCTACGTCTCCGGCACCGGCCGGGAGATCCCGACGCTGGTCCTGCCGGTCGACGAGACCATCCAGTTCAACCTCCACTCGCCCGACGTGATCCACGACTTCGGCGTGCCCGCCTTCTTGATGAAGATGGACGTCATCCCCGGTCGGGTCAACAAGTTCCAGGTCACCACGTCCGTCGAGGGCACCTACCCCGGCAAGTGCTTCGAGCTCTGCGGTGTCTCCCACTCGCGGATGCTCTTCAACGTCGAGGTCGTCAGCCAGGCCACGTACGACGCCTACCTCGCCGACCTCGCCGAGGCGGGTCAGACCGCCCAGGCGCCGCTCCTCGGCGGCAGCTACGTCAACGACCAGGTCGGTCTGGTCGACGACTCGGAAGGAACCAACGAGTGAGCGCCGCAACCACCACCGCGCCCGGCGTTTCGACCCCGCCGCCGGAGAAGAAGCCCCTGGGCCAGCAGGCAGTCCGCATCCTCACCACGACGGACCACAAGCTGATCGGGAAGATGTACCTGATCACGTCCTTCGCGTGGTTCCTGATCGCCGGCCTGATGGCCATGCTGATCCGATCCGAGCTGGCCTACCCCGGCATGCAGATCGTCAACGACCAGCTCTACAACCAGCTGTTCACGATGCACGGCACGATCATGCTGCTGCTCTTCGCGACGCCGCTGTTCTTCGGCTTCGCCAACGTGATCATGCCGCTGCAGATCGGTGCTCCGGACGTCGCGTTCCCGCGACTCAACATGTTCAGCTACTGGCTGTTCCTCTTCGGTGGCCTCATCGCCGCCTCGGGCTTCCTGACGCCCCAGGGCGCGGCCGACTTCGGGTGGTTCGCCTACACGCCGCTCTCCGACGCCGTACGCAGTCCGGGTGTCGGTGGCGACCTGTGGATCATGGGGCTCTGGATGGCCGGCCTCGGCACGATCCTCGGTGGCGTCAACTTCATCACCACCATCATCTGCATGCGCGCCCCCGGGATGACGATGTTCCGGATGCCGATCTTCGTGTGGAACACGCTGATCACCAGCATGCTCGTGATCATGGTGTTCCCGATCCTCGCGGGTGCGCTGCTCTCGCTCGAGGCCGATCGCATCCTCGGGGCACATGTGTTCGACCCGTCGCACGGCGGTCCGATCCTGTGGCAGCACCTGTTCTGGTTCTTCGGTCACCCCGAGGTCTACATCTTCGCGCTGCCGTTCTTCGGCATCATCTCCGAGATCCTCCCGGTCTTCAGCCGCAAGCCGATCTTCGGTTACGTCGGCCTGGTGGCCGCGACCCTCG
>JBBSOR010000141.1:0-5160 GCA_038259535.1 Propionibacteriales bacterium | reverse complement strand
GTGGTCCTTCCACCAGCAGGTCGTCGCGGCGGACGTGATCGTGATGCCGCGCTCCTGCTCCTGCTCCATCCAGTCCATGGTGGCTGCGCCCTCGTGGACTTCACCGATCTTGTAGGTGATGCCGGTGTAGAAGAGGATGCGCTCGGTGGTGGTGGTCTTGCCAGCATCGATGTGCGCCATGATGCCGATATTGCGGACCTTGTTGAGGTCAGTGGTGATGTCGACGGCCACGGTAGGTCTTCGATCCCCTCGGGTTAGTGGTTTCTGGTGAGCGTACGGCGCAACCGGTCCGGTGACGCCGTACGGCGATCACCAGCGGTAGTGCGCGAAGGCCTTGTTGGACTCGGCCATCTTGTGGGTGTCCTCACGCTTCTTCACAGCGGCACCGAGGCCGTTGGACGCGTCGAGGATCTCGTTCATCAGTCGCTCGGACATCGTCTTCTCGCGACGAGCCTGGGAGTAACCCACGAGCCAGCGCAGCGCGAGCGTGGTGCTGCGGTTGGGCTTGACCTCGATCGGGACCTGGTAGGTCGCGCCGCCGACACGGCGGGACTTGACCTCGATGGAGGGCTTGACGTTGTCGAGCGCGCGCTTCAGCGTGACGACCGGGTCGGTGCCGGTCTTCTCACGAGTGCCCTCGAGGGCGCTGTAGACGATGCGCTGGGCAACCTGCTTCTTGCCGTCCTGGAGGACCTTGGAGACGAGCTGCGAGACGAGCTGCGAGCCGAACACGGGGTCCATGTCGACCGGCCGTTTCGTGGCGGGACCCTTGCGAGGCATTAGCTCTTCTCCTTCTTCGCGCCGTAGCGGCTGCGGGCCTGCTTGCGGTTCTTGACACCCTGGGTGTCGAGCGAGCCGCGGATGATCTTGTAGCGGACACCGGGAAGGTCCTTCACCCGGCCGCCGCGGACGAGCACGATGGAGTGCTCCTGGAGGTTGTGACCGACGCCCGGGATGTAGGCCGTGACCTCTACGCCACTGCTCAGACGCACGCGGGCGACCTTGCGCAGGGCGGAGTTCGGCTTCTTCGGGGTGGTGGTGTAGACGCGCGTGCAGACGCCGCGTCGCTGGGGCGAACCCTTCAGGGCAGGCGTCTTGTTCTTCGACACCTTGTCCTGGCGGCCCTTGCGGACCAACTGGTTAATCGTGGGCACCTGGTTGGTTCCCTTTCTTTTCTGCTCTCAGTGCGCGACGCCTTGCCGGGCACGATGAATACGCTTCGATCCTTGGTGCGGTGGTGTGCGTTGCCATGAGGGCACGCAGACAGGCCTGGTTTGCCCAGACACGAGGAATGAGATTACCGGGTGGGGGGTGGTGGGTCAAAACGGGAGAGGTCCACCTGCGCCGGAAACGGGTCTCTCCGCCCCTCCCCCCGGGTCTCGGCCGCCCCTGATTGGCCGCTGGAGCGCGTCGTGTCCGATGCTCCGGCCCTCCCCGGGCATTCGCTCACGACCCAGACCGATGACGCCCCAGCAGCAACAGCTCGGCGAGGTGCAGCGCCCGCCGCCCGGCGAGGTCCTCGAGCTGGGTGCGGCAGGAGAACCCGTCAGCGAGGACCACAGCCTCCGGCCCGGCAGAGCGTACGGCTGGCAGCAGGTCGTGCTCGGCCACGGCGACGCTGGTCTCGTAGTGACCGAGCTCGACGCCGAAGTTGCCGGCCAGCCCGCAGCACCCCCCGACGCGCTTGACCCTCGCTCCCGTGCTCGCGAGCAGGGCAGCGTCGGTCTCCCAGCCGATGACGGCGTGGTGGTGGCAGTGCGGCTGGGCCACGACCTCGACCCCGGTCAGGTCGGGCGGCGTCCACGAGCCGTCGGTCGCCCGCTCGGAGAGGAACTCCGCCAGCGACCGCAGGCCAGCGCTCACCTCGGCCACCCGTGGGTCGTCGAGCAGCTGGGCGGCGTCCTCACGCATCGCAGCGAGACAGCTGGGCTCCAGTCCGATCACCGGGGCGCCGGAGGTGACGTAGCCGTGCAGCGTCTGGACCGCGCGGCCGACGATCCTGCGGGCGGCGGTCAGCTGGCCGGTGGTGAGCCAGGTGAGTCCGCAGCAGGCGTGCTCGGGGATGACCGCGGCTCGTAGGCCCATCGAGGCGAACAGCTCGATCGCCGCGCGCCCGGTGTCGGCGGCGAAGCGGTCGGTGAAGGAGTCGGCCCAGATCCAGACGTCGACGTTCGCCGCGAGCGGGGTGTCCCTTGGCCGCAACGGCTTCTCCGAGAACCTCGGCAGGCTTCGTCGCTGGTCGACGCCCGCTGCGGACTTCGCTATCCGGCCGACGGCCTTGCTGCGCAGCATCGCGTTGGCGAACCGCGGCGGGGTCATCCGGGCCCAGCGCGGGAGCTGGCCCAGGGCGTAGTGGGACCTCGGTCGCTTCCAGAACCTCTTGGCCCCGGCGTACCTCTGGGACAGGGCCTCCGACTTGTAGGTCGCCATGTCGACGCCGGTCGGGCAGTCGCTGGCGCATCCCTTGCACGAGAGGCACAGGTCGAGCGCGTCCTCGACGGCCGGGTGGTCGAAGCCGATGATCCCCATCGCGACGTCCTGCAGCACGTGGGCGCGGCCGCGGGTGGAGTCCTTCTCGTCGCGGGTGGCGAGGTACGACGGGCACATCACGCCGTTCGAACCGGTGTTGTCGGCGATGCACTTGCCGACACCGGTGCAGCGGTGGACCGCCCCCGAGAACGACCCCGCGTCGTGGGGGAGCCGGAGCGTCGTACGCAGGGAGACGGGTGGCCGGACGAGCCGGAGGTCGGAGTCGAAGGGGGCCGGGTCGACCAGCACGCCGGGGTTGAGCAGGTTGCCGGGGTCGAGGATCCGCTTGGCCTGCTCCATCATCGCGATCGCCTGCGGCGAGTACATCCTCGGCAGCAGCTCCGACCGCGCACGTCCGTCGCCGTGCTCCCCCGACATCGAGCCACCGTAGGACGCCACCAGGTCGGCGGCCTGCTCGACGAACTCGCGGTAGACCCCACGGCCGCGGGCGTCGTCGAGCTCGAAGTCGATCCGGACGTGGACGCAGCCGTCACCGAAGTGGCCGTAGGGGACGCCGTCGAGGCGGCACTGCTTCAGCAGCGCGTCGAAGTCGCGCAGGTAGGCGCCGAGCTTCGCCGGCGGGACGGCGGCGTCCTCCCAGCCGGCATGCGCCGGCCTGCTGAGCGAACGAGCCGCGAGACCCGCTCCCTCCTCGCGGATCTTCCAGATCGCCAGCTGCTCCAGGGTGTCGGTGACGACGCGGTGCGGGACGCCGGCGGCGCGGGCGACCTCGGCGGCGAGCGCCGCGGCCTCGGAGGAGGTGGCCGCGGTGACCTCGGCGAATAGCCACCCCGCCCCGTCGGGCAGGTCGGGGCGACGACGGACCAACGCGGCGATGCGCTGGTCGAGGCCCTCCAGCGCGACCAGAGGGTGCTCGAGGAGTGCGGGTACGGCGTCGGCCGCGTCGGCCATGGACGGATAGCCGAGGACCGCCAGCGCCCGGGCCGGAGCGTCCTCGACGAGCCGGACCCTCGCGTCCAGGACCACCCCGAGGGTGCCCTCGGTGCCGGTCAGGAAGCGGTCGAAGCGACGGCCCCTCTCCGGCAGCAGGTGCTCGAAGGAGTAGCCCGAGACCTGGCGGCCGAACCGGCCGAACTCCGTGCGGACCACGTCGAGGTGGGCGTCCACGAGGGCGTGCAGCTCGGTCTCGACGGCCGAGGTGTCTCGACCGCCCGACGCGGCTCCCGACGCCCGCACCACGGTCCCGTCGGCCAGCAGCACCGTCAGGGCCTCGACGTTGTCAACGGTCCGGCCGTAGCCCAGCGCCCGGGAGCCGCACGCGTTGTTGCCGACCATCCCGCCGATGGTGCAGCGCGTGTGCGTCGAGGGGTCGGGGCCGAACCGCAGCCCGAGGGGTACGCCGCGGCTCTGCAACGCGGCGTGCACCACCCCCGGCTGCACCAGGGCACTGCGCGACTCGCGGTCCACCTCGATGATCCGGTTGAGGTGCTTGCTGGTGTCGACCACGATCCCCGGCCCGATCGCGTTGCCGGCGATGGAGGTGCCCGCGCCACGCATCGTCAGCGGCACTCCCGTCTCCCGGGCCACCGCCAGGGTCGCGACGAGCTCGTCGGTGTCGCGCGGCCGGACCACCACCTGCGGCGCGATCCGGTAGATCCCGGCGTCACTGGCGGAGAGCGACTTCGCCAGCGTCGAGTCATCGACGTCGGTCAGCCCGTGCCGGTTGAACGCGTGAAGGAGCTCGTGGTCAGTCGACATGCCGGACCCCCGCCGAGTCGCTGCGCAGCCGTCGGGCGCCGAGCCCGAAGGTGCCGAGGACGACCAGCCCCACGGTCGACGTGTCGATGCCGTAGCGCAGGCCCAGCTGACTGTGGGGAAAGGCGATCGCCGTCCACACCGAGACCGTGAGCACCGTCGAGGTCATCAAGACGGCCAACTGACCAGGCGTCAGCGACTGGTTGTCGGGCTCGGCATCGTGAAGCGAGTCCCGGATCGCCCGCACGGCGCGGATGATCGGAGTACCAGCGGCGGCGTACAGCACGAACGAGGCGAGGGTCAGCAGCAGGAACAGCCATGCGGGGTAGGTGGCGTCCGCCTCGCTCCCGGGCCAGAAGAGCGCATCGACCTCCGCGAGCAGCAACAGTGCTGCAGCCGCGACGGACACGACGAAGACCGCAGCTGCGATATACCCGGTGGCCTTCACCACAGCTCGAGCGATCGGGTGAGGATCGCCGCGGCGGCGTCCTCGCTCACCTCGCGCGGTGACGTCGCGAGCAGCCGCTGCTGCTTCATGGTCCCCTCGACCAGGTCGTTCACGTCGCCCTCGTCGTAGCCGACCGCGGCCAGCCCGTTGGGGATGGTGATGTCCTGCATCAGGTCGGTGAGCACCGAGGGCAGGGCGTCGGGTCCATCGCCGTGCGCGTGGTCGGGCGCCAGCAGCCTGGCCGCCCGCAGGTGACGCTCGGGCGAGGCCTCGAAGGTCCAGCGGAACGCCTCGGGCGCGGTCAGCGAGACGGCCATGCCGTGCGGCACCATGGCCTCCTCTTGGGGGTAGCCGTCGGGGCGGAAGTCCTTGACGCGGCCAGCGATCGGGTAGGCGTTGGCGTGCGGGATGTGTACGCCGGCGTTGCCGAAGCCGAGCCCGGCCATGGTGGCGGCCAGCGCCATCTC
>JBBSOR010000140.1:0-5304 GCA_038259535.1 Propionibacteriales bacterium | reverse complement strand
TGAGGGCGGTGCTGAGCGCAGCCTGCACGGTGGGGAGCCCGGGTTGGGTCGCCCATCCGCGGTAGTCGGTCCCGTCGTAGGCGAGGTCGATCCGCAGGCGCACCCGCCCACCCTAGTCGCGGCCCGGCTCCAGCTCGGCAGCCCATGGCGGGTCCGCGCCGGGACGCGAGACCGTGATCGCCGCCAGTCGGGAGGCGCGGGCCAGGACCTGCGCGGGCGCTCGGCCGCGGGCCTCGGCCAGGGCGTCGAGGATTCCGGCGGAGAAGGTGTCACCAGCCCCGATGGTGTCGGCCACCGTGGTGGGTTCGGAGGCGACCTCGGTGAGCCCCGCGGCGTCGTACCACGCGGCGCCCGAGCCGCCACGCGTCACCGCCACGCTGCTCGCACCGAGCTCGAGCAGGTGCGCCGCGACCGCGGCCTCGTCGAGTCCGGGCCACAGGTTCTCGAGATCCTCGTCGCTCGCCTTGACCACGTCGGCGAGCGCGGCGACCCGCTCGACGGCAGCGACCACCGCGGGGCCGGTGCCGGTGATCGAGGGGCGGGCGTTGACGTCGTAGGTCACCAGGACCTCGGGCGCGAGCTGCTCCAGCAGCGCCACCACGTCCTCGCACCCGGGCGCGAGGACGGCGCCGCGGGAGCCCACGTGGACCGCCCACGGCGTCAGGTCCGGAACCGGTCCCAGCCGCCACTCCAGGTCGAAGACGTAGCTCGCCGCTCCGTCCTCGCCCAGCGTGGCCTCGGCGCTCGAGGTGTGGTCGAGCACGTCGGGGTCACCGGCGACCCGGACGCCCGAGGCCTCGAGGTGCTCGACCAGGAGGTGCCCCAGCCGGTCGTCGGCGTACGCCGTCGCGAACCGGACCGGGTGACCGAGTCGTGCCAGGGCGACCGCGACGTTGGCGGCGCTGCCGCCAGGCATCTCGCGGCGAGTGCCGTCGGGCTCGAGGACGACGTCGACGAGCGCCTCGCCGACGACGAGGATCCGCGGCTGTGCATCCGTCATGGCCCCCATCATGCCGGTGTTCACGCACCGGCCGACAGTGCCACCGCGCGGGCGGGACCCGGGGCCAGCGGGAGTCGCGGGAGCAGCGTCGCCTGGACCGCGTGGTAGAGGTCCGGCTTGCCCGGCCACACCACTGCCTGCGGCCGGTTGGCGGCATCCAGCTCGTGGTGCCAGGAGCCGAGCTCGACGTCGCGGAGGTGCTCGACGACGTAGCGCCACCAGGCCGAGTACTGCTCAGCGAAGGCCGGCTCCCCCGTGCGCCGGTAGAGCGCCGCCGCGGCGGCGATGCCCTCGGCCGCCACCCAGTGCATGCGCTCGCGCACGGGCGCCGGTGTCGTCGAGCCAGGCGGCCCCACCCACCGGGTGAGCGATCCGGCGGCCGAAGTCCAGAAGGCGTCGACACTCCGCGTCCAGCCAGTCGTCGCTGGGTCCGACCGGCATCGAGGAGGAGAGCGCGCTCACCGGGGAAGTCATGCAGACTCCGGGGCGACGGTCAAGAAATGGCCACTCCCGGACTCGCGCTGCGAGTCCGGGAGTGTGGTGTGGCAGGTAGAGGATTCGAACCTCTGTAGGCGTTGCCGGCTGATTTACAGTCAGCTCCCTTTGGCCGCTCGGGCAACCTGCCGGGCCGTGCGGAACAATAGCAAGGCAGAGACACCGCTACGAATCGCCGGGGGCACCCGGCAGCCCCAAGAAGGAGGCAACACCATGGCTGACTCGAGCTTCGACATCGTGAGCAAGTTGGACCGCCAGGAGGTCGACAACGCCCTGAGCCAGGCGGCTCGCGAGATCGCCACCCGTTTCGACTTCAAGGGCACCGGCGCGTCGATCGAGTGGAAGGGCGAGCAGGCGATCGAGATCACCGCCTCCGCCGACGACCGGGCCAGCGCCGTGCTCAGTGTCTTCCAGGACAAGCTCATCAAGCGCGACCAGAGCCTGAAGATCCTCGACACCTCGGAGCCGCGTCAGTCCGGCCAGGTCTCCAAGATCGACATCGCGCTCAAGGAGGGCATCACCTCCGAGGACGCCAAGAAGATCTCCAAGCTGATCCGCGACGAGGGCCCCAAGGGAGTCAAGGCGCAGGTGCAGGGCGAGGAGCTGCGCGTCTCGTCGAAGAAGCGCGACGACCTGCAGGCGGTCCAGCAGCTGGTGAAGTCGCAGGACTATGACTTCGCGGTGCAGTTCACCAACTACCGCTGAGCTCACGCTGCGGAAGTGGCCAGAGTCCACAGTCGGTGGGATAGAGGCCGATCGCGACGGTGCAGATCACGGCAAAGAGGGCGAGGAGCTCTTCGATGAGGACCTGCCCGCCGCGCGCGAGCCCTCTGCAGGTTTGCGAGTGAACGCAGCGGTTTCGGAGAAGCAGGTGTCCCCGCGGCCCCACTAGTGTCCATGGGACACCAGCCAAGGGGATCACAATGAGCTACCAGGCCTACCTCGATGCGATCGAGAAGAAGACCGGCATGACGCCAGAGGAGCTGTTGAGCGAGGCCGCTGCTCGCCGGTTCACCCCTCAGAGCAGGGCAGGCGACTTCGCGCTCTGGCTCAAGGACGACTACGACGTGGGCCGTGGCCACGCGATGGCCTTGTTCGGGGTGCTCAAGAATGGGGCGAGGATCAGCGACAAGCACGTCGACAGCGGCAACACCCACTCCGACCCGTCCACCGAGCTGCGGCTGGACGGCATCGACCGCCGCTGATGGCAGGCACGGGTCGAGGGTGCGAGGTCACCGCCCCTGACGGTCCCCCCACCAGGAGGGGCATGTCGTCGATTCCCCTCTGGCCACACACCGGTCGAGCCAGTTCAGGACGTTCTTCCGGAGCAGCCTGCAGGCCGGCCGCCCCCGTTTCGAGGGCGTACGCGGGCCGAGGACGTCGGGCAGTTGCCCGGCTGACGGTGGTGAGTGACGGCGGTCCGGACAGCAGAGGACCCGCCCGGCGGTGCCGGACGGGTTCTCTGTGGATCGGGCCAGTGGCCCCGGAGTTCAGTTGAGCAGTGCGTTGACGTCCACCGACGGCGGCACGAGCACCGCGTCGATGGCGTGGATGACACCGTTGGAGGCCTCGACGTCTGTCGTGATGACGGTGGCGTCGTTGACCATGACCCCGTCGTCGGTCGTGATGTCGATCATCGAGCCCTCAACGGTCGCGACCTCACCGGCGGTGACGTCGGCGGCCATGACCTCGGCCGGGAGGACGTGGTAGGTCAGGATGCTGGTCAGGGCGTCCTTGTTCTCCGGCAGGAGCAGGGCGTCCAGGAGGCCGTCGGGCAGCGCCGCGAAAGCGTCGTTGGTCGGAGCGAACACCGTGAACGGGCCGTCACCGGACAGCGTGTCCGCGAGGTCGGCAGCGGTCACTGCGGCAACCAGGGTCTCGAAGTCGGGGTTCCCGGCAGCCACGTCGACGATCGTTCCGGGCTCTTCGGCAGGCGCCTCGGACTCGGACTCCGACTCCGACGGAGACGGCGAGGCACTCGTGGTCTCGGAGGCAGACTCATCATTGCCACTCTCGCTGGAGCAGCCGGACAGGACGAGGACGGCGGCGATGCCGCCCACCACGGCGAGCTTGATGTTCATTGTTACTCCTACGGGGGAGGGGAGAGGGGCGGCGGTGCGCAGCCCTTACTCGTCTTCTCTCGAGAAGGACGGTCGATGGATGCACCACTCGTCATTTACTTTGCAGATCCCCGACGGGAGATGGACGACTGCGCACATCGACGGCCCCCGTGGGAGTCGCGCATCCGTTCGTTGCCAACGATGGCCGTCCACGCGGAGGCGCGATTCACCAACTACCGCTGATCCTGCTGAGCTCGCCCACGAGGAACACCACGGCCCGGCCCGGGTCGACCGGCAGCGCGGTGGCGCCGACATCGGCCACCGTCTGCTCGTCGGCGCCGCGCCCGGCGACGTAGAGCGGATGGTCCGCCGCCAGCCTGCTCAGCGTCGTGGCGTGGGCGGTGAAGGCGGTCGACCGGGTCGCGGCGAGGACCACCGCGTCGGCACGCGCCGCGCGGGCTGCGGTGAGGACTGCCGGGATCGGGGTGTCGGCGCCCAGGAAGCGCACCCGCACACCCCGCTCGCGCAGCATCAGGGCCACGCACAGCAGGACCATGTCGTGGCGCTCACCCGCGGGGCAGGCCAGCAGCACGACCGGCGACCGGGCCGATGCGTCGTCGAGCACCTGATGCGGGGGGACCGAGGACAGCGCCCACAGCTTGCGCCGCAGCATGTCGCTGATGAAGTGCTCGTGCGCGACCGAGAGGGTGCCTGCCTCCCACCGGTCGCCGACCTCCTCGAGGAAGGGCAGGACCACGCCGACGATCGCCGCCGACAGCGGGATGTCCCACAGGAGCTTGGCAATGGCGATCTCCGCGGCCTCGGCGTCGAAGGTCTCGACCGCCGCCCAGAGCTCCTCCTTGGAAGTGGTGTCCACCCGCGAACGGTAGTGGCTCCGGCGAGCGGACGACACAGGGCGCCGGGCCTTCCGGCTCGGTCGACGATGTCGATACCCGTGCTTGACGCGCGCGAGAAGGACGAGCGGCTTCGCGTGTCGTGGATCACGGCTGTCGCACACGTCACGTCCACGAGGTGGGGAGAGCCCTTGTGGTGCCCCTCCCGCGGCTAATGTGGGTCGTTGGGAGACCACTCGCGAGACACCAAGGAAGCAGGGCCAGAGGTGACCCCACCCGCCAAGCAGGTCAAGCAGCTCGACCGCGTCATCATCCGGTTCGCCGGCGACTCCGGTGACGGCATGCAGCTCACCGGTGACCGCTTCACCCAGGAGACCGCGGCCTTCGGCAACGACCTGGTGACCCTGCCCAACTTCCCTGCCGAGATCCGCGCCCCCCAGGGCACGCTTCCGGGGGTCTCGTCGTTCCAGGTGCACTTCGCCGACCACGACATCCTCACCGCCGGAGACGCTCCCGACGTGCTGGTCGCGATGAACCCAGCGGCCCTGCGGGCCAACCTCGGCGACCTCGCGAAGGGCGCGGCGATCATCGTCGACACCCACGACTTCACCGCGCGCAACCTGACCAAGGCCGGCTACTCGCAGAACCCGCTCGACGGAGACACGCTGGCCGAGTACGCCGTGCACACGGTCGACCTGACCGGCATGACCATCGAGGCGGTCAAGGAGTTCGGCCTCTCGCGCAAGGACGCCTCGCGCGCCAAGAACATGTTCGCCCTGGGCCTGCTGTCGTGGATGTACGGGCGCCCGACCGAGTCGACGCACGCGTTCTTGGCCAAGCGGTTCGCCAAGGTGCCCGACATCCGCGACGCCAACCTCGCCGCGTTCAAGGCCGG
>JBBSOR010000139.1:0-5430 GCA_038259535.1 Propionibacteriales bacterium | reverse complement strand
TCGACCGGGTCGCGGCAGACCGGATCTTCCGCGACGCGATGGCCGACACCGGCACGGGAGTGATCCGTCGCTGGATCGTGTGGACCGCGGTCACGGTCGCCACGATCTTCGTCGGGCGTGAGGTGCCGTGGTCGCCGGCGCGGCACTGGTCCTACCGGATCGCCGCCGGCGCCACCATCGCGACCATCCTCTACCTCGGCTACAGCTCGACCAGCGACCTGTTCGACCGCACGTGGCCGGGCGCCGTCGACGTGCCGTGGATGGGAGATCGGTCCTGGGCGGTCGAGGTGGCCGGCGGCCTGTCCGGCGCGATCGTGCTGCCACTCGCGCTGAGCCTGCTCTGGGGCCGGCTGCGGATCGCCGGTGCGATCGCCGGGGTGATGCTCGCGGTGCTGCTGCACGTGACGGTGGGGCTCGCCGTCATCGGCTCCACCTACCTCGCGCTCGAACGCCTGGCCCGACGCTCCTCGCTCCTCGCCTGGGGGCTGGCCGGGGTCGTCGTCGCCTCGTCCCTGGCCGTCTTCGCGGCGCTCAGCCTCGGAGCATTCAGCCCTGGCTGACCCCGAGCTGGGCCAGCAGGCGGGCGGCGAGGGCGTCGGGTGGCAGCCCCTGGCCGACCAGGTCCAGGCCGGCCCGGAAGGCGACGACGACAAGCCCGAGCGCGACGGCCGTCACGACCATCCCGTGCAGGTTGCGCGGGAACCTGCTGGGCACGCTGCGCACCCGGTGCCAGCCGCCCACCAGGCCTGCCGTCACGATCGCGGACACGAGGCTGGCCGCGGCCGCCCCGAGCACGGTGCCGAGCAGTCCCATCCGGCCGATCAGGAGGGCGGACGTCGCGGCGGCCGTGGCGCCGGCGACCAGCTGCGGGAGGCTGAGGTCGAGGAGGGGCGGGTGGTCGGTCTCGCGTTCGGAGTCAGACATCACACGATCGGGGGTGGGGGACGGGGGTTCTTCTGTAGGACGACTCGGGGCCCGTGAAGGTTTCGCGACGTGAGCAGGCTCACCGGTCGGATCGCTCAGCGCAGCGAGTAGGTCGCCAGCGAGATGCCGACGTAGTGGGCCGCGAACGCGAGCACCGTGAAGGAGTGGAACACCTCGTGGAAGCCGAACCAGTGGGGCGAGGGGTTGGGGCGCTTGAGGCCGTAGACCACGCCCCCGACGGTGTAGAGGATGCCGCCGGCGGCGACCAGGACGAGCGTCGCGATGGCGATCCCGCTGCTGAACCGGTCGGCGCCGTCGACGAACTGGGGGATGAAGAAGACCGCCGCCCAACCGAGGCCGAGATACATGGGGGTGTAGAGCCAGCGGGGCGCGTCGGTCCAGAAGACGCGGAAGACCACGCCCGCGATGGCCGCCGCCCACACGACCAGCAGCAACGTCGTACGCGCCGACCCCTCGAGGAAGAGCAGGGCGTAGGGCGTGTAGGTGCCGGCGATGAGCACGAAGATGTTGGCGTGGTCGAAGCGGCGCAGGAACGCCCACGTGCGCGGCGACCACGTGCCGCGGTGGTAGATCGCCGACACCGTGAAGACGAGGAGCGCCGAGAGGGCGAAGGCGGCGGAGCCGATCCGCGTCGAGGCGGTGGGCGAGAGGGCGACCAGGACGATGCCCGCCACGAGGGCGACGGGAGCGGTGCCGGCGTGCAGCCAGCCTCGGAGCCTGGGCTTGACCTCGGCCAGCTTGTCGGACATCAGCTCGCTGGCACGCTCGACGGCCTGCTCGGCCCGCCCGACAGCGTGGTCCACGCGGTCGCGGGGCGTCATCGGCTGGTCTCCATGAGGAGAAACTACCGCTCATCCGGTGACCCGCGCAGCCGTCGCGTCGGAGGGCTGGGTCACAGGACGGCTACCATCGGCAGGTGGTGAGGTTGAAGGACGCTGTGCGACGGGTGCTCTACCCCGCCTACGAGTCCCGCGTGGTGAAGTTCCTGCCCACCGACCGGATCCCGAAGCATGTCGGCGTGATGCTCGACGGCAACCGCCGGTGGGCCAAGGCGGTCGGCCTGAACACGGCCGACGGCTACCAGGCCGGGGCCGACAACATCCGCCCCCTGCTCGGCTGGTGCGAGGAGGTCGGGGTCGAGGTGGTCACGCTGTGGCTGCTCTCGAGCGACAACCTCACCAACCGCCCGCCTGAGCAGCTCACCGGCCTGCTGCGGATCATCGAGGGTGCCGTCGAGTCGCTGGCCGAGGCCGGCCGCTGGCGGATCCACCCCGTCGGCGCCCTCGACCTCCTGCCCCCGGAGACCGCCGCGCGGCTCAAGGCGGCCGAGGAGGCGACCCGTCACATCGACGGCGTGCTGGTCAACGTCGCGGTGGGCTACGGCGGCCGCCGCGAGATCGCCGACGCCGTACGCGCCCTGCTCGCCGACCACGCCGCCCGCGGCACCTCGCTCGAGGAGCTGGCCGACATCATCGACGTCGAGCACATCGCCGAGCACCTCTACACCAAGGGGCAGCCCGACCCCGATCTCGTGATCCGCACGTCGGGGGAGCAACGGCTCGGCGGCTTCTTGCTGTGGCAGTCGGCCAACTCGGAGTTCTACTTCTGCGAGGCGCTGTGGCCCGACTTCCGGCGCGTCGACTTCCTGCGTGCCATCCGGGCCTACGCCGCCCGCGAACGCCGCTACGGCGGCTGACCCGGACCGGCGCAGACGTCACCTGCTCGTCACCTCGCGTTCGGGCGTGTCGCCCCGGATCGGGGGATCGGCAGGCGTAATTTCGCGATCATCAGCAGGTGGGGAAGCCGGCTGAACCGGGAGGCAGTCCTTGAGCACTCAGATGGGAGCTCTCCGGTCCGTTGAATGACATCGGGCCGGGCGAGGAGTGCGCGCGCCGGCCCGCAGCAAGGGGTTAGTCGTGGCCAGCAAGACCTCATCGCCCAGCTCCGTCAGCACTGACCGCAGGACCTACGTCCTGGACACCAGCGTGCTGCTCGCCGATCCCGGCGCGCTCACCCGCTTCGCCGAGCACGAGGTCGTGCTGCCCGTGGTGGTGATCACCGAGCTGGAGGGCAAGCGGCACCACCCCGAGCTCGGCTACTTCGCCCGGGCGGCGTTGCGTGCGCTCGACGACCTGCGGGTCGTCAACGGGCGCCTGGACGAGCCCGTCGGGATCGGTGTGGAGGGCGGCACCCTGCGCGTCGAGCTCAACCACACCGACGCCGCCTCGCTGCCGTCGGGCTTCCGGCTCGGCGACAACGACACCCGGATCCTGGCGGTCGCCCGCAACCTCGCCAACGAGGGCCACCAGGTGACGCTCGTGTCCAAGGACCTCCCGCTGCGGATCAAGGCCTCGGCGGTCGGGCTGGACGCCCAGGAATACCGCGCGGAGGGCATCAGCGACTCCGGCTACACCGGCATGACCGAGCTGGAGGTGCCCGCGGCCGACCTCGACGACCTCTACGAGGACGGTGTGATCGACCTCGCCGAGGCCCGCGAGCTGCCCTGCCACAACGGTCTCGTGCTGCTCTCGGACCGGGGTACGGCGCTGGCCCGGGTGGGTGCCGACAAGCGGGTCCACCTCGTGCGCGGCGACCGCGACGCCTTCGGGATCCACGGCCGGTCGGCCGAGCAGCGCATCGCCCTCGAGATGCTCCTCGACCCCGAGGTCGGCATCGTGTCCCTCGGCGGCCGTGCCGGCACCGGCAAGTCGGCGATGGCGCTGTGCGCCGGGCTCGAGGCCGTCATGGAGCGTCGCCACCACAAGAAGGTGGTCGTCTTCCGGCCCCTGTTCGCCGTGGGCGGCCAGGAGCTCGGCTACCTGCCGGGCTCGGAGAACGAGAAGATGTCGCCCTGGGCCCAGGCCGTGTTCGACACGCTGGGCGCCCTCACGGGCAAGGATGTCATCGACGAGGTGATGGATCGCGGCATGCTCGAGGTTCTGCCGCTGACGCACATCCGCGGCCGGTCCCTGCACGACTCCTTCGTGATCGTCGACGAGGCCCAGTCACTGGAGCGCAACGTGCTCCTGACCGTCCTGTCGCGCATCGGTGCCAACTCCAAGGTCGTCCTGACCCACGACGTCGCCCAGCGCGACAACCTGCGGGTGGGCCGGCACGACGGCATCGTCGCGGTGGTCGAGAAGCTCAAGGGGCACCCGCTGTTCGCGCACGTCACGCTGACCCGCTCCGAGCGCTCGCCGATCGCGGCGCTCGTGACCGAGATGCTGGAGGACGTCACCCTCTGAGGCCGTGCCGTGCAGGAGTCCCCGCTTGGGCGGGGACTCCCGCGCGGATCGGCCGTTGCAACGGCCCATCCGCGCAGGACTTCGCACTTCAGCGGGGACTCCGACGGGGACGGGTGGGGCCGATGGGACACGCGAGGCCCGTGTGACGCAAGGGACAACGGCAATTGTGGAGTTCGGTTTGCACGCCCCGAATGCCTCATGCATGGTGGGTCGTGATCGTTTCGTGACCTTCCCCCGAAGGTCGGCGCCGGAACACCCCCCTGATCCTCTCCCGGCCCCCTCGCGTCACGACCTCTCCTGTCCTCGACCCCCGTGAGCCCCTCTCCCGTGCCCTCTTCTGCGAAGTACGTCCCCACGCACCGCGCCCCCGGCAAGCACAAGGCCGCGCGCGTGCCTCGCCGCGCCCTGCGCACGACCGTGGCCCTCACCGGCCTGGCCGCCGCCGTCACCGGCGTGAGCGTCACCGGAGGCATGTTCTCCAGCGACACGACACTGACCCCCGCCGCGGCCAACGTGACGACCTCCGCGCCGCAGGCCACGCCCGAGGGCACTTCCGAGAGCGCCCCGAGCATGGACGCCGCGGACCTCGAGGAGCGCGCCCGGAGCACCGTCGCCTCCCGCTCCTCGCGTCGCACGGTCGCGGCGAAGACCACCGCGCTGTCGATGTCGGCCGGCTCGGCGGTCACGAAGTCCGAGAAGCTCTCCGAGGGCGAGCCGCGCGACATCGCCCGCGCGCTGCTCCCGGTCTTCGGCTTCTCCTCCGACCAGTTCTCCTGCCTCGACTCGCTCTACATGAGCGAGTCCGGCTGGCGGGTCGACGCGGACAACCCCAGCTCGTCGGCGTACGGCATCCCGCAGGCACTGACCCAGCTGCACGAGCTGCCGGCGGACTACATGACGTCGGCCGAGTCGCAGATCCGGTGGGGCCTGGAATACATCCAGGACACCTACGGCACCCCGTGCAGCGCGTGGAGCTTCAAGGCCGGTCACGGCTGGTACTGAGTGGGATGTGACTTTGAGATGTCCCGGTTTTTGACACTTGATGTCCCCACTTCCTGACTTTTGGTGTCCCCGCGTTGTGACATCTCTGTCCCTAGTTTTGACATGAATGTCCCCAGTGGACAGCAACGAGGGGCGAGCCCCGTCGGGCTCGCCCCTCTTCGTGGTTTGGTTCGGTTAGGTCTCGTCGAGTGCGTAGCGGAGTGCCTCGGAGACGGTGTAGCCGCCGGGGCTGGCTTTT
>JBBSOR010000138.1:0-5514 GCA_038259535.1 Propionibacteriales bacterium | reverse complement strand
TGCCAGGTCGTGATGCGTGCACACTGGGCGGCCGAACGCCCGTCCCAGGCCCTGCGGTGCTACGAGACGTTTCGCCGCGCCGTGCGCGCCGAGATCGGCATCGAGCCCGGCGAGGCGACCAGGTCCCTGTTCCTCGCCATCGTGAGCGAAACGCCGTCCAGCGACGCAGACGACCTGTCCCACGAGCTGGGGGTTCTCGTCGAGGCGGTCGTCGAGCTCCACCACCGGTGCCGTCGGGCGCGGTCGGTCGCCGCCGTCCCGGCTGCCACGAGCCGGCGCGGGCTAGGAAACGGGCACCCGAAGTCAGCCTCGGAACGGCTCCTCATCGACCTGGTGGCACTTGCCCAGCGCAAGGACAGCGGTCTCACCGCGACTGCCTAGTTCGGCTGATCGCCGGAGCTCACCGAGCGGCTGCGGCTGGCCGTGGGATCCGGACGGCGACGAGGTCGTGCGGGTCCCGTCCTGCAGCCAGGCCGCGCTGCTCGAACTTCGTTCGGGGCCGCCACGGCACGTCGCTGCGGACCTGCAGAGCCGGATGGTCGGCGATGACGTCGTGCCCCAGCTGCGCGTACGCGGCGATGTCGGTCGCGATGTGAAGGGTCCCGCCGTCCACCAACCGGTCGGCGAGCAGGTCGGCCAACCGCGGAGTCAGCAGCCGGCGCTTAGCGTGCCGGTTCTTCGGCCACGGGTCGGGGAAGAAGATGCGCACCTCTGTCAGCGACTGCGGCCCCAGCATCTCGGCGAGCAGCAGCCGCGCGTCACCGTCGACGGCGCGGACATTGGTCAGGCCCCCGGTATCGAGGCCGGAGATCAGAGCCGCATGACCGGGCATGTGCACGTCGACCGCCAGCACGTCACGGCCGGGCTGCGTGGCGGCCAGCTCGAGCGTCGCCTCACCCATGCCGAAGCCGATCTCGAGCACGACCGGCGCCACCCGGCCGAACAGCGCCGGCAGGTCGAGTGGTGCCCCATCGACATCCAGCCCGAATCTGGTCCACAAGCGGGCCAGGGCATCTTCCTGTGTCTGAGTCATCCGCCCGGCCCGCCGCTTGTACGTGCGGACGCCTTCGGTGCGAGTCACCTAGCCCTCGAGCACCCGACGGCGCTCGGCCGCCACGTCGTAGTCGGGCGCGGGGTAGTCCGGCGACATGCCCTCGAGGGCGTCGATCAGCAGCTGGCTGATAGCCAGGTTGCGGACCCACTTGCGGTCGGCCGGTACGACGAACCAGGGCGCCTGGTCGGTGTTGCAGCGGTTGATCGCGCAGGTGTAGGCGGCCTGGTACTCCGCCCAGTGACCCCGCTCATCGACGTCGGTCGGGTTGTACTTCCACTGTTTTGTCGGGTCGTCGAGCCGCGCCAGCAGGCGTTCCTGCTGCTCCTCGAGCGAGATGTGCAGGAAGCACTTCACGATGGTGGTGCCGGAGAGCACGAGTCGCTCCTCGAAGCGGTTGATCGCGTCGTAGCGGCGGCTCCAGACGCGCTTGGGCACGAGGTCGTGCACCCGCACGATCCCGACATCCTCGTAGTGCGATCTGTCGAACACCCCGAGGATTCCCGGCCCGGGGAGGGCGCGGCGGATGCGCCAGAGGAAGTCATGCGCCCTCTCCTCGGCGGTCGGGGCCTTGAAAGCGGTGTACTGGATGCCCATCGGGTCGACGTGGCCCACGACGTGCTTGGTCGTGCCGCCCTTGCCGGAGGTGTCCATGCCCTGCAGCACCAGCAGGAGGGAGCGCGTCCCGCCGCCCTGCGCCTCGGCGTACAACCGTTCCTGCAGGTCGCTCAACCGGTCGCCGAGTGAGACGAGGTCCTTCTTCCCCTCGCTCTTCCCGCCCGAGAACCCCAGGTCGCTGCCCGGGTCGATAGCCGTCAGGTCGACGCCCGTCGGGGGGACGCGGAGCAGGTCACGGACTGCGGGCTTGGGCACGGGCAACGGCTTCCTTCGGCTGTGGGCACGCTGCTGGCGGGCCGGCGAAGCCTCCAGGGTCTCCTCTCAGGCCGATCGGGGGCAAGATCGGCCTCTGGGACCGCCCTCGCGCTAGCCTGGCGACCAGTCGGCTCGGGGAGGACTGGATGAAGGCGTTCACGGTTGCGGCGGTGCAGGTGGCGCCGCTCCCGGGACCCCTGACGGCCGAGTCGATCAAGGGCAACCTGGACAAGGCGGCCGACTGGGTCACCCGCGCTGTCGAGGCGACGGGAGCCGAGCTGGTGGTGCTGCCGGAATCGGTGACCACTGGTTTCACCCCCGGGGTCGGCCCTGACGCGCTGTGGGACCTCGTGTCCGAGGTTCCGGGCCCGGTGATCGAGCCCCTGCAGGAGACGGCCCGCCGGCTCGGCGTCCACGTCGTCGTCGGCACCTACGAGCGTGGTGACGGGCGAGGGACGGTGCACAACGCCTCGGTGCTGCTCGGGCGGGGCGGCGAGGTTGCGGGCGTCTATCGCAAGACGCATCCCTTCTGCACGGAGATGCGCTCCAAGGGCGGCTGGGTGGTCCCGGGAGACGAGGTCAGCGTCGTCGAGACCGACCTCGGCCGGATCGGGCAGATCATCTGCTTCGACGGCGACTATCCCGAGCTGTCGCGGATCACGGCGGTGCGTGGAGCCGAGGTGATCGTGCGGCCGTCCGCCCTGCTGCGCTCCGCCGACATCTGGGAGCTGACCAACCGGGCCCGCGCCTACGACAATCACGTGTTCCTCGTCGGCACCAACGCCACCGGCACCGATCCCGGAGGCGTCATCTACTTCGGAAACTCGATGGTGGTCAGCCCGGTCGCCGAGGTGGTGGCTCGCGCGGCCAGCCACGAGTGCTGGATCTCGGCCCGGCTGGACCCCGCCACGGCGATGGCCTCCCTGACTCCGGGTTCCAGCGTGCCGCAGGTCTTCGACCACCTGGCCGACCGCAACCTCGACCTCATCCGGCGCTACGCCGACGACCTCGTCCGCCCGGCGGCGACCTCGTTCCCGCACCCGGAGCCGCACGGGCAGGTCGTCGACTGAGCATGACCCGTCCCGACCTCGACGGCGTACGGCGTCGCCTCGCCGCCTGCTCCACGGTCTCGGCTGCTGCCGATGCCGTCATGGAGCTGTGCCTGGCCAGCGGGCTGAACCTCCCGAGCATCTACCTCGAGCGAGGCGGACGGCTGCGATGTGTGGCCCAACGGGGCTACTGGCAGGTCTACGACGGGCTTGCCCCGGGGGCGGGTGTGCTGGGCTCCACGTTGGCCACGGGTGAGACCCAGGTGGTCCGGGAGACGGGGAGCCGCAGCGACTTCATCCGGGCGGTTCCCGGCGTCCTGGCGGAGGTGGCGGTGCCGATCAGGGTCGACGGCCGCACTGCCGGCGTGTTCAACGTCGAGTCGCGGACCGCGCTGAGCGTGGACGACGTGCAATGGGTGGAGGCGGTGGGTGATGCGTTCGGCCAGCGCCTGGGGGAGCTGGGCGGCCCCCCGCCCGAGGCGCCGGCCGAGCTGCTGGCCAGGCTCGGCTACGAGCTGGCCTGCCTCGACGACGGCGACGAGGTGGCCAGCCACACGGTGGCCGCCGCGCTCACGGTGGCGGGCATGAGCGGGGGATGCTTGTTCCTGGGCACGGGCGGCCGGTTGACCGCCGCGCACCATTCCGGTGACTTCGGGCAGATGCTCGCCGGGCTGACGCGGGAGCAGTCCGGTCAGCTGGCCGAGTACGTCTGCCGGGCAACCTCCAGCTGGGCGGACGGGACGGGTGACGGCGACGGCTTCGAGGCCGCCAGCTTCCTGCGAGAGAACGGCGTCGGCTCCCTCGTCGTGCTGGCGCTCGTGGCCAAGGGGCGCCGGGAGGGCATCCTCGTCCTTGCCGACGCAGCGCCGCACGCCTCGATCGAGGCGGCGATACCTCTCCTGGAGCTGCTGGCGAGCGCGTCGACGGCCATGGTCGTGTCGGCTCGCACCAGCGCCGCCCTCCAGGTGTCCGAGCGCGACCTGGCCCACCGCGCACGCCACGATCCGCTCACCGGTGTCGCCAACCGCAGCAGCCTTCTGGAGGTGATGCGGGCCGCGATGCAGGACGACGTCGTCCGGGCGCGGCTCGTTGTGCTCTTCATCGACCTCGACGACTTCAAGGACGTCAACGACCGCCACGGGCACCTCATCGGCGACCAGCTGCTGGTCGTCGTCGCCGACCGGCTGCGCAACGCGGCCCGGGACGACGACCTGGTCGCGCGGCTCGGTGGGGACGAGTTCGTCATCCTCTGCCGAGCCGTGGAGAGCATCGAGGAGGCCACCGCTGTCAGCGAGCGCATCATCGGTCGGCTCGGCGAGCCCTTCGGGCTCGGCGATGTGGCGGCATCCGTCACCGCGTGTATCGGCATCGCCGCCGCCGACGGCTTCGCCTCGCCCGAGCAGGTGCTCGAGTCCGCGGACCGGGCCATGTACGCGGCCAAGCGATCGGGGACAGGAACCTGGTATCTCGCAGAGGCCTTCGCGTAGCCCAGGGACCCGAGCCGGCTGCGCAACCGGTTAGATGCTGGCATGAGGCTGCGGATCGGGATCGACACCGGGGGCACCTTCACCGACGTCGTGGCGCTGGACGCCGACACCGGCGAGGTGGTGACCACCAAGACCCCCTCGACCCCCGCTGACCCGGCCGACGGCTTTCTTGCCGGGGTGCACAAGGTGCTGGGCATGCTCGGCGCGACCGGAAGGGACGTGGTGTCAGTCAGCCACGGCACCACGGTGGCGACCAACCAGCTGCTCGAGGGCAAGGTCGGCGACCTGGGGCTGATGACCACCGAGGGCTACGAGTTCATCCTCGAGATCGCCCGGCAGAGCGTGCCGGACGGTTACGGCAACTCCTACTTCTGGGTGAAGCCGCCGCGGATCGTCCCGGTCGACCGGGTGCGGGCCATCGGTGGGCGCCTCGACTTTCGCGGCGAACAGCTGCGGCCCTTCGACGAGGCGGGCGCAGCCGAGGCGGCGCGCTGGTTCCGCGACCAGGGCATCAACACGATCGGCGTGTGCTTCCTGCACTCCTACGCCAACCCCGACCACGAGCACCGGGCCCGCGAGGTCCTGCGTCGGGAGCACCCTTCGGCCGTGGTGTCGCTGTCCAGCGACGTGCTGCGCGAGTACCGCGAGTACGAAAGAACGGTCACCACACTCGTCGACGCTGCGGTCAAGCCGCGGATGGCGTCGTACGTCGCGAACATCACGACCCGGTTGCGTGAGGTGGCACCCGGCGTGCCCTGGTACGTCATGAAGTCCAACGGTGGCGTGCTGTCCGCGGAGGAGGTGGTGCACCAACCGATCACGACCGTGCTGTCCGGTCCGGCGGCAGGTGCACTCGGGGCGGCCCTCGTCGCCCGCGACGCCGGGTTCGACCGGGTGCTGACCTGTGACGGCGGGGGGACGTCGACCGACGTGTCTGTGGTCATCGCCGGCGAGCCCACCTTGACCACCGAGGGCACGATCGGGAAGTACCCCAGCAAGATTCCCATGATCGACATCGTCACCGTCGGCGCCGGTGGGGGATCGGTCGCATGGG
>JBBSOR010000137.1:0-5662 GCA_038259535.1 Propionibacteriales bacterium | reverse complement strand
TCGGGGTGGCGCACGAGCACGGGCTGCCCGCCGAGCGGGTCGTCCTCGGTGGTGACCACCTCGGTCCCAACGTGTGGCGGGCGCTGGGCGCCGAGGAGGCCCTGCGGAGGGCCGAGGTGCGCGGCGCAACCTACGTCGAGGCGGGGTTCACCAAGATCCACCTCGACACCAGCATGTCGTGTGCCGGTGACGTCGACCCGCTCCCGGACGAGGTGGTCGCTGCGCGAGCCGCGCGCCTGGCCGGCGCGGCGGAGTCGGCGGCGGGCCCTGATGCTCACCGGCTCGGTTACGTGATCGGCACCGAGGTGCCGGTCCCCGGTGGGGCGCACGAGACGATCGACACGCTGGCCCCGACCACGCCCCAGGCGGCGCGCACCACGATCGAGGCCCACCGGGCGGCCTTCTCCGCGGCCGGACTCGACGACGCCTGGCAGCGCGTTCTGGCCGTCGTCGTGCAACCGGGCGTGGAGTTCGACCATCAGCGGGTCTTCGACTACGCCCCGGCGGCGGTGGTCGAGCTGCGTTCGGCGGTGGAGGGCACCAGGTTCGTGTTCGAGGCGCACTCCACCGACTACCAGTTGCGCTCGGGCCTCCGGGCGCTCGTCGAGGACCACTGGGCCGTGCTCAAGGTAGGCCCCGGATTGACCTTCGCCTTGCGTGAGGCGCTCTTCGCCCTCGCCGCGATCGAGGACCAGCTGGTGCCCACCGACCAGCGGTCAGGGCTCGTCGACGTGATCGAGACGGTGATGCTCGAGGAGCCGCGCTGGTGGGTGTCGTACTACGAGGGCGATGCCGCCGCGCAGAAGCTGGCTCGCCGCTACAGCTACAGCGATCGGATGCGCTACTACTGGCCGCACCCGACGATCCGCGCCGCGCAGGATGTCCTGCTGGCCAACCTTCGCAGAACGGGGATTCCCTTGCCACTGCTCAGCGCGCACCTTCCCAGCCAGTACGACAGGGTCAGGAGAGGCGAGCTGTCCGCGGATCCGCAGGGCCTGGTCGTCGATCGGGTCCGCGACGTGCTGCGCGACTACGCCGCCGCCTGCGGGACGGGCGGGACCCGATGACCGCGCGCCCGGCACGTCTGCTGCTCCGGACCGTGCTCACGGTCAGCCTCGTCACCACACCCGTGGTGGGGTCCGCCGACGTGTCGTGGGCGGGTGCTGGTGAGGACTCAACCGCCACTCGCGTCGACGAAGCGGTGCCCACCGTCTACGTCGACCCCAGCGGATCCGATGCCGGCGCCGGGACGATGGCCGACCCGTACGAGACCTTCCAGCACGCCGTCGACGGACTCGGCCCCAGCGGCGGCACCGTGATCGCTCGCGGCGGCACCTACCCGGGCCAGCGCCTGATCCTGCGTGACCGCAAGCATGTGGCCGTGCGGGCCCATGCCGACGAGGCGCCTGTGCTCGACCTGTCGGGCACGGTGCCACCGCTGGGAAGCTCGGGGGTCGTGGAGATCCATGACGGCGCCGACCTCACCATCAGTGGACTCGAGATCACCGGCTACCGCACGGCGTCGCAGAGCAGGGTTCCGATCGGTATCTACGTCGTGGGGGCGACCGACGGGCTCAGGCTCGTGGGCAACCACGTGCACGACCTGGGCAACGACAACCAGGAACGCGGCAGCTTCGACATCAACGCGCACGGCATCGCCGTCTACGGCACCAACCCCCGCCGCCCACTGGAGGGGCTGCGGATCGCCGACAACGAGGTCGATCACCTCACGCTCGGTGCGAGCGAGAGCGTCGTGGTGAACGGCAACGTCAAGGGCTGGCGGATCGTGGACAACCACATCCACCACAACAACAACATCGGGATCGACGCCATCGGCTACGAGGGCACGCTGGAGGGTCCAGCACGCTGGACGGATGCGAACCGCGCGCGCCAGGGCGTCATCACCCGCAACCTGGTGACCGACATC
This sequence comes from Propionibacteriales bacterium, assembly GCA_038259535.1. Classification (GTDB taxonomy): domain Bacteria; phylum Actinomycetota; class Actinomycetes; order Propionibacteriales; family Nocardioidaceae; genus Nocardioides. Next base: position 3,735 of record JBBSOR010000137.1, on the reverse strand, counting down.
ATCAGCAAGGGCAATCCGGCCTACTGGGAGAGCCCGGGCTGGTGCAACTGCGCCGACGGCATCTACGTCGACGGTGGCAAGGACATCGTGATCCGCAACAACGTCGTGCGCCGCTCCGACATCGGGATCGAGGCCGCCTCGGAGTGGAAGCGGGGTGGCACGGAGGGCATCCGCATCGTCGGCAACGACATCGCAGGAAGCGCCTACGTCGGGATCGCGCTCGGTGGCTACGGACCCGGCCGGGGGGAGGCCTTCGACCTCGTGGTGAGGCGAAATGTCCTGCGTGGCAACAACACCCTGGCTGACGGGTCGCCCGAGATCCTGATCCAGTTCAGGGTCCACGACACGAGGATCTCGAGGAACACGGTGACCGCGACCAGCGAGCGTGACCCCGCGTTGGTGCGCCGCGTACGTCGGGTGGGCACTGCGGCCCAGAACGCCGACGTCCGGCTCGATCACAACGACTACGGCGTCGCGGTCGAGACCGGCAACGCGACGTTCCGCGACGGCTCCACGACGTACACCGGACTGCGGGCCTGGCGTCGGGGCACCGGACAGGACCGGCACAGCACGATCACGCGAAGGTGAGCGTGACTCACCGGCCAGGACCTGGTGGGGCGGGACCTACTTGGGCTCGGCGCGCAGGAGTCGTAGCAGGCCGAGGCTGAACGGCACCACGAGCCAGATGGTGCCGGACACGAGCAGCTGGAGCACCACCTCGCTGCTGGGGGCACCCTCGTTCTGGAAGAGCAGCCCCTGTGCGGTGTTGAACTCGATCCAGGGGGACAGGTCGGCGAACCACTGCTGGAAGGCGCCCAGGATGCCGACCGCGATGGGCAGCACGAGGGAGTAGATGAAGTAGGTGACGATCGCCGCCGGCGTGTTCATCAGCAGCATCCCGATGGCGAAGCCGGTCAGGATGCCGATCACATTGGACACGACGAAGCCCTTGACGAGCACGTCGGCGGTGATCGACCAGCCCCCGCCCCCGATCACGGTGCCGATGGCGGCGACCACGGCCGAGACGGCGATCAGGCAGGCGCCGAGGATGAGGCCGGCGCAGAACTTCGCGCCCACCACGCGACCCCGGTGCGGCTCCAGGGTGAAGGTCGTCAGGCCGGTGCGCTGGCTCCACTCACTGGTCACCATCAAGATCAGCAGGATCGGCAGGAAGTAGCCCAGCACGGAGCCGGACACGGTGAGGAAGTCGCCGTACTCCCGGATGTCCTCGGGCGCCGCGAAGGCATAGATGACCACGACGGCAAGGCTCAGGAGCACGATCGAGGCGGTGAACCAGCGACCTGCGCGGGTGTCGAGCGCCTTGCGGAACTCAACGCTCACGAGACGGCTGAACGGGACGGCCGGGGTGCCGGACACGTCCAGGGTGGCGGAATAGTTGCTGGTGGTGCTCATGCGGGCTGTCCTTCGCGCTGGGTGTCCTCGGTGAGGGCGAGGAAGAGGTCCTCGAGGCCGGCGGCGCCGGACGTGAGCTCGGTGAGCACGACCTGCGCCGCCAGGGCTGCCTGGCCGACGTCGGCGGAGTCGCAGTCGACCCGGAGGCCGTCGCCGTGCGGCGTGACCGTGTGGCCGGCCGCCACCAGGTGTCGGCGGAGCGCGTCGTCGTCGCGGGAGCGGACCAGGGTGCTGCTGGCCTCGCCGGAGAGCAGGGACTCCTTGGTGCCGGAGGCGACGATCCGACCCCGGCCGATGAGGATCATCTCGTCGGCGATCAGCTCGACCTCGTTGAGCAGGTGGCTGGACAGGAGCACGGTGCCGCCTCGGTCGGCGTAGTCGCTGAGCAGTCCGCGCATCCACCGGATGCCCGCCGGGTCGAGCCCGTTGGCCGGCTCGTCGAGGATCAGCACCGACGGGTCGCCCAGCAGCGCGTGGGCGATGCCGAGGCGCTGTCGCATGCCGAGGGAGTAGTTGCGCACCCGTCGCTTGGACTCGTCGGCGTTCAGCGACACCATCTCGAGCATCTCCTCGACCCGCGAGTCCGGCAGGCCCATGGTGCGCGCGCCGATGGTCAACACCTCGCGACCGGTGCGTCCGGCGTGCTGGGCCGAGGCGTCGAGCAGGACCCCGACGTGGCGGCCCGGGTTGGGGATGTCGCCGTAGGCCAGGCCTCCGATGCGGACGCTGCCCGAGCTTGCCGGCGTGAGCCCGACCATGATCCGCATCGTGGTCGTCTTGCCGGCGCCGTTGGGGCCCAGGAAGCCGGTGACGCGTCCGGACTGCGCCGTGAAGCTGACGTCGTCGACGGCGGTGAAGCCGGCGTACGTCTTGGTGAGGTGCTCGACCGTGATCATGGCCCAACTCTGGCATGCCCGGCGTCGAGCCGACGCGTCGACCGCGTCGTGTCGAGGTTCTCCACAACCTTTGCCTGACCTCTGTTTCGCGCGGCGTGCGCTGGGTAGTTTGACGATGCACGCTCTCGGGAAGCAGAGGCACCACATGTTCGAACATCTGGCAGTGGACCGTCAGGCAGCCGGTCGTCCGGTCGTCGCTGCCCGCCCCGACGCCCACCTCGACCTGGTGCAGCAGCTCGACGCTCACGTGCGCGAGCGGGTCCGCCGCGAGGGTGTCGACCCGCAGCGCGAGGCCGGCGTCGTACGCCGCATCGCCGAGGACGTGGTCCGCGACCACGACCAGCTCAGCCTGACCGGTGCCGTCGCACCCATCGCCGACGACGACGCGATGGTGGGCGAGCTGGTGGCCCGCGTGTCGGGCTTCGGGCCACTGCAGCCGTTCCTCGACGACCCCGAGGTCGAGGAGGTGTGGATCAACGATCCCAGCCGGGTCTTCATCGCCCGCCGTGGCCGTCACGAGCTCACCAACCTGCGGCTCGACGCCGCCCAGGTCAACGAGCTGGTCGAGCGGATGCTCAAGTCGAGCGGGCGGCGCCTCGACATCAGCACGCCGTTCGTCGACGCGATGTTGCCCGAGGGCCACCGCCTCCATGTCGTGCTGGAGGGCATCACGCGAGGCTTCACGGCCGTCAAGACAGGCAGTTAGAAAACCACTACAGTGGTGGTATGCCGCGCAACACCAACATCCCCGTACGTCCCGCCTTCTATGCGCGGATATCCCAGGACCGTGCTGGACTCTCAGTCGGGGTCAACGACCAGATAGAGCAAGGACGCGCCCACCTTCTTGAGATCGGCTGGCCGGAGCCGATCATCTACTTCGACAACGACATCTCCGCCAGGTCGGCACGAATGCGACCCGGCTTTGAACGGCTCCTCGCTGACATCGAAGCCGGAATTGTCGACGGGCTGGCTGCGCGGCACCTAGATCGTCTGCTGCGTCGTGTCACCGACTTGGAACGCGTCGTCGACGCCTTGGACATGCGGCCGATGCCGGTAGTGCTTCAGGAAGGGTCCGAGATCGACCTATCGACATCATCAGGACGCCTGCTCGCACGGATCCTGGCATCGGTAGCGGCAAACGAGTCCGACGTGAAGGGAGAGCGTGTAGGGGCGGCCCGCCGCCGAGAAGCGCACGCAGGGCGTGCCCATGGCCACCTCGGATACGGGTACGACGAGCATCAGCAAATAGTGGCGTCTGAGGCCGCGATCATTCGCGAAGTCGCTGCGAGAGTCATCGAGGGTCAGTCGCTGCGTTCCATCGCCATCGACCTCAACAACCGCGGCGAACCCACCCCGGGCGCTGGCCGTTGGGACTCGCGGCGAGTCGCGAAGACCGTGCAGAGGGGGGTGCGGCCGGCAGTCGTCG
>JBBSOR010000136.1:0-6330 GCA_038259535.1 Propionibacteriales bacterium | reverse complement strand
TGAGGCCGGCGTGCCGTTCTACTCCATCTCCGGGTCCGACTTCGTCGAGATGTTCGTCGGTGTCGGTGCCAGTCGCGTGCGCGACCTGTTCGAGCAGGCCAAGGAGAACCCGCCGGCCATCGTCTTCATCGACGAGATCGACGCGGTCGGTCGTCACCGTGGCACCGGCATGGGCGGCGGTCACGACGAGCGCGAGCAGACCCTCAACCAGCTGCTCGTCGAGATGGACGGCTTCGACGTCCGGGGCGGCGTCATCCTGATCGCGGCCACCAACCGGCCAGACGTGCTCGACCCGGCACTGCTGCGCCCGGGCCGCTTCGACCGCCAGATCCAGGTCGACGCCCCGGACCTCAACGGTCGTCACCAGATCCTCAAGGTCCACTCGCGCGGCAAGCCGATCGCGCAGGACATCGACCTGCTGGGGATCGCCCGTCGCACGCCCGGCTTCACCGGTGCCGACCTGGCCAACGTCCTCAACGAGGCCGCGCTCCTCACCGCGCGCGGCAACGCCAAGCTGATCGACAACGCGTCGCTCGACGAGGCGATCGACCGCGTCATCGCCGGGCCGCAGCGCCGTACGCGCCTGATGAGCGAGCGCGAGAAGCTCATCACCGCCTACCACGAGGGCGGCCACGCCCTCGTCGCCGCGGCACTGCCCGGCACCGACCCGGTGCACAAGGTCACGATCCTGCCGCGCGGGCGCGCGCTGGGCTACACGATGGTGCTGCCCGACCGCGACAAGTACTCCCAGACCCGCAGCGAGATGCTCGACAACCTCGCCTACATGCTGGGCGGGATGGCCGCGGAGGCGCTGATCTTCCACGACGTCACGTCCGGCGCCGGCAACGACATCGAGAAGGCGACGGGCCTGGCCCGGGCGATGGTGACCCAGTACGGCATGACCGAGCGGCTGGGCGCGGTCAAGCTCGGCGACAGCAACTCCGAGCCGTTCCTGGGTCGCGACATGGGCCATGCGCGCAACTACTCCGAGGACACCGCCGCGGCGGTCGACGGGGAGATCAAGGCGCTGCTGGGCCAGGCGCACCAGGAGGCCTTCGAGATCCTGGAGACCAACCGCCACGTGCTCGACTCGCTCGTGCTGGCCCTCCTCGACAAGGAGACGCTCGACAAGGCGCAGATCGCCGAGATCTTCACGGCGCTCACCATGAACCCCACGCGACCGGCCTGGACCGGGTCGCCGGAGCGGGTGCCGTCCTCGATCCCGCCGGTCGACATCCCGCAGGAGATCCGCGACCGGGTCGCCGCCGACGCGACGGCCCAGGAGGCCGGGACCCGCGGCGGCGTGATCCTGACGCCGCCGGGCGCCGGGGGAGACCTGCACGGCCTCCCCGGGGCGGGTCCCGAGACCCCCACCCCGCCCACGCCGGAGGCGCCGTGATCGACCCCGTGACCGTTAGCGAACTGGCACCGGAGGACGTCCCGGAGTTCGACCACCCGCGCGCCGAGGCGGCCGTGCGCGAGCTGCTCGCCGCGATCGGCGAGGACCCCGACCGCGAGGGTCTCCTCGAGACGCCTGCCCGGGTGGCACGCGCCTACGCCGAGCTGACCCAGGGCATCCGGCAGACGGCACGCGACGTGCTCACCACCACCTTCGACCTCGGTCACGACGAGATGGTGCTCGTGCGCGACATCGAGCTGTGGTCGATGTGCGAGCACCACCTGGTGCCGTTCACCGGGGTGGCGCACGTGGGTTACATCCCCGCCGAGACCGGCAAGATCACCGGGCTGTCCAAGCTGGCCCGGCTCGTGGACGTCTACGCCAAGCGCCCGCAGGTGCAGGAGCGGCTCACGACGCAGGTCGCCGACTCGCTGATGGAGATCCTCGAGGCGCGCGGCGTGATCGTGGTCATCGAGGCCGAGCACCTGTGCATGACCATGCGTGGGGTCAAGAAGGCCGGGGCCCGCACCATCACGTCCGCCGTGCGGGGCACCTTCTTGAGCGACCAGGCCACCCGTGCCGAGGCGATGGCGCTCATCCACTCCGGCACCAGGTGACCGTGGCCTCCCGGCCACAGGTTCCCCGGGTGATGGGGATCGTCAACGTCACCCCTGACTCCTTCTCCGACGGCGGTCTCTACGACACGACCGAGAGCGCCGTGGCGCACGGGCTCGACCTGATCGCCCAGGGGGCCGATCTCCTCGACATCGGCGGCGAGTCGACGCGACCCGGTGCGACCCGCCCCTTCGTCGCCGAGGAGCTCGCCCGTGTCGTGCCCGTGATCCGCGAGCTGGTCGCGGCCGGCGCCGTCGTGTCCGTCGACACGATGCGCGCGGAGGTGGCTGAAGCGGCGCTGGCGGCGGGTGCGCGGATCGTCAACGACGTCTCCGGCGGCCTGGCCGACCGGCGGATCCTCGAGGTCGTCGCCGGCACCGACGCGCACTACGTCGCGATGCACTGGCGGGCTCACGCCGATCGGATGCGCGACTTCACCGACTACACGCCCGACGGCGTCGTCGAGACCGTACGCCGCGAGCTGGGCGAGCGGCTCGACGCGATCGAGGCGGCCGGGATCCCCCGCGGACGGGTCATTCTCGACCCGGGCCTGGGGTTCGCCAAGCAGCCCCACCACAACTGGGAGCTGCTGATCGCTCTCGACGTGCTCGGGCGGCTCGGCTGCCCACTGCTTGTGGGCGCCAGCCGCAAGTCGTTCCTGGGCACCCTGCTGGCCCACGGCGGCGCGCCACGGGCGGTCGACGGGCGCGAGCACGCGCACGCCGCGCTCGTAGCGCTCCTGGCCGGGCGTGGGGTCGACTACCTGCGCGTGCACGACGTACGAGCCACCCGCGACGCGCTCGCCGTGGTGGCAGCCCTGCAGCCCGACGGAGAAGAGCGATGACACACGAGTCCCACGACACGGGCGCTGGGCGTCCTGCTCCGGACGAGCTGTCCGTTCGAGGCATCGAGTGCTGGGCGCACCACGGCGTCTTCGCGTTCGAGAAGCGCGAGGGCCAGACGTTCGTGGTCGACCTGGTCCTCGGCCTCGACACCCGCGCCGCCGCCGCCTCCGACGACCTGGCCGACACCGTCAACTACGGCAGCCTGGTCGCCGACGTGAAGGCTGCCGTGGAGCGCGATCCGGTGGACCTGATAGAAACCGTGGTTCAGCGCATCGCGGACTCCTGCCTCACGGACAGTCGTGTTGAATGGGCGCGAGTCACGCTCCACAAACCTGATGCACCCATCGACGCGACGTTCGCGGACGTCGCGCTGACGATCACCAGAACGCGAGGCAACGCTCATGACTGAGACCCCCAACCCCTACATCGTGGATGCCGACTCCCTCACGGGCGAGATGCACCCGATCCGCCGGGTGGTGCTGGCTCTCGGCTCCAACCTGGGCGAGCGGTTGGCCACGCTCCAGGGCGCCGTCGAGGCGTTGGCCGACACCCCCGACTTCTTCGTCACCGGCGTCTCGCCCGTCTACGAGACGGATCCGGTCGACGCGCCCGACGGCTCGGGCCCCTACCTCAACGCCGTGCTCCTCGCCGACACCACGCTCCCGGCTGCCCGGCTGATGGAGCGGGCGCTGGCGGTCGAGGACGCCTTCGCACGCGAGCGCAGCGAGATCCCCAACGCGCCGCGCACCCTCGACGTCGACCTGATCGTGGTCGGCGACCGCCGCTCCAACGAGGACTTCCTCCGACTGCCGCACCCGCGGGCGCACCAGCGCGCGTTCGTGCTCCAGCCGTGGCACGACCTCGAGCCCGACGCGGTCTTCCCCGAGCTCGGGCCGATCGCCGACCTGCTCCAGGCGACGGACTCCTCAGGAGTGCGCAGGCGCGAGGACCTCGCGCTCGAGGTCGAGTGATCACCGCACGACGTCCTGCTCCTCCGCTTCACCCGCCCGCAGGACGCCGCGGGTACACCGCGTGAGCGAGTCCCCACCGGACGGGCCCCCGGGGCCGCGCGGCACCCTGCGGCCGACCTCGCCCCGCGCCATGGCGCTCTGCGCCGTGGGCGGGCTCGCGCTCGGATGGAGCATCCACCCGGTGGGCAGCCGGATCCTCGGCCACCCACCCCTGGTGTCCTGGCCCCAGGTGCTCGCCCTCGTGCTGGTCGCCGCGATCATGGGCTTCCTGGCGTGGCACACCTGGCAGACCGTCCAGGTGCGCCGCGAGCGGCTCGAGCCGCAGCAGGCCGTCAACCGGCTCGTGCTGGCCCGCGCGTGTGCCCTCGCCGGTGCGTTGATCACGGCCGGCTACGTCGGCTACGCCGTCAGCTGGCGGGGCGACGCGTCGCAGTACGCCGACCGGTGGATCCTCCGGGCGGTCGTCGCGGCGCTCGCCGCCGCAGCGGTGACCCTCGCCTCGCTCGTCCTCGAGCGTGCGTGTCGCGCCGATGGAGACCCGCCGCGGCCCTAGGGTGACCCCATGCCTTCCCCGCAGCCCCACCAGTCACAGGCGTCACGGACGCCCGCTCGCCGCCGCCAGCGCAGCACGCGCCTGGTGGTCGCCGTCAGCCTGCTCGCCATCGCCGCCGCGATCGTGATCGGCGCCCTCGCGTCCTCCTCGGCCGGCTTCACCGCCGTGGCCGCGGTCGCCGCCCTGCTCGCGGGCGCCGCCGCGACCCGCATCACCCATTCCGAGCTGATGCTCGCCCGCCGCGAGGCCGCGCAGGACCGCGCCGCCCAGGCCCAGGACTACCGCGCCCTCACCGAGCGTCGCACGGCCGAGTCGGCGGCGTTCGCGACCGACATGAAGCGCAAGATCGCCGAGCGCGAAGAAGCGCTCGACGTCCTCGAGCGCGCGCTCTCCTCGGTGCAGAAGAACGCTGCCGAGCAGACCCTCAAGCGTGGCCAGGAGGCCCGTCGGGCCGACGCTGCCGAGCGTGGCCTCGTGAACGCCGAGCGTGGCCGCGAGGACGCCGAGACCCGCGCCGCCGAGGCGATCGTCGCGGTCGCCGAGCTCGAGGCCGAGATCGACGTGCTCCGCTCCGAGGTCGAGGCCCTCCACATGGCCTCGCAGCGCGGGCACCGCAGCGCCTGATCGACGTACCCCCCACCGCCCTGCCAGCGGCAGCGCGCGTGCGGACGAATGGTCGATCGTGATCCCCGAGGACAACAGGTTCAAGAGCGACCCCGACGACGTCCTGCCCGAGGATCCCGGGCTTCCCGAGGGCTGGGCGGCCGATGTGCCCGACGGCTCGGACACCCGGACCGTGGCCCGGCTGACCGAGCTGCTCCGCGGCCACCAGCGTGCGGGGCGCGGCTGGGCCGGGGCCGGCGAGGACGAGGTGCTGGTCGAGATCTCCGAGCACGGGCAGGCGATGCGCGAGAACCTCGTCGTGCGTGACCCCGCGGGCCTGATCCGGGCCTGGGGCAGTGTGCACGACCGCGCCGAGGGCCGGATGCTGTTCGTCCACGTCGTCGACCGCGACCTCGACGAGCACCTCGCCGACCAGTGCAGCGACGTGCTGTTCGAGTGGGCCGAGGCCCAGGCGAAGTCGGTCGGCGCGGCCCGCGGACTGACGGTGCAGCAGATCGACACCGGCGCGTTCGCCGAGGACGAGCGACAGCACGCGTGGCTGGACGACGCCGGCTTCGAGCGGGTGCGCACCTGGTGGCAGATGAGCCGCTCGGTGGAGGCCGCGGAGGCCGAGCTGGTCCCCGACCCGAGCCGGTGGGAACGCCAGGGCGTGGTGTTCCGGCTGGTGCAGCGGCAGGGCGACGGGATGCCCGACGTGTCCGACCTGCGCGCCATCCACGACGTGCTGGAAGGCGCCTTCACCGACCACTTCAACTCCACCGAGGAGACGTTCCACGAGTTCCTCCACCGGCTGCGTGAGGACCCGGGTCACCGCTGGGACCACTGGTGGCTGGCCGAGATCACCGACGGCGACGCGGTCGAGCCGGCCGGCGCGCTCATCGGCACGGTCAGCGAGTCGACGAGCGGCGCCGACGGTTCGTACGTCTCCTACCTCGGCGTCCTGGAGTCCGCGCGTGGCCGTGGCGTGGCCACCGGCCTGCTGCGCACGATCATCGCCGACGCCGCCTCGCGCCAGCGCGACCGCGTGGGCCTCGAGGTCGACGCCGACTCACCGACGGGTGCCGATGGGCTGTACACCGCGATGGGATGGGGCACGAAGTACGTCACGGAGTCGTGGCACCGCGACGTGACGCTCACCTAGGCGCGAGGACCGAGTGCGCTGCGTCAGGCCGGCCAGAGGGAGGTAGTCGCCCGGCTGATCCTGCGAAGCCGGAACCGACGCGGCGACACCGACGCGGCTACCTGACAGTCATCTTCGTGCGCTTCCCGCCCGATGCAACGGGCGGGAACCTCAGCAACCACCGGGTACCCGGTGGTTCCAGA
>JBBSOR010000135.1:0-6428 GCA_038259535.1 Propionibacteriales bacterium | reverse complement strand
CGCGGAACTTCCAGTCCGTGGGATTGACCCCGGCGCGGACGATCCGCACCCGGACCTCTCCCGGACCCGGCTCCGGGACCTCCCGCTCGACCAGCTCCAACACGGAGGAGTCGCCGCTCTCGGTGTAGACCACAGCACGCATCAGGTGTGTCCTTCCTAGGGTGAACATGTTCGTGGGGGTCAACACGCTCGCGCCCCGGACTATGCCGCGCCGTCACCATGCCATGGTCGCGCGCGCTTGACTCGTTCGAACACGTGTTCGACGATAGGCACATGTCGTCCACCCGCTCCGTCTCCGCGCTCGACCCGGGACGCCCGGTTGTCGAGCAGCTGCGCGAGCGGGTGGCGGCGATGGAGCGTCGGACCGCGGCGGAGCCCGTCGCGACGCTGGCCGGACTCGCCGGCCTGGTGCCCCTTCACGCCGGCTCGACGTACGCCGTCGACTCGGCCTCGCTGGGCCTGGCCCTGGCGGCGGGAGCGTCCCGGGCCGGTGAGTGGGTCGGCTTCGCAGGCTGCGCCGACTTCGGGGCGGAGGCCGCGGCCGAGCTGGGGATCGAGCTGTCGCGCACGGTGCTGGTGCCCGATCCGGGCGAGCACTGGCTCGAGGTGACGGCCGCGTTGGTCGACGTGCTGCGGGTGGTGGTGCTGCGTCCGCCCGCCTCCGTCGACGAGCGGACTGCGGGGATCCTCGACTCGCGGCTGCGCACCCGCTCCGCCGTGCTGGTGGTCCACGGCCAGTGGCCGCGGGTCGAGGCTCGCCTGAGCATCGAGGGGTCCGGCTGGACGGGTCCGGCAGCCGGCACCGGGCGGCTGCAGGAGCGCCGCGCCCGGATCGTCGTGCACCGTGGAGCGCGGCCGCCGCAGCGCGCGGACCTGACCTGGCCGGGAGTGCACCGTGTCGAGCCGCCCGACCTCGCGCGGCAGGTGCGCGAGATCCGACGCGTGTCCGGGTGAGGCTTCGATGAGGGTGATGGTCGTGTGGTGCCCCGACTGGTCGGTGGTCGCCGCGCTCGACGAGGCCGAGAGGTCGCGACGCTCCCCCGCCGCCGTGCTGTGTGCCAACGTCGTCGAGGTGTGCAACGGCCCCGCGCGGGCCGAGGGGGTGCGGCGGGGGCAGCGCCGCCGGGATGCCCAGGCGCGGTGCCCCGACCTGGTGGTGCTGCCCGCCAACGCCGACCGCGACGCCCGTGCCTTCGAGCCGATCCTCGCGATCATCGAGGACCTGCGACCGGGGGTGGCGGCGCTGCGCCCCGGGCTGCTCGCCGTCCGGGCACCCGGCAGCTGGTACGGCACGGAGACCAAGGCCGCCGCGACCGCGTGCCAGGCCCTGGTCGAGGGTGGCGTCTGGGACGTGCGGGTCGGCATCGCCGACGACCTGTTCGCGGCGGAGCAGGCGGCCCGCACCGCGGCCGTGCAGTCGTGGGTGGTCGTCCCTCCCGGCGGGTCCGCGGCGTTCCTGTGCGGCCTGCCGGTGCAGGTGCTGCAGGACGACGGGCGGCGGGGTCGGGACCTGGTCGGCCTGCTGCAGCGGCTGGGCCTGGGCTCGTTGGGTGACCTCGCCGCGCTGCCGGGCGACGCCGTCGAGCACCGGCTCGGCACCTACGGCGCCGACGTCAGGCGACGCGCCCGGGGCGAGGACCGGACACTCTTCGCCGCCCGCACCCCGCCACCCGAGCTCGCGGCGGACGTGGCCTTCGAGCCTGCCCTCGACTCCGTCGAGGCCATCACGTTCAGCGTCCGCACCACCGCCGAGCGGTTCGTCGCCGAGCTCGCACGCCACCAGCTCGTCGCCACGGGGGTCCGGGTCGAGGCCGAGTCCGAGGGAGCCGTCTGCTCCTCGCGCACCTGGTTGCACCCGCGCCACTTCGGCGCCCGCGACCTGGTCGACCGGGTGCACTGGCAGCTGCAGTCGGCGACCGTCGGTGGCTCCCTGAGGGCTCGCAAGGAGTCCGGGGCGGTGCGCGCCCCGATCGACCGGATCAGGTTCTCACCGGAGGTCGTCGAGCCGGCGGCCGCCCACGGGGAGGCCCTGTGGGGCGGCGCCGGCGACGACCTCGTCGAGAGGGGCGTGGCGCGCGTGCAGGGCATGGTCGGCTTCGACGCCGTACGACGACCGGTCCTGCAGGGCGGTCGCAGTCCCTCGGCGAGGCAGGCGTTGGTGCCGTGGGGCGAGCGCGCGGTCGACCTGCGCCCCGTGGACCGGCCGTGGCCGGGACGGGTGCCGGGGCCGGCACCGGTCCGGGTGTTCGCGACACCCCCGGCCGCCGAGGTGGTGGACCAGACGGGACAGGCGGTGAGCGTCACCGATCGGGGCGTGGTCAGCGGTGAGCCGAGTCGCTTTCGGGTCTGGGGAGCCGACCACGCGCAGCGTCTGCCGTGGCAGCAGGTGACGGCGTGGGCCGGGCCGTGGCCGGCGGACGAGAGCTGGTGGTCGGGCGGGGCCGGGCCGAGCGCGCGGTTCCAGGTCGTCGGCGCCGACGGCCGGGCCTGGCTGCTGCTGAGCGCTCCGGACGGCTGGTCACTGGAGGCCGGCTATGACTGAGCAGTCCCCGTCCCCGTCCTCGTCGCGGGGGACGCGCTGATGGGCTGGAACAACCCCGCCATGGGGTGGAAGGAGCTCGAGCGTCGGCTGAGCGGACTTCCGGGAGCCGACGATGCACCCGTCTCGCGTCGCAAGCACCCCTCGACCGAGCCCCGATCGATCGAGCGCCCCACCGGGGTCACGCCCTACGCCGAGCTGCACTGCCACAGCCACTTCAGCTTCCTCGACGGCGCCAGCTCGCCCGCCGAGCTCGTCGAGGAGGCCGTACGCCTCGGCCTGCACGCGCTCGCCGTGACGGACCACGACGGCTTCCACGCCGCCCCGATGCTGGCCGAGGCCGCCGCCGCCCACGACCTGCCCACCGTCTTCGGCGCCGAGCTGTCCCTCGGTCTCTCCGGACCGCAGAACGGCGTGCCCGACCCCGAGGGCAGCCACCTGCTGCTGCTGGCGCGGGGTGTCGAGGGCTACCACCGGCTCGCCGCAGCGATGACGGACGCCCACCTGCGCGGGGACGAGAAGGGTCGCCCGCACTACGACCTGGACGAGCTGGGTGAGCGTGGTCGCGGCCACTGGGCGGTGCTGACGGGCTGTCGCAAGGGTGCCGTCCAGCAGGCGCTGGCCGGCGGCGGCGAGCCCGCGGCCGCCGAGGCCCTGGACCGGCTGACGTCGCTCTTCGGGCTCGAGCACGTCCTCGTCGAGCTCTCACCGCGCCCCGGGGCCGACGCGATCAACGCCTCGCTCGCCCGGCTGGCCGCCGTCCACGGCGTCGACGTGGTCGCTGCCGGCAACGTCCACCACGCCACCCCGCAGCAGCACCGGCTGGCCTCGGCCATGGCGGCCGTTCGCGCCCGCCGCAGCCTGGCCGAGCTCGACGGCTGGCTCGACCTGTCGGGCTCTGCCCACCTGCGCACCGGTGCGGAGACCGCGGCCGCCCTGGCGGCCCACCCCGGTGCCGTCGCCCGCAGCGTCTCGCTCGCCGACGAGCTGGCCTTCGACCTGCGCAAGGCCTCGCCCGCGCTGCCCAAGCGGCAGATCCCCGAGGGTCACACGGCGGACTCCTGGCTGCGGGTGCTCGCGGAGCGCGGCTTCGCCGAGCGCTACGCGGGGGTCCCCCACGAGCACGAGGCACGCGTTCGCCTGGAGCACGAGCTGCGGGTCGTCGCTGAGAAGGACTTCGCCGGCTACTTCGTCATCGTCCACGACATCGTCTCCTTCGCCCGCTCGCAGGGCATCCTCTGCCAGGGGCGCGGATCCGCGGCGAGCTCCGCAGTCTGCTACGCCCTCGGCATCACCGCCGTCGACGCCGTCTTCTACCGGCTGCCGTTCGAGCGCTTCATCTCCGCCCACCGCGACGAGGAGCCCGACATCGACGTCGACTTCGACTCCGACCGGCGCGAGGAGGTCATCCAGTGGGTCTATGACACCTACGGCCGCCGCAACGCCGCGCAGGTGGCCAACGTGATCACCTACCGGCCACGGATGGCGGTGCGCGACGCCGCGAAGGCCCTCGGCTTCTCCTCCGGGCAGCAGGACGCCTGGTCCAAGCAGATCGACGGCTGGCAGTCGGTCGTTGCGGGCGACGCGGGCGACCAGTCCGCTCATGACGTGCCTGCGCCGGTGGTGGCGCTCGCCGAGGAGCTGATGGGGGCACCGCGACACCTCGGCATCCACTCGGGTGGGATGGTCCTCACCGAGCGACCCATCGGCGAGGTGTGCCCCATCGAGCGGGCGCGGATGGACCGGCGGACGGTGTTGCAGTGGGACAAGGACGCCTGCGAGTCGATGGGCCTGGTCAAGTTCGACCTGCTCGGGCTGGGGATGCTCGGGGCGCTCGACCACATGATGCGGCTGGTGGCCGACCACCTGGGCGAGCGGTGGGACCTCGCCACCATGCCCAAGGAGGAGCCCGCGGTCTACGACATGCTGTGCCGGGCCGACTCGATCGGAGTGTTCCAGGTCGAGAGCAGGGCCCAGATCGGCACGCTGCCACGGTTGCGCCCCCGGGAGTTCTACGACCTCGCCATCGAGATCGCCCTCATCCGGCCCGGCCCCATCCAGGGCGGCGCCGTGCACCCCTACGTGCGACGGGCCACCGGCAAGGAGGCGGTCACCTACGACCACCCCGAACTGGTGCCGGTCCTGGAGCGCACCAAGGGGGTGCCGCTCTTCCAGGAACAGCTGATGGCCATGGCGGTCACGCTGGGCGACTGCAGCCGTGACGACGCCGACCTGCTGCGCCGGGCGATGGGGTCCAAGCGCGGGGTCGAGCGCATCGAGTCGGTGAAGCGGACCCTCTATGCCGGCATGGCGAGGCGTGGGATCACCGGCGACCTGGCCGACTCGATCTACGTGAAGATCCTGTCCTTCGCCAACTTCGGCTTCGCCGAGTCGCACGCGCTGTCCTTCGCGCTGCTGGTCTATGCCTCCTCGTGGTTCAAGCTGCACTACCCCGCTGCCTTCCTGGCCGGCCTGCTGCGCAACCAGCCGATGGGGTTCTACTCGCCCCAGTCGCTGGTCGGCGACGCACGGCGCCACGGCGTCGACGTACGCCGTCCCGACGTGACGCGGTCGTCGGCGCAGGCCGACCTGGAGGCCGCCGTCCCCGGCCCCGTGGCAGCCACCGGTCCCGACGGGTGCTGCCAACCCCGGTTCGACCGCACCGAGTGGGTGCCGGGCACTCCCGACCCGGTCCCCGCCCACCGGCGGGACGGCGCGCTCGCCGTACGTCTCGGACTCGACTCGGTTCGCGGCATCGGTCCGGAGGTGGCGCGCCGCATCGTCGCCGCCCGGGAGGAGGCGGCCTTCACGGACGTCACGGACCTCTCGCGTCGCGCCGCCCTCACCACCGCGCAGCTCGAGTCGTTGGCGACCGCCGGCGCGTTCGACGCGTGGGGGCTGGGCCGCCGCGAGGCGCTGTGGGCCGCCGGTTTCGCCGAGGGGGCCGAGCACCTGCCCGGCACGACGCCCGCCCCGGCCGCACCCACCCTTCCCGGCATGAGCGAGCCCGAGATCACCCTGGCCGACCTGTGGGCCACGGGCGTCTCCCCCGAGCGGCACCCGATCGAGCACCTGCGCGAGGACCTGCGTCGCGCCGGCGTCCGCTCGATCGCCGAGCTCGCCACCGCCGAGGCCGGTCGCCGCGTCCACGTCGGGGGGCTCGTCACCCACCGCCAGCGACCGGGAACGGCGATGGGAGTGACCTTCCTCAACCTCGAGGACGAGACCGGCATGCTCAACGTCGTCTGCTCGATCGGGGTCATGAAGGCGCATCGGCAGGCCGCCCGCAACCGGGTCGCTGTCGTCGTCCGCGGGCGCCTCGAGCGCAACGAGGGCGTCACCAACCTCATCGCCGACCGGATCGAGGCCATCGACGTCGTGGTGCCCGGCGCCGGGGCGGTGCTGCAGGCGCGGGCGTCGTCGCGCGACTTCCGCTGACGGGCGGCAGGTGCTCAGCGCGTGACCTGCGCCCGCTGCCCGGGCTCGAGGCTGCTCGCCAGCTCCCGGGTGGCCTCGTCGAGCGTGGCCGGGGCGGCGTCGGCGATCCCCCACGCGTGCGACAGGGCTCGGCGGACGTCCGCCAGGCCCACCGAGGGGTTCTCGCTGCGGACGGTCCCGACCGAGTCGGGGTCGAACGGCAGGTCGAGGTGACGGTGCACGTCGGCGAGAACGCCCTGCAGCCGCTCGCGGTCGCCCACGACCACCAACGAGCTGAAGAGCCAGGCGTCCCTGACCACCCGCTGGGCGGTGCCGACGAGCTTGACGACGCCCCGGGCGTTCACGCTGTGGGCGCCCGGGCAGTACTCCCCCGGCACCGCCCCGAGGCGGGGCTCGACGCCGATCGTGCCCAGAGCACCGACCATGAGCTGCCCGAAGGTGACGAAGAGGT
>JBBSOR010000134.1:0-6481 GCA_038259535.1 Propionibacteriales bacterium | reverse complement strand
CGAGGTCGCGAAGCGCTCCGGGGTCTCGCGGATGACGATCTATCGCGCGTGGCCGGACATGGGCTCGCTGCTCGGCGACCTGATGACCCGCGAGTGGGTCGGCGTCGCGGCCGCCACCCGGGTCGCTGCGGTCGACACGACCACCCCCGTCGGCATCGCCGCCGCGGCGCTGGCCACCGTGCGGGCGTTGCGCGACAACGAGCTCTTCGTGCGCATCGTCGAGCTCGACCCCGACCTGATGCTCCCCTACCTGCTCTCCCGCCGCGGCCGCTCCCAGGAGGCGCTCGTCGAGATCCTCACCAGCGAGATCGAGAGCGGGCAGCGCTCCGGCGCGATCCGCGCGGGAGACGCGATCGCCATGGCGCGATCGCTGACGCTCGCCGCGCACGGGTTCGTCTTCTCCGCTCTGACGATGGTCGACGCGGGCGTGGGCCTGGCCGACCTCGACGCGGAGTTCGCCCACCTCGTCACCGGGTCCCTGGCGCCGTGAGGGGCGCCGAGCGCCGCATCACGCCCGGCCTGGCCGGGGTCCGCGACCACGTCGACGTGGTGGTCGTCGGGCTCGGGATCACCGGCGCAGGGGTGGCCCTCGACGCGGTCACCCGAGGGCTCAGCGTGCTGGCCGTCGACGCGCACGACCTCGCGTTCGGTACCTCGCGCTGGTCGTCCAAGCTCGTGCACGGCGGCCTGCGCTACCTCGCCCAGGGGCACCTGGCGATCGCCCACGAGAGCGCGGTCGAGCGCGGGATCCTGATGGACGTCACCGCTCCCCACCTCATCCGCCCGCTCCCGATGCTCACGCCGGTCAACGACGCGATGCCCCGCAGCCGCACGGCGCTGACCTGGGCCGGGCTGCACGCCGGCGACGCGCTCCGCCGCACCGCCCGCACGAGCGCGCGCACGCTCCCGCGACCCCGCCGGCTCAACGCCACGGAGGTGCTCAACCTCGCCCCGTCCCTGCGCGCCGACACCCTTCGCGGAGGACTGCTCGCCTGGGACGGGCAGCTCGAGGACGATGCCCGGCTCGTGGTCACCGTCGCCCGCACCGCGGCGTCGTACGGCGCCGACGTGCGCACGCGCTCCCGGGTGACGAGCGCGACCGGCACCGCCGTCCACCTCCGCGACGAGCTCACCGGCGAGGCCCACGTCGTCACGGCCGACGCGGTGGTCAACGCGACCGGCGTGTGGGCCGGCGAGCTCGACGAGCAGGTGCGGCTCCGGCCGAGCCGTGGCACCCACCTCGTCCTGCGCGGCTCCGCGCTGCCGCACACCCGGGTCGCGGTGATGGTGCCGATCCCCGGCGCCACCGCGCGCTTCGCGATGGTGCTCCCCCAGCCCGACGGCACGCTCTACGTCGGCCTCACCGACGAGCCGGTGACGGGCCCGGTGCCCGACGTGCCGGTGCCGAGCCAGGCCGAGATCGACTTCCTTCTCCACGTGGTCGCCTCCGCCTTCACCACGCCGCCCACGCGCGCCGACGTGGTCGGCACCTTCGCCGGGTTGCGCCCGCTGCTCGAGGTCGCCGGCACCGACGCGACCTCCGACCTGTCCCGTCGCCACGCGATCCTCACCTCCGCGACCGGCGTCACCACGGTGGTCGGCGGCAAGCTGACGACCTACCGCCGGATGGCCGAGGACACCCTCGACGCCCTGGTCGCGGACGGTCGCCTCGCGCCCGCTCCCTGCCGCACCGCCGCACTCCCCCTGCTGGGGGCCGCGCCCCCGGAGGACCTGCGCCGGTGCACCGCCCCGCCCCGGCTCGTACGCCGCTTCGGCACCGACGCCGACCTGGTGCTGTCGACCGCCCGCGAGCTCACCGGTCTCACGGACGGAGAGCTGCTGGCGCCGGCCTCCGACGAGGTGCCCGTGACCCTGGCCGAGCTGGTCTTCGCGATCTCGCACGAGGGCGCACACGACGTCGACGACCTCCTCGACCGTCGGGTCCGGGTGGGCCTCGTCGCCGCCGACCGGGTGGTCGCGGAGCCCCTCGCCCGGCGCGCCCTGCGCCTCGTCGCGGCGTCGCGACAGGCAGTGCGCGACGCCGTCGGCCACGCGTGATCCAGGGGACAGCAAAATCCCGTCGGACTTCGGGTGAACCTCGGACAGCGCGAGGGCGAGGTGGGATCGTTCTCCACGGCGCGCCCCTTGCCGACCCCATGCGGCACGGGGCGCCTAGTCCATTTCCGGCCCTGCCCCCTGCCGGTCGGGTTCACTCGACGGTGACGGACTTCGCCAGGTTGCGGGGCTTGTCGATGTCGTGACCCAGGTGCTGCGCCGCGTGGTAGGCCAGCAGCTGGAGCGGGATGGTGAGCAGGATCGGGTCGAGCTCGGGCTCGTTGCGCGGCACGTCGATGCGGCGGGCGCCGATCTCGCCGAGGTCGACCTCGGCGTGGGTGATGACCACGAGCGGACCGTGCCGGGCGTCGATCTCGTGGAGCGCGCCGATGTTGCGCTCGGTCAGCTCGTCGCGCGGCACCAGCGCGACCGTCGGCACCTCGGGGTCGATGAGCGCGAGCGGGCCGTGCTTGAGCTCGGAGGTCTGGTAGGCCTCGGCGTGGCGATAGCTGATCTCCTTGAACTTCTGCGCGCCCTCGCGCGCGACCGGGAAGCCACGGACCCGGCCGATGAAGAACAGGCTCCGGGCCTCGGCCAGCGACCGCGCGATCGCGACCAGGTCGTCCTCGCCCGCGAGGATCTCCGCGATCTGCGCGGGCAGCCGCTCCAGCCCGGCGACGAGGCGCTTGCCGTCGGCGATGGAGAGATCGCGGACCCGGCCCAGCTGGAGCGCCAGCAGGGCGAAGCCGAGGAACATGTTGGTCAGCGCCTTGGTGCTCGCGACGGCCACCTCGGGACCCGCGTGGAGATAGATGCCGCCGTCACACTCGCGCGCGATCGCCGAGCCGACCACGTTGACGAGTCCGACACAGCGCCCGCCCTTGCGCCGGACCTCCTGCACGGCGAGCAGGGTGTCGATGGTCTCGCCGGACTGGCTCACCGCGACGTAGAGGGTGTCGGGCTCGATCACCGGGTCGCGGTAGCGGAACTCGCTGGCGGCCTCCGCGTCCGCGGGGATCCGCGCGAGCTCCTCGATCAGCGCCGCGCCCATCTGGCCGACGTAGTAGGCAGAGCCGCAGCCCAGGATCTTCACCCGCCGCACCGCCCGCAGGTCGCGGGCGTCCATGTCGAGGCCGCCGAGGTGCGCGGTGCCGAAGCGCTCGTCGAGGCGGCCGCGCAGCACCGCCCGGGCGGTCGTGGGCTGCTCGTGGATCTCCTTGCGCATGTAGGACTCGTGGTCCCCGGCGTCGTACGCCGATGCGTCGACGTCGACCTCGGTCGCGGTCTTGCCGGTCGAGGCCAGGTCGCTGTGGCGCATCGTGGAGAAGCCGGCCGCCGTGACGGTGGCCATCTCGCCGTCGTCGAGCATCGCCACGGTGGTGGTGTGGCGCACGATCGCGGCGAGGTCCGAGGCGACGTACATCTCCTTGTCCCCCACGCCGACCACCAGTGGGCTGCCGTTGCGGGCAACGACGATGCGGTCGGGGAAGTCGGCGTGCAGCACGGCCAGGCCGTAGGTGCCGACCACGGCGCGGAGCGCGTCGCGCACCTTGCCCTCGAGCGTGTCGGCGTCGCTGCGGGCGACGAGGTGGGCCAGCACCTCGGTGTCGGTGTCGCTGGCCAGCGTGACTCCCGCATCGGTGAGCTCGGCCCGCAGCGCGGACGAGTTGTCGATGATGCCGTTGTGCACCACGGCCACCCGGCCGGACTCGTCGGCGTGCGGGTGCGCATTGGCGTCGGTGGCGGGGCCGTGGGTGGCCCACCGGGTGTGGCCGATGCCCGTCGTGCCGGCGAAGCGCTTGGGCAGGACCTCGCTCAGCTCGCGCACCCGACCCGCCTGCTTCACCACCCGGATCCCCCGGGTGCCGAGGACCGCGACGCCGGCCGAGTCGTAGCCGCGGTGCTCGAGGCGGGTCAGTCCCTCGAGGACGACCGGGGCCGCGTCCTGGCGGCCGATATAGCCGACGATTCCACACATGACGGATGGTTCCTCTCGCAGATGTTCGGTGGTGGTGCGGGCGGTGGGCGAGCCTCGGAGCCGCCCGACTAGCCGTAGACGATGCGGCGCAGCTGCCGCTCGGACAGCTCGGGCGCGGCCACCACCCGCTCGCGCAGCTCCTCGGCGATGCGAGTGAAGATCTCGGCGTTCCTGGCGCCGTAGGCCTGCAGGCGCGCGTGCCGCTCGCGGACGTAGACCTCCACGGGCTGGGCGTGGAAGGCGATGACGTCGTCGATCACGCGGGCCGCCTCGCCCGGGGTCAGCGACGTGGTGGCGACGACGTGGGAGACGAGGTCGGGGTCAGGCACCACCCGAGCATGCATCGCGGCGGGCGTTCGGGCAAGTTCCTGCCCGAAATCGGGCAGAGTGCCGCTACTTGGTGTCGGAGTCCGCCATTTTCGCTCGTCCCCTGAGTCACAAGTGGGGCAAGCAGGGCGCCACGAGCCCCGAGCAATCCCCGCGGTGGGGCAACTCCGCCCTCTTCGAGCGAAACAGTGGTGCGTCAGTGGGGGCGTGCTATCTTGGGTGAACAGAACATGAACGGGAGATGTCACATGAGCAAGCACACGATGACCGGCGCACCGGTCTGCAGCTGGATCGCCGTCACCGACGCATCGGGCCGCACGCGCATGGAGGCACGCTGGTCGGTGGCCTCGGTGGCCCACACCGCTGCCGCCTGAGCGCTGCACCTGCCCCGGGCGCCGCACCTGCCTGAGCCACGTCCCCCGCCGGGGGCGTGGCTCGCTGCATGTCCGGGGGGCCGGGACTCCGGGTGGGCACCGGGAATGAATCCGTGGGTCCGCCCGTTATGGTGGTTGAAAGTTCTACCAATCACCCAGGAGCCCCTGACATGACCAGCACCTTCGACGCCCCCACCACCGCCATCGACGACATCACCGGCGACTACACCCTCGACGTGAGCCACAGCCGCCTCGGCTTCGTGGCCCGCCACGCCATGGTGACCAAGGTGCGCGGCCAGTTCGGCGCCTTCACCGGCACCGCCCACATCGACGAGCACAACCCGGCCGACTCCAAGGTCGACCTCTCCATCGACGTGACCTCCGTCGAGACCGGCAGCGCCGACCGCGACGGCCACCTCACGTCGGGCGACTTCTTCGACACCGAGACCTACCCCGCCATCACCTTCGCCTCGACCGACGTGACCCGCAACGGCAGCGACTGGACCATCGTCGGCGACCTGACGATCAAGGACCAGACCAAGCCCGTCTCGATCGCGTTCGAGCAGACCGGCTCGGCCCAGGACCCCTTCGGCAACGTCCGCGTCGGCTTCGAGGGCGAGACCACCATCAACCGCAAGGACTGGGGCCTCACCTGGAACGCGGCGCTCGAGACCGGCGGCGTCCTCGTCTCCGAGAAGATCAAGCTCGAGTTCGACATCTCGGCGATCCGCAACGCCTGACCCACCCCGCCCACCGGGCGGAAAAGCTCAACGCACGGCCTCGACCGGGCGCATATGTGCAGCCACATCGCGCATCTGCGCCCGGTCAGCGCATTTACGGGGACTTTCGCGCCCGGTCAGCGGGGGTTCTTGCCCTGGTAGCCGCCACCCTTGGAGTGACCGCCACCCGCCCGACCGCGGAACGGGCCGTTGTCAGGCTTGATCTCGATGAGCTTGCCGGAGATCCGCGTGGCGGCGAGCCGCTCGAGCGTCCCGGGCGGCAGCTCGGCGGGCAGCTCGACGACCGAGAAGTCCGGCTTGATCGAGATGTAGCCGAAGTCGCCGCGCGACAGCCCGCCCTCGTTGGCCAGGGCCCCGACGATCTGGCGCGGCTCGACCTTGTGCCGCTTGCCGACCTCGATGCGGTACGCCGCCATCGGCGCGCCCCCGCGCGACTCCCGGGGAGCCCGGTCGGCCTTGCCCCCGTGGGTCGGGCGCTCGTCGAAGCTGCGGGTGGACCGCTCCGGCTCCGGCTCGAGCAGCAACGGCTGCTCGCCGTGCATGACCGCGGCCAGCGCGGCCGCGACGTCGACCTCGGCCACGTCGTTCTCGCTGACGTAGTGGGAGACCACGTCGCGGAAGAAGTCGATGCGCTCCGGCTGAGCCAGCGCCTGGGTGATCTGGTCGTCGAAGCGCGTCAGGCGGGTGGCGTTGACGTCGTCGACACTCGGCAGCTGCATCTGGGTGAGCGGCTGGCGGGTGGCCTTCTCGATGGCGCGCAGCAGGTGGCGCTCACGCGGGGTGACGAAGGCGATCGAGTCGCCGGAGCGACCCGCGCGGCCGGTGCGGCCGATGCGGTGGACGTAGGACTCGGTGTCGGTCGGGATGTCGTAGTTGACGACGTGGCTGATCCGCTCGACGTCGAGGCCGCGGGCCGCGACGTCTGTGGCGACGAGGATGTCGAGCTTGCCGGCCTTGAGCTGGTTGATCGTGCGCTCGCGCTGCACCTGGGCGACGTCACCGTTGAT
>JBBSOR010000133.1:0-6856 GCA_038259535.1 Propionibacteriales bacterium | reverse complement strand
TCTCGACCGTGGCGGCCAGGGTCCACGGTCCGGCGACCTGGGTCTTGAAGGTGCCGACGTAGCCCTGCGTCAGCTCCTCGACCGCGTCGAGGTCCTGCGCGAGGAGCGAGCGCGCCCGGCGGTGGTCGACGCCGCTGGCGTCAGTGAGCCGCCACCCGGCGGGCTGCAGGTCGGCGGCGAGGCCGGCGACGACGGCCAGGGCCCGTCCGGTCATCGCGGCGCTCACTCCGCGGCCGGGCAGCTCGGGCACGTGCGGCAGGTCGGGGAGCTCGCCGAGCACGAGGCGTACGGCCTCGGCGAAGTCCGCGTCCTCGCTGCCGGGGAGCGAGCCGACACCCGTTGCGGTGCTCACCGGGTGCTCACCGGGTGCTCACCGGGTGCTCACCGGGTGCCCCCACCGGGCGGGCCGACTCGATGGTGGCCGATCCGACGACCCGGCTGCCGTCGTAGATGACCGCCGCCTGGCCGGGAGCGATGCCCTCGGCGGGGTCGAGGAGGTCGATGACGACGCGGTCGCCGGAGACCTGCACGACGGCGCGGTGCTCGGCTCCGTGGGCGCGCAGCTGCACGGTGCCGTCGACGCGCTCCGGGACCGAGCCGCACCAGCGGGGCCGGATCCCGGCGATGTGGTCGACCGCGAGGCGGTCGCGCGGGCCGACCGTGACGGTCCCGCTGACCGGCTCGATGTCGAGGACGAAGCGCGGCTTCCCGTCGGGTGCCGGCGTGCCGAGGCGCAGTCCCCGGCGCTGGCCGATCGTGAAGCCGTAGGTGCCCGTGTGGCTGCCGACGGTCTCCCCCGTCGTGGCGTCGACGATGTCCCCACCGTGGTTGGGCGCTCGGTCGCCGAGCTTCTCGCGCAACCAGCCCGCGGTGTCGCCGTCGGCGACGAAGCAGATGTCGTGGGAGTCGGGCTTGTCGGCCACGAGCAGGCCGCGGGCCTCGGCCTCGCGGCGCACGGCGGGCTTGTCGGTGTCACCCAGGGGGAACATCGAGTGCTTCAGCTGGTCCTGGGTCAGCACCCCCAGGACGTAGGACTGGTCCTTGCCGTGGTCGACGGCGCGGTGCATCTCGATCAGCCCGTCCGCGCCCGTGCGCAGCTGCGCGTAGTGTCCAGTGGCCACGGCGTCGAAGCCCAGCGCGAGCGCGCGGTCGAGGACCGCGGCGAACTTGATCTTCTCGTTGCACCGCAGGCACGGGTTGGGCGTGCGCCCGGCGGCGTACTCGTCCATGAAGTCCTCGACCACGTCCTCGTGGAAGCGCTCCGACAGGTCCCAGACGTAGAACGGGATGCCGATCACGTCGGCGGCACGGCGGGCGTCGTTGCTGTCCTCGATGGTGCAGCAGCCGCGGGCGCCCGAGCGGTACGACGCCGGGTTGCGGCTCAGGGCCAGGTGCACGCCCGTCACGTCGTGGCCGGCCTCGACGGCACGGGCGGCCGCGACGGCGGAGTCCACTCCGCCGGACATCGCGGCGACGACGCGCGCCATCAGTGGCCCCTGGCGGCCCGGGCGCGCTCGACGACCGGACCGATCGCCTCGACCAGCCGGTCGATGTCGGCGGGCACGGTGGTGTGGCCGAGCGAGAAGCGCAGCGAGTGGCGGGCCCGGTCGTCGTCGCAGCCCATCGCCAGCAGCACGTGCGAGGGCTGGGGCACACCGGCCGAGCACGCTGATCCCGTCGAGCACTCGATGCCGCGCGCGTCGAGCAGCATCAGCATCGAGTCGCCCTCACACCCGGGGAACCCCAGGTGGGCGTTGCCGGGCAGGCGTCCGGGGCCCGCGGGCGCGCCGTGCAGATGGGCGTCGGGAACGACCTCGATGACGCGACGCACGAGGTCGTCGCGGAGCTGCGCGACGCGTACGGCGTGCTCCTCCTGGGTCTTGACCGACGACTCCACTGCGGCCGCGAGTCCCGCGATGGCGGGGACGTCGAGGGTGCCGCTGCGGATGTCGCGCTCCTGGCCGCCGCCGTGCACCAGCGCGCTCACCGACAGATCACGGCGCACGACGAGTGCACCGACGCCGTAGGGGCCACCGACCTTGTGGCCGGTGAAGGTCAACGCGTCGACTCCCGACTCGGCGAAGTCGACCGGCACCTGTCCGAGCGCCTGCACGGCGTCGGTGTGCACGGGGATCCTGTGCTCGGCGGCGAGGGCCACGACCTCGTCGAGCGGCTGCAGCGAGCCGACCTCGTTGTTGGCCCACATGACCGAGACGAGCGCCACCGAACCGGGGTCCCGGGCGATCGAGTCCCGCAGGGCCCCGAGGTCCAGGACCCCCTCGGCCGACACCGGCAACAGCTCGACGTCGGCGTGGTCGTACGTGCCGAGCCACTGCAGCGGGTCGAGCACCGCGTGGTGCTCGATCGCCGTGGCCAGGATGCGCGTCCGACGCGGGTCGTGCTCGCGTCGCGCCCAGAAGATGCCCTTGAGCGCGAGGTTGTCGGACTCGGTGCCGCCCGAGGTGAAGACCACGTCGGCGGGCCGGGCGCCGATGACTCCGGCGATCGTCTCGCGCGACTCCTCCACCACCCGACGCGCACCGCGTCCTGAGGCGTGCAGCGAGCTCGCGTTGCCGATGCCGGTGAGCTGGCGGGTCATCGCCTCGATCGCGACCGGCAGCATCGGCGTGGTCGCGGCGTGGTCGAGGTAGACGAGCGGCTGTGTCATGACCCGCCAAGCCTACGGGGCCAGCGTCCGTTCTCCGTGCGCGCGGGCCTCGAACGACCTGGGCTCCCCGCCATGCGCGCGTCCACGGCCTGGTTGGCCTGTCTCCTCATGCTGCCGACGATGGGCTGCGACCAGCAGGACAGTGCACCCGAACCGCGCTGGCGCTCGTGGAGACCCGTGAGAACACCCTCCGCGAGGTGACCGCGACGCTTCCTGGCCACCATCGACCCCGGTGCCACGGACTTCGCCGGGACGTCACCGACATCGTGGTCGAGCAGACCGACCCAGGTCATCGACGCCACTGCGGAGGCGCTCGAGGTCGTCGATGCGCTGGTGCCCGAGTGGTCGGGACACGCCATCGTCTGCACGATCAGCGACCTCGATGCCCTCGACAGGATGAGCCTGCAGGCGACCTGGGTGATGCGGAGGATCCGCAGCTCAGGGATGGCGAGCGTTCTCCCAGGTGGATCCGCTCTGAAGCCGCTCCCGCCAGGTGTGGTCCGGGTAGAGACGGCCCACAGCCTCGCGGAGCCACTCCTGCGCGTCGCCGTCGAGCAGCGGCCACGTCACGTCGAGATCGCGGTCGTCCTTCGGGCGATGGAGAGCCGCCTTGTAGAGCAGGGTGATCTCCGGGCGCAGGTAGCGCACACCGTCGCCGTCGACCCACGTGACGTCCTCGAGGCGGGCCACGTGGTCCGGGTCGCGCTTGCTGGTCCACAGCCCGTCGCGGTCGGGCGTGATCGGCAGGTCGATGACCCACGGGTCGGTGGCGCTCCGGCGCATCCAGACCTGGCTGCATACGTCGAGCACCTCGGGATGGCGCTCGTTGAACGGCCGAAGTGTCCCGCCGAAGTTGGACCACAGGTGCCAGCGGTCACCGATGTGCTCGCGGAAGGCGGTCAGGTCGCAGGCAAACAACGAGAGGTCGATGTCCTCGTGCTCGCGCGGGCGTCCCGTGAAAGCCTCGATCGACCAACCGCCGACGATCCACCACGGACGGGAGAAGCCGGCCATGAGGTCCACCAGGCCGTCCGGCGCGAGCGGCGCCCAGTCGCCGTACCAGCCGAAGAACTCCTCGTCCTCCGCGATCTCGGCCACCGTCCGGTGCAGCGGCTCGCGTACGTCGTCCATGCTCCGACGCTAGCGCCCCCGCGTCGGGCGAGCGAGCGACAACCTCGTGGGCACCTGCCCAGTCACACCGGCATGAGCGCTCCGACCGGCTTGTGTGCGGCACTGACTGCGCTGATGGTGCTGACGACCGGGTGCGGCTCTGATCCGGCTCGCGAACCATCGGGGCTCACGCCGAGCGCTACCCAGACCAGGACCGCGGCGGCGACTGATCCCGGAGTGGCCACTACGACACCCGGATCGGTGGTGATGATTGCGCCTGAAGTCCGGCTCCCTCACGAGGGGACATGGAGGCCTGTGGTCGGCTCACCGGTGGGGCCGCTCTCCGGGGAATGCCTCGATCCGAAACCAGGCATCTATACCGACCAGCGGCGCGCCAGACGGACCATCGTGGTGTGGCGCCTCCAGATCGAGGCGTGCGGAGGCGGCCTCCTCGACGAAGCATCCATCGCCGAGCGCGCCGCGCGGGAGATTGCATCTGTCGCGACACACCTGTCCACCATGGTCGTGTCTGGCGACTGACCTCGTCCTAGGTGCGTCGGTGGAATCTGTGGTCGCCGTTGGGGAGGCGGTCGGTGCGGTAGGCGGGGTCGTGGATGCGGTGGTGGTGGTGCTGGCAGAGCAGGACTGCGTTGTCGAGGTCGGTGGTGCCGCCGGTGTGCCAGGGGTTGAGGTGGTGGGCCTCGCACCAGGTGCCGGGGGTCTCGCATCCTTCGGCGCGGCAGGTGTGGTCGCGGATGAGGAGTGCTTTGCGTTGGGCGGGTGTGAAGAGCCTGCGGGCGCGGCCGAGGTCGAGGGGCAGGCTGGGGCCGTTGAGGACGGCGGGGAGGATCTTCGCGGTGCACGCCAGCCGTCGGGCCTCGCTGGCGGTGATCCGGTCCCCGGTGAGGTCATCACCCGGTACGAGTCCGGCACCGAGGAGGTCCCCGGCAGCAAGCTCGGCGCGGAGTGAGGCCAGGGGGATCGTGACGATGACGGTGGTGGCGTCCCCGCCGTGGATCGGGAGCCGGGCCGCGTCGAGGGTCTCGAGGAACTGGCCCAGCGCCTCACCGAGGCGTTTGGGATAGTGCAGCCGGGTCAACGGGTCCGTGAGCGGGTCGGGGGCCGGGTTGTGCTGGGCCGGGTCGACTCCAGATACGGCGCCATTCTGGCGGGGGTTGGTGAAGGCTTCGAGGTAGGTCGCGAACCGGGTTGCGACCGCGTCGGGCACGCGTGCGGAGATCCGGGTGGTGCCGTCGCCCTGGCGGCGCATCGTCATCCGGGTGTGGTCCGCGGCGGCGGCTTCGAGGGCGGCGAGGCGTTCGGCTTCGGCCTTCTCCGCGATCGCGGGGGCCACGACGTCGAGGATCCGCCGGCCCAGGCGTCCGAGCTCCTTCGGCCCGAACGTGCCCGCACAGGTGACCAGGTGCGTCTCAGCCAGTGCGAGGGTCTCGGCGTCGACGGATGCGGGGAGCGCGTCGAGGGCACGACGGATGGTGTGGGCCTGGTCGAGCGTCACCAGGCCCTCGCGCATCCCCGAAGCGAGGACCGGCCGCTCACGCTCCAACGACGCAGCCAACGCGGCGTCGGCGCGGGCGTCAGCGAACCGGGTCCGGGTCTGGTGCGCCAACCAGCATCCGGGGTCCTTCGCACCCGTCGCCTCGGCCACGTCACCCGCATCGGCCAGCACCCGGAGCCGGAGCTCGGCGAGCTGGCCCTCGGCACGGACCAGCTCACACAACGCCACAGCTTTGTCGTCGGTGGTCATGAACGTCGGGTTCACCCCCACGACACCCTTGAGGAGCGAGCGGATGTCGGAGGCCACCGCGACGATCGGGTGCTGGATCGGGCTTGTCACGGTGGCCTCCTCTCGTCGGGTCCGGTCCCGACTGCCTGGGACCGCACCACCGACGCTACCCGACCTGTCGTGTGTTATAGAACACACGTTCGATCCATTCCGCGCTCAGATTCATCGAAGAGCGTGAGGTCTCACCACATCGGTCACAGATCTGACCATGGCCGGGGCCAGACGTTTCGGCTCGGGAGCGTGCTTCGGTCCGCGGCGCGAGCCCGTACAGAACGTAGCCACCCACGGGTGTGCTGTCAGGCCTCGGCCGCGTCCAGCAATCGGTGCACCGCTGCGAGATAGCTCTCGACGCGGGATCCGGTGGCTGGGAAGTCGCTGGTCGGCACCACCAGCACGACCGTCTCGGCGCCGTCGCGCTCGAACCTCGAGACGGCTGCCACTGACACGGGCCTGATCCAGCCGAGGGGCGAGTGGCTGTCCGCGGGCGGTGCCGTCTGTCCGTGACACCCTCGGGGGCGGGAACTGCAAGCCACTGGAAGGTCACGCCGACCGGCGGAACGGGCTCGCCGTCGTCGGTGGGCGCAGCCTCACGGCCTTCCTCGGCCCCCGCGACGAGAAGTGCGTCTGCTTCAGCCCACTGCCCCTGACATGGTCGACCTCGTGTGCTGCCAGCACGGATTCGAGGAAGCCCGGTCCCTCCCCTGTCTGACGCAGGAGTGCATCGAGTCCCGCACAGCTCAGGTCGTCAGCAACGTCCTCGAGCGTGTCCACCAGCTCCCAGAACCGTGCAGGTGTCATGGCCAGAGGGTAGGTCCTGCGGTAGCCACGGCAGTCAGCCGAGCAGCACCAGGTCGTCGCGGTGGATGACCTCACGCTCATACGCCGCACCGAGGGCCGTCTTGAGCTCGCTGGTCGACCGCCCGAGCAGCGCCGGGATCTCGCTGGCGTCGAAGTTCACGAGCCCGCGCGCCACGGTCGCGCCGTCCGGGCCGAGGAGGTCGACCGCGTCGCCCGCCACGAAAGTCCCGGAGACCCCGGTGATCCCGGCCGGCAGCAGCGAGGCGCCACGCGAGACCACCGCGCGGACGGCTCCGGCGTCGAGCGTCAGTGTCCCCACACCGGACGTCGCGTGCGCCAGCCACAGCAGCCGGGTCGGACGCCGTTTGCCGGTGGCCGTGAAGAGCGTGCCGACCTCCGCCCCCCCGAGCGCATCCGAGGCTTGGGCGGCCGAGGTCAGCACGACCGGGATGCCGGCGCCCGTGGCGATGCGGGCC
>JBBSOR010000132.1:0-6927 GCA_038259535.1 Propionibacteriales bacterium | reverse complement strand
CGCACCGACGACCGCCGCATCGAGCGAGCCTGCTTCATCGAACCCTTCGACTGGGACGACAGCACCGACGGGCCACTGCCCCGCTGCTACACCTACCTTCCCTGAGCGCTGCTGCGGGCAGCGGACGGAGCGCCGGCGCGTCGGTTGCAGCGATGACCGTCGACAGCCTGCCCCAGCTGATCCTGGAGTGCGACGACGCCGAGCGCCTGGCCCGGTCTGGCAGGAGGTCCTCGACCTGTCCGAGCCTGAGGGCGGCTCTGACTGGCTGACTCTCCGCTGGGAGCCCGGCGGCCGGTTCTCCTTCCTGCACGACGCCGGCCTCGCGGTCGAGAGGGCAGGTGCTCGCCCGCTGACGGAGCTTCTGGACCCCGGCCCCCGGGCCTGGCGGACCTACGCCGATCCTGCGGGGCATCCCTTCTGCCTCGTGTCCGTGCCCGAGTAGCTCGACGCAGCCGTGGCGCCGTCCGAACGGCCGGTCGTCACGATCCTGACCATCGGGAGCGGCGACGGATGGTCATTAACGCCGCGACGACTCGCAAGCCGTACGCGGAGGGGAGCGCGACAGCACTGTTGCCAGATGGCTAACTGTGCTAGCTTTTGGCTAACGCACTTACCCACACGGAGGATGTCATGACCGAGTACCTGAGTCTGGCCGGCGGCACCATCGCTCACGACGTGACTGGCGAGGGCCCCTTGGTGGTCCTGGCGCACGGCATGGGAGACAGCCGTCGCTCCTACCGGTTCGTGGTCCCAGGCCTGGTGGCCGCGGGGTACCGGGTCGCGAACGTCGACATCCGCGGGGCCGGCGAGTCGAGCCTGGGTTGGGACGGGTACAGCCGCACCGACATCGCCGGGGACCTGGTCGGCGTGGTCCGCCACCTCGGAGGCCCGGCGGTGATCGTGGGCCAGTCGCTGAGCGGCGGGGCCGCAACCATCGCGGCCGCCACGGCGCCCGACCTGATCAGCGGGGTCGTGGAGCTGGCGCCCTTCACGCGCAAGCAGTCGGTCCCGCTGGGCGGGCTGCTGCGGATGAAGCGCTACCGGACGGCGTCCACGCTCCTGACCAGGACGGGTGTCTTCGGGAGCCTGTCGGCTTGGACGAAGTACCTCGACCTGGCCTATCCGACCAAGCCGGCCGACTGGGCCGAGGAGCTGGAGCGGACCCGGACGACGTTGCACGAGCCGGGACGGATGAAGGCCCTGCAAGCGATGGGCCGCAGCGCACCCACCGACGCCGGCGCCCAACTGCCCCACGTCGCCTGCCCCGTCCTCGTCGTCATGGGCAGCCTCGACCCCGACTGGGCGGACCCGCGAGCCGAGGGCGAGAAGGTCATCGCGGACCTGCCCACCGGCCTGGGGGAGCTTGCGGTCATCGAGGGCGCAGGCCACTACCCGCACGCGCAGACCCCCGACGAGGTGCTCGACCTCACCCTCCCGTTCCTGGCTCGGACCCTGGCCCGTGCCTAGGGCCGGGCTGGTCGCGTCGTCCGTCACCGAGGCGGCCGCCGCCCTGGTCGACGAGGTGGGCTTCGAGAACTTGAGCATGGGCCTGCTCGCCGAACGGCTCGGTGTCCGGGCGCCCTCGCTGTACAAGCACGTCACCGACAAGGCCGACCTCACCCACCGGATCGCCGTCCTGGCGATGCACGAGCTCGCGGACGCGGTCCGCGACGCCACGCAGGGGCTGGCAGGAAGCGACGCACTCGTCGCCGGAGCCCGGGCCATGCGGAGCTACGTGCTGCAGCATCCTGGGCGGTACGCCGCAGGCAACGCCGCCCGAGTCCAGGGTCCCGACGATCCACTTGCCCCGGCCGTCGACCGGGTGCTCGCGTCCTGGACCGCCATGCTGCACGGCTACCGACTCCACCCCCACGAGGAGGTTCACGCCCTGCGGATGCTGCGCAGCCTCCTGCACGGCTTCGTGTCCCTGGAGGCGATCGGGGGCTTCCAGATGGACACCGACGTCGACGACAGCTTCACCTGGATGACCGGCTTCATCGACCGCGGCCTGGTGTCCACGTCACCCCGTCTCGCATAGACCCACCAGCGCGCACCAGCGGCCACGAGCGCGTCCGCGCCGTGGGCGACACACCGCCCTCCACCTGTCACAGGAGCTCTCCATGCCCTCGTCGTCCATCCCGACCACCACCACCGCGGTCTTCCTGCCCGGCCTCGTCGAGCCCCACGGCGTCGAGGTCAGGACCGTGCCCGTCACGGGTCCGGGCGACGGGCAGCTGCTCGTGGCGGTCGAGGCCACCGGCATCTCCTACGCGGAGCAGGCGATGCGCCGCGGCCGCTACTACGGCCAACCCGCCTTCCCCTTCGTCCCCGGGTACGACCTGGTGGGCACCGTGCTGGCCGCCGGCTCCCCCGCCGAGGCGGCTCTCGTGGGCCGCCGGGTCGCGACCATGACGAAGACCGGAGCCTGGACCGGGCACGCCGTCGTCGAGGCCCGCGACAGCGTCATCGTCCCGGAAGGCATCGCCTCCGAGGACGCCGAGACCGTGGTCGTCAACGGCGTCACCGCCTGGCAGATGCTGCACCGCGCAGCCCGCGTCAAGCCCGGCGCGACGATCCTCGTGTTCGGCGCCAACGGCGGGGTCGGCGGAATCCTCATCCAGCTCGCCCAGCACCACGGCGCCCGCGTCATCGGCGCCGCCTCACCCCGCCACCACGAGACGCTGCGCGCGAACGGGGTCGAGCCCGTCGACTACGGCGATCCGGACCTCGCCGGACGGCTCCGTGAGCTGGCCCCGCGCGGGTTCGACGCCGTCTTCGACAACGTCGGCGGCGCGACCACCCGGACCGCGTGGTCGCTGCTCGCGCGGGGCGGCGCGCTCGTCTCGTACGCGATCATCGAAGCCGCCAGCGGCAACGGCAGCCTGGGGCTCCCCTTCGCCAAGGCGGTCGGCCAGTCGGCGCTGTGGAACTCCCTGCCCAACGGCAGAAGCGCCGCCTTCTACAACCTCTGGTCCGGCCACAGGCTCCGCCCCGCCCGCTTCCGCCGCCACCTGCAAGAGGATCTCGGGCACGTCTTCGCCCTGCTCGCCGACGGCACCATCACCTCCACCATCGCCGCCCGCTTTCCTCTCGAGGACGCGGCAGCCGCGTTCGCCCTCGCCGAGTCCCGCACCCTCAGCGGCAAGGTGATCCTCCTGCCGTGAGACCGCTCCACCTGCCGCACCAGTCGTGCGGCAGCTCCGCGTGCTGCCGTCGCCCAGGCGCAGCGCCCGCCACGGCCTCCACTCGACTCCCCCACCGACGCGATCGCTTCAGCCCTGCTGAGCACGCAGGAATGACCCCGCACGGCGCGCCAGCACCGCGCCGAGGACGCCCGCCGCGCCGGCAACCACCTCACACCCCGGGGTGCTCGGATCCCGCTCAGCGGGCGAGGTACTCCCCGAGGTTCTCGAGCAGGCCCCGGCTGCCCTTCTCGCGCTGGGCTCCGTCGGACCAGAACTGGTCGAAGAAGACGCCGTGCTCGACGTGAGTGAATCGAGTGCCCTTGGTGACGGGTTCGAACTCGAGCGACGCAACCGACGTCGACATGTGGGCTCCGTCGAGCCACATGTCATAGGTGGTGACGATGCGGACATGCTCGACGATGTCGGCGTACGTCGCCTCGTACCGGGAGACCGGACCGTCGTGGAACGTCCCCTCGTCGACGTCGCGGCCGCCGACACGGAAGTCGAAGGCCCACCTGCCGGTGTCCACGACGTCACCGCTGCCGAACCAGCGCCGCTTCTGGTCCTCCTCGGCGAACGCGTCCCAGACGCGTTCGAGGGCAACGGGGTAGTCGCGGGTCAGGGTGAACGAGGCGTGGGCCAGACGGCGTTCGATCGTCATGAGTGCGTCCTATCGCGTGAAGGTGACGTGGGTCGTGCCGCTCTCGGCCACCTCGGTGGTCACCTCGTGGGTGTGTTCGAGGCCGCGCAGGTCCTCCCACAGTCGAGTGCCCCGGTCGAGCAGGATGGGGGCGATCATGACGTGCAGCTGGTCGACCAGGCCGGCACGCAGGAAGTCCCTCGCGACGCCGACCCCACCACCCACCCTCACGTCCTGCCCGCCGGCGGACTCGGTCGCCTCGGCGAGCACGTCCACGATGGCGGCGTTGCGGAAGTGGAACGTCGTGTCGTTCCGCATCGGGATCGCCGGACGCGGCGCGGTGTGGCTGAGCACGTAGACCGGGTAGCCGAACGGCGGCCGGTCCCCCCACCAGCCCTTCCAGTCCGGATCGTCGTGGAACGCGTGCAGGCCGAACATGCCCGCCCCCATGATCTCGGCGCCGACCCCCGTGGAGTGCCCCGCGGCGTAGGAGTCGTCGACGCCGGTCGTCCCGGTGCCGCTGGTGTCGCCCAGGACGCTCTCCTGGAACGTGCGGGTCGCGGCGTAGGCCGCGGTCAGGCGGCCCCAGTCCGCGCCCATCGGATTCTCGGGGCTGTGGTCGGTCGTCGAGGAGTAGCCGTCCAGCGAGGCGAACAGGTCGATGCGAACGCGGGTCATCGGATTTCCTTCGGAGTCGTGCGGATCAGGTGGACACCGAGCCGGTCGGCTTGGTCCTCTGCAGGGGTTCGTTGCTCGCCGAGCCACAGGTGGAGGACGTCGAGCGCGGCCGGGAGCAGGCTCACCGTGCGGACGCGTCCGTGCTTCTGCGACGTCACGAGTCCCGCGTCCTCGAGGACACGCAGGTGCTGCATGAGGGTCGGCAGCGACATCGAGAACGGCGCCGCGAGCTCGGACACGACGGCTGGTGACGCCGCCAACCGTTCCACGACCGCCCTGCGCGTGGGATCCGCGAGAGCGCGGAGCACGGAGTCGAGAGCGGTGTAATACTTAGGCACACGGCTAACTATTGCTCGGATGGCGGGGATCGTCAACGTGCTTGCGGCGCGCACCCAACGGTCGACGAGCCCGCCTCTCGGCGCCGTGGGCGCGCCGGCCGACCACGGGTCAGCTGCGCCGACACAGCAGCCCGTCATCACCAGGCCGGACAGGGCGCAGAAGGTGAGAGCTCCGCTGGCGCCGAAGACCGCGAACTGGTCCTCGACCGAGACCCCGGCCAGTCGTGTCACGGTCCAGGCGAGCGGCCACAGCAGGGTCACGGCGGTCGCCCAAGCGACGGCGGAGGGTGCCCCGAGCCACGGCCGCACGGCCCCACCTTGCGCCGCCCCGATGCCGATCCCGCTGAGCAGTCCCTGAGTGAGGAGATCGGCTCCGGAGGTGCCGTAGCCCACGACTGCCGACCCCACGGCGAGGCCGAGCGACAACCCCGCTCCGCTGGACAGCGACCACCGGAGCACGAGCCGCCACGGCGAGAGGTCGGTGCTGGCGCGGATGCGGGTCAGTCGACTCAGGGCCACGCCTTGAGCGGCTCCGATCACCAGTCCGGCCGCGGCTCAGCCGACGAGCGCACTGATCACGTCGTCGACACCGCCCAGGGCGATGGCGGGCAGCCCGCCGAGGGGGAAGCCGAGGAAGGTGAGCAGCCACCCGGCGTACCACCGCGCCGGCGCCGACGAGGTCATGAGCCGCACTCCGCCGGCACACGGGAGTCCGGGTTCTGCACGCCCGCTGGACCGACCCTTCGCCGGAGCAGCACGCTGCCGAGGAGGGCCATCCAGAGGTACCAGCCGGTGTAGAGGACGGCCACGCCGGCAGCCTCGGCCCATCCGACGTCGGCAGCGGTGCCGAGGGGGGTCAGGACGGCCCATCCGAGGGAGAGGACCAGGCCGACGGAGGAGAGCCATCGCGGCACCCCCACGGCTCGCTCGGCGAGGACGAAAACGCCGACGGCCCAGATGCCCTGGAGGAGCCAGCCGAGGCGCTCCCCGAGCGTGGCGCCGGCGTAGGCGTTGAGGGTGTCGTACGACGTGGCGACCGCGAAGCGCGCCGACTCGTCGGTCCCGGCCTGCTCCCACAGGTCTGCCTGGACCGGCACCGCCGTGACCCAGCGCAGCCAGCCGAGCATCTGGGCGAAGGCGCCAAGGACACCGATGGCGGTCAGCGCGCGGGCGGCGACGTGGTCACGGCTGAGTGCGGCATGCAGGCCGTAGGCCGTAGGCCGCCGGGATCATCGCGAGGCTGGCCATGGCCATGACGTAGAAGCCCACGCGGATCGGGGTCTCGGCGTCACGGTAGGCGTCCAGGGCGGTGGTCCCGGGTTCGTCCAGGACGTCAGGCCAGCCGAACTGAGTGCCCAGCACCAGGAATCCGATGATGCTCAGGACGGCAGAGCCGATCAGGAACACCCCCGTGACGGGTCGGCGGGCGGGGAGGTCGGTGGCGCTCACCGGTCCACTCCTGCCTGAGGTCGTGGCGTTCAGCCAGTGCGGCTGCGGTCTCGGCGACGATGTCGGCCCAGGGGCGTGGCTGGAGCCCGAACCTGTCACGAGCGGCCCTGTCGTCGATCACGAACGGGTGCTGGAACTGGGAGGCGACCTTGGCTGCGGCGCGCGCGTCCTTGTCGAGCAGACCGATGGCCCTGATCACCAGGTACGGGGTCTCGGAGACCGTCGGCACCGCAGCGCCGGCGGCGACGCAGAGCTCGGTGATGTGCCGACGGGTTCACGGAACGCTGGGGGAAGGGTCGGCAGCGGCCGTCGCCCCTGGTCCGTCAGGTACCGGGTTCCACCACGACCTCGTCGGACCGCTTCACCTCACCGTGGTGCCGACGGCCTCGGTGGTGATCACGACCTCGTGGGTGAGGGTGCGGTGCACCGGGCACTTGTCGGCGATCGCCACCAGAGCCCGGCGCTGCCCGTCGTCGAGCGCTGGGTCGAGGTCGATCACGCGGTGGATCCGGTCGACGTAGCCACTGGTGCTCTCGCACTCGGCGCAGTCCTTCGCGTGCACGCGGTCGTGGGTGAGGGTCACGGTGGTGGCGCCGTAGTCCCAGCCCTTGCGCCGCGCGTAGATCCGCATCGTCAT
>JBBSOR010000131.1:0-7305 GCA_038259535.1 Propionibacteriales bacterium | reverse complement strand
TCGGTGCGGTCTGCCAGCGCGTTGGCCATCTCCGCGCACACGCGGTCGTAATCGTCCTCGGCCTTGCTACCTGAGATGAACAAGCGGGGTGGTCGGGTGCGCCTGACTAGTTCGGTCAACAGAAGCGGCAGGTCCTCGTACTCGGCTACCTCATGAACAAGGACACCGCTGCTCTCAAGATCGCGGACCTTGAGGTTGTGGCGACGTAGGTCGTCAGTGCTAGAGCCGTCCGGGGTCTTCAACACAGTGATGTGGCGGTCACGCGCCGCAGTCCCGTGCCGCCGCGCCAGCCGCTGAAGGATCTCGATGTTCGCGTCAGCGAAGCTGAAGCCGAGGAACAGCAGGGTCTTGGAGAGGTACGAGGCCCTGAGCAGGGCCCACAGGCGACGGTGCTGGTCCTCGTAGGTCTCGAAGTCAGATCGCGTGATCACAGGCGGGTCGGCCCACGCGGGGTTCGGTCCGTTGGGGTTGATGCTGCCGTGCAACTTGATGATGGTCTTGCGCGCGGTCCCGATCAGCCGTACGTCGTCGTCGCTTGATAGGACGAGCGCAGCCGGGTCGGCACGTTCGATGAGCGGGTCGTAATTAGTTGTCCACACCTGGTCTACGTCTAGTCGCGCCAGCGATCGGTGGCTGTCCGTAGCGTCCACGCCGGCCGCAAGGGTCTCGTCGAGGATGTGCTGCTCGAGACGGGCGCGAGAGTAGGTCGGCTCGAGGAGGATGTATTCGGCCATCAGTGGCAGGTCGTGTCTCATCAGTGGGATGATCGAGGCCGCGCGGGGAGCCTCCAGCAACTCTTCCCACCCGGGAAGACCAGCGGCTGACGACAGCCCAGCGCCTACGAATACACCGGCGCTGCCCAGATCGCAGGCGCTGCCGAACAGTTCGATCAGGTCACGCCGAGTGATAGGCACTATGCGATTGTTCCTCATCACCCGTCAAGACGGCTCCCCGCCGATGAACTTCGTGCCCGCGACCGCGCGGCTCCGATAGTTCAGAGCGGTGCACAAGGATCAGCCGCCGCGCCGCTCTTTGCGCCGCGTAAGCTCTGAAACCCTTCAGCGAGGGACCTCTCCGAGATCTCCTTACGCGGCGCGCTGAGACGGGCGGAGAGCACCCCAGTGTGGTCTCCGAGTTGCCGCCTCGGTCGAGGCGCACCTGCTCGGTGCGTCTCCTTGCGAGGTCGCCATGCCGAACGACGTTTGTGCAGGTCAGGCTGTCGGGGGTTATTTCACTGCGGTCAACATCCGCAAGTTCCTGCTCCGCGCCCACCGGCTCTCCGACCTGGTGTCGCTCGGCAGCCTGACGCCGCAGGCGGCACGGTTCCTCGAGGCGTCGGTGCGGGCCGGCCTCAACATCCTCGTGGCCGGCGGCACGCAGGCCGGGAAGACCACGATGCTCAACTGCCTGTCCGCAGCGGTGCCGGGAGGCGAGCGGGTGGTCAGTGTCGAGGAGGTCTTCGAGCTGCGGTTCAGCCACCCCGACTGGGTCGCCATGCAGACCCGGCAGGCCGGTCTCGAGCAGACCGGCGAGATCGTCCTGCGCGACCTGGTCAAGGAGGCGCTGCGCATGCGGCCGAGCCGCATCCTGGTCGGTGAGGTGCGAGCCGCCGAGTGCCTCGACCTGCTCCTGGCCCTCAACTCGGGGCTGCCCGGCATGTGCACCCTCCACGCCAACAGTGCGCGTGAGGCCCTCGTCAAGATGTGCACGCTCCCGCTCCTCGCCGGCGACAACATCTCCGCCCGCTTCGTCGTGCCGACCGTGGCGACGTCGGTCGACCTGGTCGTCCACCTCGGCGTGGGAGCCGACGGCGTCCGACGCGTCAACGAGATCGTCTCGGTGCCGGGCCGGGTGGAGGCCGACGTGATCGAGGTCGAGCCGATCTTCGTGCGCCACGGCACGGACCTCCGGCGCTCGGGTGGCGTGCCTGCGCAGGTCGAGCGCTACGAACGCGTCGGCATCGACATCCACCCGGTGCTGGCCGCCGAGGCGGGGGAGCGCTGATGGGTGCGCTGGTCGGGCTGGGCCTGGGCGTCGGGCTGCTCCTCATCTGGGCCGCGTTCGCGCTGCCGCGGCAACCCCGGGTCCCGACCCCGAGGACCACCGCGCTCGACCGACTGCTCGGCCGGGCCGGTCTGAGCGACGTGACCCCCGCCAGCGTGGTCTCCCTCTGCGCCGTGCTCTTCGCGGTGGCCTTCGCGCTCGTCCAGGCCGTCTCGCGGACCGTGCCCGTCGCCGTCGTGTTCGCCGCGATGGCGGCCTACGTGCCGATCGCCGTCCTGCGACAGCGCGCCGCCCGGCGCCTGCGTGACTTCGCCGAGGTGTGGCCCGAGGCGGTCGACAACCTCGCCAGCGCCGTACGAGCCGGGTTGTCGCTGCCCGACGCGGTGGCCGCGCTCGGCACGACCGGACCGCAGGCGCTGCGGCACGACTTCGCACAGTTCGCCCTCGACTACCAGGTGACCGGCCGGTTCGGGGAGTGCCTCGACCGGCTGAAGGACCGGCTGGCCGACCCGGTGGGGGACCGGGTGATCGAGGGTCTGCGCCTCGCGCGCGAGGTGGGCGGTGGCGACCTGGGTCGGCTGCTGCGCAACCTCTCGGGATTCCTGCGCGACGACGCCCGCACCCGCTCCGAGCTCGAGTCGCGGCAGGCGTGGACCGTCAACGGCGCCCGACTGGCGGTGTCGGCACCGTGGATCGTGCTGTTGCTGATGTCGTTCCAGACCAGCGCGATCCGGCACTACGCCTCGCCCGGCGGGGTGCTCGTGCTCGGCGTCGGGCTCGCTGTCTGCGTGCTGGCCTATGCCGCGATGATGCGGATCGGCCGGCTCCCCGTCGAGAAGCGGATCCTGTCGTGAGCACGCTGGTGTGGGGTGGCGTGCTCGGCGGGATCGCCGGAGCCGGCCTCGTCCCGGTCGTGCTGCGGCTCAGCGTGCTGCGTCGACCGCAGCTGGCCGACCGCGTCCTGCCCTACGTGCGCGACCTGCCGATGAGGGACCAGGGTCCCGCGCTGCGAGCGGTGTCCGCCTCGCCCACCTCGGCCGCCGCGGGGATCTTCGGTCCGCTCCTGCAGGCGGGCGGCGACCTGGTGGAGCGGGTGCTCGGCGGCAGCTCGTCCGTCCGCCGTCGTCTCCAGCGCGCCGGGCTGGAGCGCACCGTGCAGGACTTCCGCACCGAGCAGGTCGTCTGGGGGCTGGTCGGCTTCTCAGCGGCGGCCGCACTCGGCCTGGTCCGCGCCCTCGGCGGGGTCGGCAGCGTCGGCTCGACCATGGTGTTCTGCCTCCTCGGTCTCGTCTGCGGTGTCTTCCTCCGCGACAACCGGCTCAGCACGCAGGTCAAGAACCGCGAGCGGCAGGTCCTCACCGAGTTCCCCACCGTGGCCGAGCTGCTCGCCCTCTCCGTCGCCGCCGGCGAGAGTCCGGTCTCCGCGCTCGACCGGGTGGTGCGGCGCAGCCATGGCGCGCTGTCCGAGGACCTCGCGCAGGTGCTCGCGCGGATCCGCACAGGGGAGCCGGTCGGGTCCGCCTTCGAGTCCCTCGCCCGGGCCACCGGCCTGCCGATCGTCGCGCGCTTCGCGACGGGCATCACCGTGGCGATGGAGCGCGGCACCCCCCTCGCCGACGTGCTGCACGCCCAGGCGGCCGACGTACGCGAGGCCGGGCGCCGGCTGCTCATCGAGACCGCGGCCCGCAAGGAGATCGCGATGATGGCGCCGGTCGTGTTCTTCGTGCTGCCGGTGACGATCCTGTTCGCCTTCTATCCCGGCGTGCTGGGCCTCCGGCTCGCCACGCCCTGACCACTGTGTTGCCCCTTGAAAGGACATGACCATGCACCAGTTCGTCTCGGGACTGCTGTTCCTCCTCGCCTCCACCGGCTCGGGCCGATCGCGCGACGAGCGGGGTGACGTGCCGGGCTGGGTCATGGTGACCCTGATGACGGCCATCGTCGTCGCCGCGCTGACCCCGTTCGTCAGCGACGAGCTGATGAGCCTGCTCCGGCAGGCGTTCTCGATGGTGAGCGGCTAGGTCGCAGGCGTGATCGCCCGCGCCCGCACCGGCGAGCGGGGAGCAGCGGTCGTCGACTTCGTCCTCGTGCTGCTGGTGCTGCTGCCGCTCGTGCTCGGGATCCTCCAGCTCGCACTCGTCCTCCACGTGCGCAACACCCTGGCCTCCGCGGCTGCCGAGGGCGCGCGTCACGCTGCCGTCGCCGGCTCGTCGGCGCCGGCCGGGAGGGCCAAGGTGGAGGAGCTGGTCGACGGTGCCCTGTCGCAGGAGTTCGTGCGGTCGGTGAGCGTCCGTCCCGCGCCCGTCGGCGGTGCG
Source organism: Propionibacteriales bacterium (assembly GCA_038259535.1). Lineage (GTDB taxonomy): Bacteria > Actinomycetota > Actinomycetes > Propionibacteriales > Nocardioidaceae > Nocardioides. The sequence continues at coordinate 2,986 of JBBSOR010000131.1, read as the reverse complement.
CCCGGCTTCGAGGCTGTCGTCGAGGCCGACGTCTCCGTGCTGGGCCTCGGGGGACCCGGCGTCCACATCCGGGTCGTCGGACATGCAATCGCCGAGGACCAGCCGTGAGCGCGCGACGATCCACCCGGAGCCGGGACGACGCCGGGTCGGCACTCGTGGAGTTCAGCTGGCTCGCGATCATCCTGCTGGTGCCGCTGATCTGGATCGTCATGTCGGTCTTCGAGGTCCAGCAGGGTGCCTTCGCCACCAGTGCCGCGGCACGCGCGGCTGGACGTGCGTACGCCCTCGCGCCCGACGACGCCTCGGGAGAGGCCCGGGCCCGGGCGGTCGTCGAGCAGGTCCTGGCGGACCAGGGGACACCCGGTCAGCAGGCTCGGGTCGAGATCACCTGCGAGGCGCCGGGCGGCAACTGCCACGTCGGCACCGCGGTGATCACGATTCGCGTGGACTCGGGTGTCGACCTCCCGTTCTTCCCGGTGATCCTGGGCAAGCAGGCGGTCAGCTTCTCCCTGGACGCCAGCCACACCGTGCCGATCGGCCAGTACGTCGAGAGTGCTCCCGAGGACGAGCAGTGATGCGGCGACGCCGAGACGAGGGCGGCCAGGTGACCCTGCTGATCATCGGCTTCGCCGGCATCCTGCTGATGGCCATCGTCATGGTGCTCGACGCCTCCGCCGCCTATCTCCAGCGCCAGGGCCTCGACAACCTCGCCGACGGTGCGGCCCTCTACGGTGCGGACCTCGGGTCGTCCGGGGTCTACGAGCAGGGCCTGGACGCCGAGCGGCTCTCCCAGCGGGAGGCCGCCGTCGGTGCGGCGGTCCGCGACTACCTCGCGCGTGCGGGCGCTGGCCGGAAGTACCCCGGCATCGAGGTCGGCGTCCGCATCGACCCGATCGGACGCTCCGTCACGGTGCGGCTCGAGGCGCCGCTCGACCTGCCCCTCACCCTCCCGGGCTCACCGAGCAACCCGACCGTCGCTGCCAGCAGCACGGCTGCGGTGAGCGTGCAGCCTGCGCCGTGACCTCGCACCAAGCAGGCAGTTGGGTGCCGCTGGCTGGTTGCCTGAGCGTGTGAGTGCCGGACGTCCGGCCAACTGCCTTCATGGTGCGGGGCCGCGGGCGCCCTCGAGTCGACCGTCGACGACCTGCTCGCTCTCGCGGCCGCGCCGGCAGCCTCATCGCCCTCGGCCTGGGCGTCTCCGACGCGCACTCGGCGTTCGTCGCCTTCGACCCGGGGAACCACCCGGCGGTGGCCGTCCAGATCAACTTGACCAACGGCGGCCCCCAGGCGGTGATCGCTCTCGAGGCACTCGCGGCAAGCGCCGCCGCGACCGCGCAGCCCTAGGGGCCGAGGGTGATGACGTCAGACGGTTGGCCGGGCTTGGTGCGCGGTGCTGGCGCTCGCCGCGCGCTGGTGTAGGCGGTGAAGGCGACCACTGCCGGCTGGACGACGGTGACGGAGGCCGCTGCGGACAGGGTCGCCGTCACGGTGCCGGTCACCTTGGCCGACGAGGGCTCCATGGTGATCGTGGGGAAGGGGACGGTCGTGCCGCCCGCCACCACCCGGCTCACCACGAGGCGGGCGCCCCGCTGCGAGTCACCGCCACTCGAGATGAAGACGAAGGAGGAGACGTTCCACCCGGTGGCCTGTCCCGAGCCGGATGTGAACCGGCCGGCGCCGGAGCCCGTGCTGTCGCAGAGCCACGTCCAGGTCAAGGTCACGGTCACGGACGCACCCGTGTTGTTGGTGACCGTGCCCGACGAGTCGACGGACGTGGCGTCGCTGCGCACCGCCTGCTGGGTGCCCGTGATGCCCATCGACGACGCGAAGGCGGGCGCGGTGGCGGCGACCGCCACCACGGGCGCGGTCCATGCTCCGGTGCGCAGGAGAGTCCGTCGCGAGGGCCCGGTCCGGTCGGCAGCCCGAGTATTCGCGGAGCGGTTCGGTCGGTTCATGCGATGTCCTCGCGCAGGTGGTCACGTGGGTCCGTAGGCCCATTCTAAGGGGTGAGCCGCAGCGCGGCGATTCCCCGTCGGGGGAGTCGGGTGCCCGCGGTGACGGTCGTCACCGCCACCACCTGACGGGGTGGACGAATCGCCGGTCCGGGTGTGCGCGCCGGTAGCGTCAGGGGGGTGATGGAGAACTGGCCCGGCATGCCCTACCCCCTCGGCGCGACCTTCGACGGCAGCGGCACGAACTTCGCCCTCTTCAGCGAGGTGGCCGAGCGCGTCGAGCTGTGTCTGTTCGACCCCGACCCCGACCACCCCGGCGCCTTCGTCGAGACGAAGCTGGAGGTCACCGAGGTCGACGCGTACGTGTGGCACTGCTACCTCCCGACGGCCCAACCCGGCCAGCGCTACGGCTACCGCGTCCACGGTCCCTGGGACCCGACGCAGGGGTTGCGCTGCAACCCTCACAAGCTGCTGCTCGACCCCTACGCGAAGGCGACCGCCGGCGAGATCGACTGGGACCAGTCGCTCTTCGGCTACGACTTCGGCGACGAGGACTCGCGCAACGACGACGACTCCGCCGCGCACATGACCCACGGCGTGGTCATCAACCCGTTCTTCGACTGGGAGGGCGACCGCCGCCTCTCCATCCCCTACAACGAGTCCTTCATCTACGAGGCGCACGTCAAGGGCCTCACCCAGCTGCACCCCGACGTGCCCGAGCAGCAGCGCGGGACCTACGCCGGTCTCGCGCACCCCGCGATCACCGCCCACCTCACCAAGCTCGGGGTCACCGCGATCGAGCTGATGCCGGTGCACCAGTTCATCCAGGACTCGACGCTGCTCGACCAGGGCCTGCGCAACTACTGGGGCTACAACACCCTCGGCTTCTTCGCCCCGCACGCCGACTACGCCTCGAGCACCCAGGGCCAGCAGGTCCAGGAGTTCAAGTCGATGGTCAAGGCGATGCACGCCGCCGGCATCGAGGTCATCCTCGACGTCGTCTACAACCACACCGCCGAGGGCAACCACCTCGG
>JBBSOR010000130.1:0-7656 GCA_038259535.1 Propionibacteriales bacterium | reverse complement strand
TGGGTGGCGATGCCCACCGGGCAGGTGTCGAGGTGGCAGACCCGCATCATGATGCAGCCCGACACCACCAGCGGAGCGGTGGCGAAGCCGTACTCCTCGGCCCCCAGGAGGGCGCCGATGAGCACGTCGCGCCCGGTCTTCATCTGTCCGTCGACCTGGACCACGATGCGGTCACGCAGGCCGTTGAGGAGCAACGTCTGCTGGGTCTCGGCGAGGCCGAGCTCCCACGGACCGCCGGCGTGCTTGAGCGAGGTCAGCGGAGAGGCGCCGGTGCCACCGTCGTGCCCGGAGACGAGCACGACGTCCGCATGCGCCTTGGACACGCCCGCCGCGACCGTGCCGATGCCGACCTCCGACACGAGCTTCACGTGGACGCGCGCAGACGGGTTGGCGTTCTTGAGGTCGTGGATCAGCTGCGCCAGGTCCTCGATCGAGTAGATGTCGTGGTGCGGCGGTGGACTGATCAGGCCGACGCCCGGCGTGGAGTAGCGGGTCTTGGCGATCCACGGGTCGACCTTGTGGCCGGGCAGCTGGCCGCCCTCGCCGGGCTTCGCGCCCTGCGCCATCTTGATCTGGATGTCGTCGGCGTTGGTCAGGTACTCGGACGTGACGCCGAAGCGACCCGACGCGACCTGCTTGATCGACGAGCGCCGCTCCGCATCGTAGAGCCGGTCGGCGTCCTCGCCCCCCTCACCGGTGTTGGACTTGCCGCCGAGGCGGTTCATGGCGATCGCCAGGGTCTCGTGCGCCTCCTGGCTGATCGAGCCGTAGGACATCGCGCCGGTGGAGAAGCGCTTGACGATCTCCGTCACCGGCTCGACCTCGTCGATGTCGATGGGTGCGCGCACGTCGTCCTTGAACGTGAAGAGCCCGCGCAACGTCATCAGGCGCTGCGACTGGTGGTTCACCCGCTCGGTGTACTGCTTGAAGACGTCGTAGCTGCCGGTGCGGGTCGAGTGCTGGAGCCGGAAGACCGTCTCCGGGTCGAACAGGTGCGGCTCGCCCTCTCGGCGCCACTGGTACTCGCCGCCGATGGTGAGCTCACGGTGAGCTGGTGCGATGCCGCCACGGGGATAGGCGATCGCGTGGCGCCGCGACACCTCCTCGGCGATCGTCGACAGCTCGATACCACCGAGCTTGGACGTCGTACCGGTGAAGTAGCGCTCGATGACGCCCTGCGACAGGCCGACCGACTCGAAGATCTTGGCGCCCGTGTAGGAGGCGACCGTGGAGACGCCCATCTTGGACATCACCTTGAGCACGCCCTTGCCGAGCGCCTTGATCAGGTTGGCGACGGCCTTCTCGGGGTCGACCTTGACGTAGTAGGCCTCGCGGGCGAGGTCCTCGACGGACTCCATCGCCAGGTAGGGGTTGACCGCGGCCGCGCCGTAGCCGACGAGCAGCGCGACGTGGTGGACCTCGCGGACGTCACCGGCCTCGACCAGCATCCCGACCTGGGTGCGGGTCTTCTCGCGGACCAGGTGGTGGTGGACCGCTCCGGTGAGCAGCAGCGACGGGATGGGCGCCAGGTCTGCGGTCGAGTGGCGGTCGGAGAGCACGATGATCCGGGCGCCGTCGGCGATGGCGGCGGAGACCTCCGCGCACAGCTCGTCGAGACGGGTGGCCAGGGCCTCCCCTCCCCCGGCGACGTCGTAGAGACCGCGCACGATGTGGACCTGGAAGCCAGGCATGTCGCCGTTGCGGTTGATGTGGCGGATCTTGGCCAGGTCGTCGTTGGAGAACACCGGGAACGGCAGCACGATCTGGCGACACGACACCGGCGTCGGCTCCAGCAGGTTGGCCTCGGGCCCGATGGACCCGCTCAACGACGTCACCAGCTCCTCGCGGATCGCGTCGAGGGGCGGGTTGGTCACCTGGGCGAAGAGCTGCGAGAAGTAGTCGAACAGCAGCCGGGGCTTGTCGCTGAGCGCCGCGATCGGGGTGTCGGTCCCCATCGAGCCGAGCGCCTCGCCGCCCGTGTTGGCCATCGGGCTCAGCAGGACCCGCAGCTCTTCCTCGGTGTAGCCGAAGATCTGCTGGCGCCGGGTGACCGACGCGTGCGTGTGGACGATGTGCTCGAGCTCGTCGATGTCGGCGAGGTGGATCATCCCGGCGTGGAGCCACTCGTCGTAGGGCTGCTCGGCGGCGAGCTGGCCCTTGATCTCCTCGTCCTCGATGATCCGGTGCTCCTCGGTGTCGACCAGGAACATCCGGCCGGGCTGGAGCCGGCCCTTGCGGACCACGGTGGCGGGGTCGAGGTCGAGCACCCCCACTTCGGAGGCGAGCACGACGAGACCGTCGTCGGTGACCCAGTAGCGCGAGGGGCGCAGTCCGTTGCGGTCCAGCACGGCACCGATCTGGGTGCCGTCGGTGAAGACCACGCAGGCAGGACCGTCCCACGGCTCCATCAGCGCCGAGTGGAACTCGTAGAAGGCCCGGCGCTGGGCGTCCATCTCACGGTGGTTCTCCCACGCCTCGGGGATCATCATCAGCACGGCGTGGGGCAGCGAGCGGCCACCGAGGTGCAGCAGCTCGAGCACCTCGTCGAAGGACGCCGAGTCCGACGCACCCGGGGTGCAGATCGGGAAGAGCCGCTCGAGGTCGCCGGGAATCAGGTCGCTCTCGAGCAGGGCCTCGCGGGCCCGCATCCAGTTGCGGTTGCCCATCACGGTGTTGATCTCGCCGTTGTGCGCGATGAAGCGGAACGGGTGGGCCAACGGCCAGCTCGGGAAGGTGTTGGTGGAGAAGCGGGAGTGCACGACCGCCATCGCCGAGGCGACGCGCTCGTCGGTCAGGTCGGGGAAGACCTGGTCGAGCTGGTCGGTGGTGAGCATCCCCTTGTAGGCCAGCGTGCGCGAGGACAGCGACGGGAAGTAGACGTCGGTCTCCGACTCGGCGCGCTTGCGCAGGCAGAAGGCCAGGCGCTCCAGGCCCATGCCGGTGACCCGGGAGCCCTTGCCGGCCACGAAGAGCTGGGCGAACGCCGGCATGACGCTGCGGGCGGTCGCGCCGAGGGTGGAGTCGTCGACCGGGACCTCACGCCACCCGAGGACGGCGAGGCCCTCCTCGGCGGCGATCTCCTCGATGCGCCGGCGCGTCGCGGCGACCGCGTCGGCGGTGCCCGGCAGGAAGGCGGTGCCCACGGCGTACGCCCGTGCCGGGGGCAGCTCGAAGTCGGTGACCTCGCGCAGGAACGCGTCGGGCACCTGCATGAGGATCCCGGCGCCGTCGCCGGAGTTGACCTCGGCGCCGGCCGCGCCGCGGTGGTCGAGGTTGCGCAGTGCGGTGAGCGCCTTGGCCACGATGTCGTGGCTGGCCTCACCGGTCAGGGTCGCCACCATGGCGACACCACAGGCGTCCTTCTCCTGACGCGGGTCGTAGAGACCCTGCGGCGGAGGGAAGTTCGGCGGGAACGCGTGCGTCGAGGACACTGGTTCTCCCGTCGTCGTCTCAGCTGTCCGGGCTCAGAGCCCGGCCTGGCTGGGGGGTGGGCGTTACCGCTGGGGACGACGTTGGCCCGAGCGAGACGGAATCTATCACCGGCCTCCGTCGCCGGCACGGTGCGTTTCAGGCCGTGGGATCGGCCGTCGACCGGTCGGTGGAGTCCGCCGCGTCGTCGGGCTCCGGCTCGCGGGTGCGCACGATCTCGTCGCGACCGGGGTGTCGCCTGGCGGACCAGACGAAGAACAGGGCGGCCGCGACGAAGAGCACGATCGAGGTCCAGACGTTGAGCCGCAGGCCGAGGACGTCGTTCATCTGGACGTCGTCGATGCGCAGGTTCTCGATCCAGCCCCGACCGGCCGTGTAGAGCATGACGTAGAGCGCCGCGACCCGACCGTGACCGAGCCTGAAGCGACGGTCCAGCCAGACCAGCAGTGCGAAGGCGGCGAGGTTCCAGAGACACTCGTAGAGGAAGGTCGGGTGGTAGGTCGCGACGTCGAGGTATTGCGTCGGCCGGTTCGCCACGTCGATCTCCAGCCCCCAGGGCAGGTCGGTCGGGCGCCCGTAGAGCTCCTGGTTGAACCAGTTGCCCCAGCGTCCCATCGCCTGGGCGACCAGCACGCCGGGCGCCAGCGCGTCGAGGAGCGGCAGCAGCCTGATCCCGCGCAGGCGCGCACCGATCCACACCCCGACGATGCCCAGCGCGACGGCACCCCAGATGCCCAGACCCCCGCGCCAGACGTACAACGCGGTCACCGGGTTCTTGCCCTCGCCGAAGTAGAGGTGCCAGTCGGTGATGACGTGGTAGAGCCGACCGCCCACCAGGCCGAACGGCACCGCCCAGATGGCCAGGTCGCTGACCTCGCCGGCCTTGCCCCCGCGAGCGATCCAGCGTCGCTCCCCGAGCCAGATCGCGAAGACGATGCCGGCGATGATGCAGAGCGCGTAGGCGCGGATGGGCAGCGGGCCGAGGTGCCACACACCCTCGGACGGACTGGGGATGGTCATCAGGGTCACCAGCGGGGACGGCACAGACAGCATGGGGAGCATCATCCTTCGTCGAGCAACGTCGTGACGTCGTGGGCCAGCTGGGCCTGGGAGACGTCCTGGTCCCACATCATGGTGGAGTCGTCGGCGCGGTCGATCGCCATCACCCGGGTGCCGTGGGTGACCTCGTAGCCCCCGCTGGGGAGCTTGGTGCCCTGGTCGACCGCCACCGCCAGGCTCCGGGCCACCTCGATGATGTCGTCGAGGTCGCCGGTGAGCCCGATGATGCTGGGGTCGAAGGCGTCGACGTACTGCTCGACGACCTCCTGGTCGTCACGCGCCGGATCGGTGGTCACGAAGACCACGTCGAGCCGGCCGAGCTGCTCCTCGTCGAGACGGCTCAGGGTGCCGGCGAGCGTGGCCATCACCTGCCCGCAGATGTCCGGGCAGTGCGTGTAGCCGAAGAAGACGAGGGTGAGATCCTTGTCGGTGTCCGCGGTGAGGCTGAAGGAACCGCCGGCGGTGTCGACCAGCGGGGTCGACGACACCGCGAACGGCGGGTCGAGCACGGTGCCCGTGAGCTCCGACGGGTCCGCACCTCCACCGCAGGCGCCCAGGAGGCCGAGCAGGGCAACGGCCAGCGCGGCCCTAGCTCGCGCCACGGCGTACGCCCTCGGCCAGGTCCGCGGTCAGCGCACGCAGCGCCTCGAGCCCGCCCGCCTCGTCCCCGGGGTGGTCGAGCAGGGTCCGCACGAAGGCCGAGCCGACGATGACGCCGTCGGCGAAGGCCGCCACCTCGGCGGCCTGGTCGCCGTTGCTGACGCCGATGCCGACGGCGACCGGGATGTCACCGTTGGCGCGCACCCGGTCGACCAGCGGACCGGCCAGGTCCGACGTCGCGTCGCGCGCGCCCGTCACCCCCATGACCGCGGCGGCATAGACGAACCCGCGGCTGGCCCCGGCGGTCATCGCCACGCGCGCGTCCGTGGAGCTCGGCGCGACGAGGAAGACCTTGTCGAGGTCTCGGGCGTCGGCGGCGGCGATCCACGCGGAGCCGTAGTCGGGGGTGATGTCGGGCGTGATCATCCCGGCTCCCCCGGCCGAGGCGAGGTCGGCGGCCCACCGGTCCACGCCGTAGCGCTCGATGGGGTTCCAGTAGGTCATCACCAGGGTCGGCACGCCGGTCGAGGCGACGGCCTCCACGACCCGGAGCACGTCGGAGGTGCGCACGCCCGCCTCCAGCGCCTCTTGGGCGGCGGCCTGGATGGTGGGTCCGTCCATGACGGGGTCGCTGTAGGGCAGGCCGATCTCGATCGCGTCGCAGCCGGCTTCGACCATCACCTGCAGGGCCTTGATCGAACCCTCGACACTCGGGAATCCGGCGGGCAGGTAGCCGATCAGCGCGGAGCGGCCTTCAGCGCGCGCCTGGGCGAAGGCAACGCTGGTCGATGCCATCAGGCCTCCTCGCCCGGGGCGGTGGCGATGTCGGCCGTGGCCTCGGACTCGGCGTCCCCCAGGCCGAACCACTCGATCGCGGTGCCCATGTCCTTGTCGCCGCGACCACTCAGGTTGACGATGATCGTCGCGTCGGGCCCCTTCTCCTGACCCAGGCGACGCGCCACGTCGAGCGCACCGTAGACGGCGTGAGCCGACTCGATGGCCGGGATGATCCCCTCGGTGCGGCTCAGCAGCGCCATCGCCTCCATCGCCTGCGCGTCCGTGACCGGCGTGTAGGACGCCCTCCCGGCCGCGGCGAGCCACGAGTGCTGCGGACCCACGCCGGGGTAGTCGAGTCCCGCCGAGATGGAGTGGGACTCGACGGTCTGGCCGTCGGCGTCCTGCAGGACGTAGGTGCGGGCGCCGTGGAGCACACCGGCCTCGCCCGCGTGGATCGTGGCGGCGTGCCGACCGGTCTCCACCCCGTCCCCACCGGGCTCGAAGCCGTGGATCTCGACGCCCTCGTCCTCGAGGAAGGCCGTGAAGAGGCCGATCGCGTTGGAGCCGCCACCGACGCAGGCAGCGATGGCGTCCGGCAGCACGCCGTACTGCTCGAGGCACTGCGCGCGGGCCTCGTCGCCGATGCCGCGGCAGAAGTCGCGGACCATGCTCGGGAACGGGTGCGGACCGGCCGCGGTGCCGAAGAGGTAGGCGGTGTGGTCGACGCTGGCGACCCAGTCGCGCATGGCCTCGTTGATGGCGTCCTTGAGCGTGGCGCTGCCGGACTCGACCGGCACCACCTTCGCACCGAGGAGCTGCATCCGGGCGACGTTGAGCGCCTGGCGGCGGGTGTCGACGGCACCCATGTAGACGGTGCAGTCCAGGTCGAACCAGGCTGCCGCGGTCGCGCTCGCGACACCGTGCTGCCCGGCACCGGTCTCCGCGATCACGCGCGTCTTGCCCATTCGCTTGGTGAGGAGCGCCTGGCCGAGGACGTTGCGGATCTTGTGCGCCCCGGTGTGGTTGAGGTCCTCGCGCTTGAGCAGCACACGGGCGCCGACCGCCGCGGAGAGCCGCTCGGCGTGGTAGAGCCGGCTGGGCGTGCCGGCATAGTCGCGCAGCACCCGCTCGAACTCGGCGACGAAGACGGCGTCGGCCATCGCCTCCTGCCAGGCGGCCGTGAGCTCGTCGAGCGCGGAGACGAGGGCCTCGGGCATGAAGCGCCCTCCCCAGGTCTCGCCGAAGTAGCCGAGCTCGTCGGCGTCGTACTTCACGGGCTGGCTCGTCTGCTGACTCACGGTGCGGTCACTCCTGTCATTGCGCGTACGGCGGCCTCGGGGTCGCCGTCCTTCACCAGCGCCTCGCCGACCAGGACGACGCCCGCGCCCTCGCAGACGAAGCGGCGTACGTCGTCGACGCCGGTGATGCCGCTCTCGGCGACCTTCACCACGTCGGCGTGGATCTGCGGGGCGAGGCGGCCGAAGACGTCCGGGTCGACCTCGAGGGTCTTGAGGTTGCGGCTGTTGACGCCGATCAGCTCGGCGTCGAGGGCCATCGCCCGCTCGGTCTCGGCCTCGTCGTGCACCTCGACCAGCACGGTCAGTCCGAGCTCGCCGGCCTCGTCGTGCAGTCGGCGCAGGGTGTCGTCGTCGAGCGCCGCGACGATCAGCAGGGCGAGGTCGGCGCCGGCGGCGCGGGCCTCGACGAGCTGGTAGGTCTCGACGATGAAGTCCTTGCGCAGCAGGGGCGTGTAGACAGCGGCCCGCACCGTGCGCAGGTCGGCCAGGCTGC
>JBBSOR010000129.1:0-7876 GCA_038259535.1 Propionibacteriales bacterium | reverse complement strand
TACGTCGGGAGTGCCAAGATGCTCCATGGGTTTCTACCGAGACGCGGTCTTCCCCCGTGTGATGAACAAACTGATGGACAACGAGACCACGCGCGAGATCAGGACACGTGTCTGCGGCGAGCTCACGGGGGAGGTGGTGGACCCCGGCTTCGGCACCGGGCTCAACCTTCCCCACCTGCCGGCCACCGTCACCCATCTGAGGGCTGTGGATCCCTCAGAGCAGGGCGCGAAGATCGCGGCTGCTCGCGTCGACGCCTCCACGGTGACAGTTGACTTGGCCGGCCTGGACGGCCAAGCCCTCCCCTTTGCTGACGAGTCGGCGGACGCCGTGCTCTGTACGTGGACGCTCTGCAGCATTCCGGACGCCGTCGCGGCCGTTCGTGAGGTCAGCCGGGTACTCCGCCCCGGAGGCGCCCTTCATTTCGTCGAGCACGGCAAGGCTCCGGACGAGCGGGTGCGGCGATGGCAGGACCGGCTCAACCCCGTGCAGCAACGGATGGCGTGCGGGTGCAACCTCAACCGCGACATCCCTGCCCTCATCGAGGCGGGCGGACTCCGCATCGACCGCCTCGACACCTACTACAGCAAGGGCGAGCCGAAGGCATTCGGAGCCACCTACGAGGGCACCGCTGCGCCGGTCTGACCGTCTCGCTCCCTCACGCCACGTTCTCGAGGACGACAGCGAGCGCCTGTCCCACCCCGAGGCAGATCACAGCCACCACCCCCCATCTGGACCTCTGATCGACACCGTCGAGCGGTGAGGGTTGCGAGGATCCGTCCGCCAGACGCGCACAAGCGATGACCAACGGCGATCGCGCCCTCTTCGTGTTCACGAGCTCCGGGTCGGTGCCCCAGGCGTCTATGCGGGTCAGACTGGACCGCGAACGCCTCGTCGAGCTCGACCGCCGAGACGTCCGACCAGCCGATCCCACGCGCCTCAGGGCGTGGTTTGCCGCCTCCCATGGTTCTCGGAGCAGGTGACCTCCCGTGATGGCTCGGCTATCGACTCGGTCATCGCCTGGTGAGTGAGCGAGTCGCTACGTTGGGGTCGACGCAGCTGCCTGGTCGACGAGCCCGCCGAGACCTTCATCGTGTCCGGCGCGCGATGCCCCAGCAGCCGAACCACTTCCGGCGCAGCCAGGTCAGCGGCTGGCAACGACTTCCAAGGAGCGGCCGTCGCCGCAAAGGGATCGGTTGACGGCAACGCTCATGATCAGCCAGCGACCGCATCGACGGGCTTGGGGGCGATTTGACGCAACCCGGGCGTCGATGCTCGATCACGGCCACGAACGGCCACACGATCGACACCGTGGGGCCTGGCGTTCGAGGCCGCGGATCGCCTTGTCCGTCACTACGAGACGCGTGGGGCCTCGAGAACCTGCTGCAGCCGGCCGAAGCTGCGGTCGAGGTTGCTCTGGGTGCTGCGCGCCATGACTGGCCGCAGCAGCCGGAGGGCGCCGGTCGGGCGGCCGGCCACGGTGAACTCGACCTGGGTCGCGTCCCCAAGGTCGGTCAGCACGTAGGTGAGGGTCGTCGGCAGTGGGCCCGCCGTGCTCGTGACGATCATGCCGACCGGCGACTCGAACGACGTGATTACCCAGTCGTAGGCGAACTCGCGACCCATCGACCGCAGCCGCGTGTGGACGGTTGTCCCCTGCCGGATTGGCTCGGCCGAGGTGAGTTCCTCGGTCACGACGCTGTCGTCCCAGGACGGGCGGTTGCGAGCGTCGGCGACGAAGGCGAACACCTCGTCGACCGGCCGCCGTACGACGATCGAGGCGGTGGCGGTGAAGCCGGCGGACCCGTGGGTGGTTGGGGAGTCCGAGGTGTCGGCGGGCGCGCGGACGAGCAGGAACCCAACCGCGAGCAGCCACACGCACCACGCGACGTACCCCGCGAAGTTGGTCAGGCTTGCGGCCTCGACGAGCGGGATCACGACGCCGGTGGCGATCAGGCCCGCGGCGGCGTAGCCAGCGAGCGCGAGCCAGCGTGGCAGGATCGACCGGCTCAGCGCGATCACCACGAGCACGGTGAACGTCGCGGTGAGTGCGTAGCCGAAGGTCTCCCCGATGGCCTTGCCGAGTACGGTGTGCAACAGCTCGAAGCGGTCTTCGGCAGCGGCGCGGAGCGCCGGGTCGAGGACGTCGTCGCTGATCCCGGGGACCAGCGTCACCCAGCGCTGGAGGCCTACGACCTGGACCGTGGCGGCAGCGATGCCGATGCCGGCGATCCAGCGGCCGAGGCGTCCACCGGCGATCCGGCCGAGCCAGATGCCGGCCGGCGCCATCAGGGCCGCACTGAGGGCCAGGACGAGGAACCAGCCCATCACCGTGCCCTGGTGCTCACGGAACAGGTCCAGGATGTCGGCGGTCGGCTCCTCGAGGATCTGGGGGTACTCGAAGACCGAGCCGAGCACGGTGAAGCCGGCGATGGCGAGGCCCGAGGCCAGGGCCAGGGCGGCACCGGCTCGTCGCGCGGTCGTCCGGTCGATGGTTTGGTCGGTGGCGAGGTAGGTGCTGCGGTCGATGGTGCTCATGGCGTGCTCCTGTGAGGTCGAGGTGATTGGTCAGTTGACGGAGGCCGGCACGCGGTCGGCGTACCAGGCGACGGTGGTGGACAGTGCTTCGTCGAGCGGGGTGGCCCGGTCGCCGAAGGCGGCGCGGAACTTGCCGTCGTCGACGACCCAGGGGGCGGTGAACTGGTAGAGCGTGTGGAGGTACTCGCGCATCTCCGGCTTGACCAGCCCGAGCGCGCGGAGGGTCAGGCGACCGGCCGCGAGGAGGCGGGGCTTGTGGCCGGCCAGCTCGTAGGCGTTCTCGACCACGTCGCGGATGGTGCGGGTCTCGGCGACCGGGAGGTGCCAGACCTGTCCGGTGGTGCCGGGCGCGGTGCCGAGGGTGATCAGGGCGGCGGCCACGTCGGGCGTGTAGGAGTAGCTGTGCGGCTGGGCCGGATCGCCCATCACTTGGGCGGTCTTGCCGGCGAGGGCGGCACCGAAGACGGTCTCGCCCAGGGCCGATCGCATCGCACCGGGACCGAAGTAGTCCGACGCACGGCCGATGACGACCTCCACGTCGCCCGCGGCGTGGGCAGCGAGCAGCTCCTCGGTCATCGCCGCGCGGGTAGCCGACTTCACCGAAGTCGGGTTGGCGGCCATCGTCTCGACCAACGGCCGGCCCTCGGGCGGACCGTAGGCGTAGAGGTTGTCCAGGACGACGAGCCGGGCGCCGGCGCTGGCGGCACCCGCCAGCACGCCCCGCTGGAGCGGCGGGAACTCCTCGCTCCAGCGGTCGTAGTTCATCGCGTTGAGACAGAAGTAGACGACATCCGCACCGGCGCAGACGCTGGTGGTGAAGTTGGGGTCCGCGGCGTCTCCGCCGATGACCTCGGCACCGGGGAGGGTGCCGCGACCGTCTCGATTGACGGCAACGACCTCGTGGCCGGCGGCGACGAGCTGTTCGACGAGGGGGTGGCCGACCTGGCCGGTACCGAAGACGACGTGACGCATCAGGAGCTCTTCTCTGTGAGTGAACGGGCGTGGAGCAGGACGGGCAGGACGGCGGTGAGAAGGGTGACCGTGACCGCGCCGGCGGCGCCGAAGACGGTGAACTGGTCCTCGACCTGGACGCCGACCGACGTGGTCACGGCCCAGCCGAGCGCCCAGGCAGCGGCGAGGTAGGCGGGCCACAGGAAGGCGAGCGTCCCGGTGCGGCGTACGAGCACGACGGACTGCGCGGCGCCGACGGCGAAACCGGAGATCGCGCCCTGGAGGGCCAGGTCTCCGAGGCCGGTCCGGAAGTCGACCACCGAGGCGCCGACGGTGAGGCCGGTGGCGAGCCCAGCGGCGGTGGCGAGCACCCAGATGAGCAGGTCGCGTTGGTCGAACCTCAGCGCAAGGGCCTGGGCGGCGCCGAGGACCGTGGCGGTGAGAAGTCCGCCGAGGATCGCCGCGGCCAGGGAGTCGACCGGGCCGCTGAGGAGCATCGCAGTGAGGCCGCCGAGCGGGAAGCCGACGAAGGACACCATCCAGCGGGCCACGGTGCGGAGCGTGGACGGGGGAGCGGTGCGGGGTGGGTCGGTGCTGAGCTGGGACATGGATTCTTCTCCTTCTGGTCAGTGCAGGGGTACGGGCTGGCCGGCGATCCACGCCGCCAGCAGGTGGTCCGGGTGGTCCGCGAGGTGGTCGCGGACCAGGACGTCCAGCAGGGACGCCTTGCCCTCGAGGTGGGCCTCGGCGAGGACCACGAGCTGCCGCTCGCGGGTGCCGGTGGCCAGGGCAGCGGCACGAACGAGATGGCCGGCGTCGCGAGCGAGCATCGCCGCGGCAACGAGGACGGACGCCGAGTCCGTCGTCGATGCCCGGGCGAGGATCTCGCTGGCGGCGTGAGGGTCACCGCCGACGAGGCGGTGGAGGAGGAGGGTCTGATCGGTGGGCACAGGACGACAGTGGACGTGGGCGCTGACGACGCGCTGACGGCCGGCTGACGGCCTATTCTCGGAAGGTGCTGACAGTGTCCGTTCTCGGGACAGTCGAAGCTCGTCGAGACGACGTGCGTCTTGACGTGCCCGCGGGCAAGACCTCCGAGCTGTTGGCGCGACTGGCCATGACCGCGGGATCGCACGTCCGGGCCGATGCGCTGATCGAGGACCTGTGGGCGGCGCCCGTCGGGCGCAACACGCTGCAGTCGAAGGTCTCGCAGCTGCGCCGGGCGTTGGGTGACCGAGAACTGGTCGTCGGCACCCCGGACGGCTACACGCTGGCGCTCGAACCCTCTGTCGTCGACGCCTCGCGCGTCATCCGGCTCGCGGCGCAGGCCGCCGACGCCCGGAGCGCGGGTGACCCGGCGGGGGCGCTGGAACGAGCGCGTGAAGGGCTGGCGCTCTATCGCGGGGAGGTGCTCGTCGACGTCGGTGACTGGGCGGCACCGCACCGCACCCGGCTGGAGGAGCTACGGCTGGGGCTGATCGAGGACGCGATGGCTGCCCGGGTCGAGCTCGGCGCCGGCAGTGAGCTCGTCGGCGAGCTGGAGTCGCTCGTGGAGGAGCACCCCCTGCGCGAGGGCTTGTGGACCTCACTCATCACGGCCCTCTACCGCGCCGGCAGGCAGGCGGAGGCGCTGGCGGCGCACGCACGGGTCCGGCAAGCCCTGGTCGACGACCTCGGGATCGAGCCCGGCCCGGCGCTGCGTTCGCTGGAGCGACTGGTGCTGCAGCAGAGCCCGAGCCTGGGTGGTGCGCCGGCCCCCGCAGCAGGCGTGCCCGGCAACCTCCCGCCGCCGGCGGCACCGCTGGTCGGTCGCGACGCGGACCTCGCGGGCCTGGTCGCCGCGCTGGCCGAGCACCGACTCCTGACCGTGGTGGGGACGGCCGGAGTGGGCAAGACCCGGCTGGCCATCGAGGCCGGGAGCGCGCTGACGGCGCCGGGAGGAGTGTGGCTGGTCCGCCTCGATGCGATCGACTCCACCGCCGCACTTCCCCAGGTCGTGGCCGAGACCTTGCACGTGTCGGGTGGCGAGCACGCGCTCCACGAACGACTGTCCGGCGCCGAGACGGTGCTCGTGCTCGACAACTGCGAGCACGTCGTCGCGCCGGTCGCCGGGTTGGTTCGGTCACTGCTGGACGCGGTTCCGCAGCTGCGGGTGCTCACCACGAGCCAGGTGTCGCTGGGCCTCGAGGACGAGCACCTCCACCGGCTCGAGCCGCTCACGCAGGACCAGTCCGTCGCGCTGTTCACGCGCCGGGCCAGGGAGATGCGGCAACAGCTCGTGCTGGACGACGACACCGTGTCGGCCGTCGCAGAGGTGTGCCGTTCCCTGGACGGGCTGCCGCTGGCCATCGAGCTCGCGGCCTCGCGGGTGCGGTCCCTGTCGGTCCGCGACATCGCGCGTCGCCTCGACGACCGGTTCGTGCTGCTCCGCGATCCCACCAGCCAGCAGCAGGAGCGTCGCCGGGCACTGGCCGGGGCCATCGCCTGGAGCTACGAGCTGCTCTTCCCCGACGACCAGCGCGGCCTGTGGGCGCTGTCCTGCTTCGCGGGCAGCGCTTCCCCGGACGCGACCGAGCACGTGCTCATCGCGCTCGGGGTGCCCGTCGAGTCGGCGCTCGACACGGTGAGCCGGCTCGTAGACCGCAGCCTGGTGGGTGTCGAGAACGCCGAGGGTGGCGGCGTCCGTTACCGCCTGCTCGACTCGATCCAGTCCTTCGCCGCGGCCCGGTTGGCGGAATCAGGTGACGCCGCCTCGGCCGCTGCCGCGCACGCCTCGTGGTATGCCGCAACCGCGGCCTGGCTCGACGAGCACGTCCGGAGCGACCGCCAGCCCGAGTGCCTGGCGATCGCGCGGGCGGAGCGGGCGAACGTCGACGTCACGCTGGCCTGGTGCGCCACGCACGATCCCGGACTGGGGCTGCGCATCGCGGCCGGGTTCGGTTGGTCGTGGGTGGTGCTGGGTGACGGGCCTGCTGGTGCGGCACGCGTCCGCCAAGCCCTGACCGATATTGCGCCGGCTGGCGAGCGGGCCACCGCCCAGCTACTGGCTGGATGGCTCGAAGCCTCGGCCGGCAACGTCGTCCTCGCCGAGTCGGACCTCGACGGTGCCGCCGACCTGGCCGCGGGGATGGACGACCCCGTCCTCGTCGCCGACGTCGAGCGGCACCGGGCCTTCCTCGCCATCCAGCAGGGGCGCCCCGACGTCGTGCTGTCCTGCTCGGCGGCCAGCCTGGCGGCGTACGGACCACGCGATCTGCCGTGGCGCACGGCCGGCAGCCTCGTGCTCTCGGCGTACGGCGCCCTGATGGTCGGCGACACCGCGGCGGCGACCCGGGATGCCACCGAGGCGATCGCGCTGCTGCGGCCGATCGGCGACTCGTGGGGGATGGTGCACGCCGAGGCGATCATCGGCGGGATCGCGCAGGCCGAGCACCGCCACGACGACGCGGCGCGCGCACTTGCGCGGGCAGCCGACGAGTCCGCGACGATGGGGTTCCTCGGCCAGGCCGCCCTGCATCGCGCCAGCCTCGCGCGGGTCCAGCAGCGGCTCGGCGATCCGGGCGCGGTCGCGTCCTTCGAGCAGGCGATTCGGGACGCGCTCTCCGTCGGGGACGGGCGCCTCGCCGCCACGGCCCGGCTCAACCTCGCCCGGCACCTGCGGGGCACCGGCCAGGGCGACGAAGCGGTCGCGCTGCTCGAGGAGAACCAGCGGTGGTACGCCTCCGCGGGTGGCGGCGACTTCGCGTCGCTCACGGACTGTGTCCTCGCTGCCGAACGCAGCGACGAGGGCGCACTGCGGTCGGTGCTGGACGAAGCGCGTTCCGTGGGTAACCCGGAGGTCCAGGTCTTCGCGCTCGACGCGCTGGCCCGGCTGGCGGCCGAGTCCGGCGACCCCAAGACCTCGCGCGAACTGCTCGTCGAGTCGGATCGCCTCGCCCTCCAAGTCGCCCACGTGGTCGATCAGGGCGACCGCATCGACGCAGCGGCTGCACATGGAATCAGGTGGTAGCACTCCATAGGTGACTACTCTGAAATCACGGTCGTTCCAAGTCTCAGCCGGTGCATCGTGACCGATCATTGAATAGGAACTCGGGCGGGCCTTGCCCTGTGCGGCGGCAGGGGCGCATCGCCGGACAGCACTTGCGGTCACGGAACGGCTTGCGTTGGCTGCACGGTGCACCCACTCCGTCGCGGTCGAGGTCGTCCCGTCACCGAATGGCGATCCCTGTGCGGCGTGTGCTGCTTTCCTTAGGTGCCGCTAGCAGCGGGCGACGATTATCCTGTCGGTGTGTCCAACGACGATCGCACCCTGGGGGAGCGGTTACGCAACCCGACTTACCCCGCCATGCTTATCTCAGGTGCACTGACCGCCTTGGCAGGATCGGTGGC
>JBBSOR010000128.1:0-8120 GCA_038259535.1 Propionibacteriales bacterium | reverse complement strand
GTCGTACCGTCACCGGCGACGTCGTCGGTCTTCTTGGCGACCTCCTTGACCAGCTCGGCGCCGATCTTCTCGTAGGGGTCCTCCAGCTCGATCTCCTTGGCGATCGAGACGCCGTCGTTGGTGATCGTGGGGGCGCCCCACTTCTTCTCCAGGACGACGTTGCGGCCCTTGGGGCCGAGGGTGACCTTGACCGCGTCGGCGAGGGTGTTCATACCCCGCTCGAGGCCGCGGCGGGCCTCCTCGTTGAAAGCAATCAGCTTGGCCATATCGCGTGCGATTCCTATCGACGTGAGTCTGTGTGTGACACCAGGGGGGCTGCCCGCGACGGACGGCCTGCTCCGCCGGCGATCCATTCCCGTCGACTTCTGCAGACCTCAGCGTCACCTGGGTCGGTTGTCACTCTCGTGTCGAGAGTGCCAGCCTCATGTTTAGCACTCGGCCCCCGAGAGTGCAAACGCCGCCCCGGGGGCCGGGACGGCGTGTGCGCGATGCGAGGGGCGTGCTACTCGATGAGGCGTACGGGCTCCCCGTCGATGCGTGCGGTCCACGTGGTCGCGTCCGTGACCTGGCCACTGCCGAAGCTCACCTGCACGCGGAACCAGCAGCCGCCCTGGCTGGCGACCGTGCACGAGTAGTTGCTGGGGATCGGCACCCGGATCTCCTGGTACTTGCCGTTGAACGAGGAAGGCGAGATGCCGGTGATCTGGCAGTTGGTGAGAGCGCCGTTGCGCACGCCGGTCCCGACGCACCCGGCGAGGTTGGTCGGAAGGTTGACCGAGTCCACCGGCTTGACGATCGTCACGGTCCCGCTGCTCGCGCCCTCGCCGACGTCGAAGAAGCTGATGACCAGCGACTTGTTGGCCGCCGCCGGCGGCACCCGCACCAGGTTGAACTCGGTGGTGGCCGAGTCCGCGTTGGCGAAGATGCGCATCTTCTCGTACGCGGCGACCGAGATGCCTCCCGCGGGGGCGGAGGTCACCGCCCGGAGGCCGAAGTTGTTGGTGCCGGTGCCGCGCACCAACGGGTCGTCAGTCTGCTGGCTGTAGACGCGCGAGTTGCCGGAGTAGCCGCCGTTGCCGTCGGCCGATCCGCCCAGGGACACGTTGTTGCGCACCTGGAGGTAGTAGTCCCCGGCCTGCGTCGGGGTGAACGTGCACAGGTTGACCCACTGGTGGAAGACCGCCGCGAGGTTGGCGTCATAGTCGCTGTCGCCGTCCTTGAGCGCCTCGAGGGAGACGTCGTTGGCGACGTAGCCGGGGTACTGGCGGACGCAGCCGGGCTCGGGCAGCGCCTGCCACGGCACCAAGGTGTCGATCGGACGGCGCAGGGCGAACGACGTGACGCCGGCGTTCTCGCTCCCCGTGTAGAGGTTGGTGTTGGGGTCGTCACCGGTGCAGAACTCGTTGGGCTTGCTGGTGTTGGAGTAGCCGCCCCAGGTGGTGCCGGTGCGCCAGTAGCGCTGCTTGGCGTCAGTGGCCCGGGGGTTCCACGTCGATCCCCAGCCCGAGGGCGGGGAGGTGGTGCTGCCGGGACTGTTGTAGGGCTCGCTCGTGCAGCGCGAGCTGGTGGTCACGTAGGCGGGGTCGTAGACCTGCAGCTGCACGGACTGGCCGACCCCGCTGGGGGCCACCCGCACGAGGTAGAAGAAGCCCTTGGGGTCGAACTCGATGTTGGAGCTGCCCGAACAGTTGTCCTCGCCGCCACCGCAGTAGCGGGTCTCGAACTGCGCGCCCTGGTTCTTGTCGACGTCCGGTCCGGCGATCGCACCCCAGAACTGAGGGTTGACAGGGCACGTCGCGGGCGCGGGCACCTTGATGACGGATCCGGTGGGGCCGTTGCTCGAGCTGCCCGGAGCCTCGTTGCCGAACGCGTTGCACGGACTCCCCATGGGGGCAGGTCCGTTGAAGTCCGCGACCGCGGAGCGCGACATGGTGGACGTGGGGACCCCGAAGGAGCGTGCGAACGCGTTCTCCACGGTCGAGGAGATCGTCACCCTGAGCTGGGTGGGCTTGTCGCCCACCGCCACGACCACCGAGGACGTGCCGGAGTTGGGGAAGCCGTTGTCCTCCGAGATCTCGATCGCGCGGGCCTTCGCGCTCGCGAAGTCGTCGGGCATGTAGGTCACACCGGCCGTGGCGGCGGCGTCGGCAGCCGCCTGGACCCGCTCCAGCTCGACGTAGAGGCGCGCGACGTCGACGCTGACCGCCCCGAGGGGCAGCGCGATGAACGAGAAGAACATCGCGACGAGGATGGCCGTCGCGCCGGCCTCGTTGCGCTGCCTGGTGGAGACATGGAGTCGCTTCACTTCTGCAGTCCGATCAGCTGTGCGGATTGGGGGTGCCGGGCTTGCAGCGGTCCTGCTCGAGCGGCTCGAACTTCATCACGGTCCGCTCGTTCATCACCTTGTTGCCGCCCATCAGGCCGCCGATCAGTCCTGTCATCCAGTTGTGCCGAGCCTGCAGGATCACACCCACCGACTCGGACTGGTTGACGCAGGCGTTCACCGACGCCGAGGACCACGACCCACTGGAGTAGCGGAACTTGTTCAGCCCGGCGTCCCAGACGTACTTCACACACTTCGCCGGGCAGCTGGTGGGAATGCTGGTGCTGCCGTTGGAGCCGGGGAACCCCTTGTCGTTGGCGGAGTAGATCATCACCCAGTCGACGTCATCGGCGTTCATGGCCATGCCTGCGGTCTGCATGGTGTCCGCGGCGGCCTGGGCGAACCCGGGAGCGCTGGCCGGCGTGCACGGCGGCGGGTTGGCGCTCGCCTGGCAGGTGCCGGGTCCGGCATCAGCGGCGGCGGAGGCCGACCGCGCGCCGGCGCGCACGCTGCTGCTCATGGACACGTAGTCCTTCATGTACAGCCCCAGCTCCACGGTGCCGAGCAGGAACGTGAGCAGCAGCGGCACCACCAGGGCGAACTCGACCGCGGCAGCGCCTCGATCACCTCGTCGCCTGCGCAATGTGCTCACTTGGTTGCCCCCTCGTCGTGGCTGTGCTGAGCCGGCGCCCCACGCCCGGCGCGTACCGATGTACGCGACCTGGGCACTACGCACTCCCGGTCGTGTCGAACGCTAGTGACAGCGCTTCAAGGATGCCTCAGGATCACGGCCGGACTTAATAGCCCAAAGTGACCATGCCCGGCCTAGGTCGAACGGCACTCGGAGCGTAGGCGGGCCTCGAGGAGGTCGGCGAACGGCGCCGCGTTGGCGGGCGAGACGTCCAGGTAGAGCCCCGGCTCGATGAGCTCGAGCTCGCTCACCACCCAGTCGCCGTCCCACTGCAGCAGGTCCACGCGCAGGTAGTCCATCGGCCGGCCGAAGCGCGCGGTCAGGGCGTCGTGGGCGCGCAGCGCCAGGTCGCCGACCGCACCCATCGCGACGGCGCGCACGCGCCCGCCGTACTCCTCGTTGACACGGATGTCGTCGGCGCCCGGCTGCTTGTCGAAGCGCTGGGTGAGCCGTCCGTCGATCACGTAGACCGACAGCTCGCCGTGGGTGCGCACGGACTCGACCAGGGGCTGCACCACCCACGCCCCGTCGATCAGCCGTGGGTCCTCGGGGTCGGTGACCACGATCAGGCCCACGCCACCCGCTCCCACCCGCGGCTTCACCACGGCCGTGCCGAAGTGCGCGACACCACGGCCGAGCCCGGCGCGGTCGTCGGCGAGCAGGGTCGGCACCGCAGGCAGGTCCCCGAGGTCGGCGAGGTAGCGCTTGTCGTGGTTCCAGGCGAAGACGTCGGCGCCGTTGAGCAGCCGGGACGGCTCGAGCGACGACGCCCAGGCGAGGAACTCCTCGGGCCGGGAGATGTAGTCCCAAGTCGAGCGCACGGCGACCAGGTCGGCGGCGGCCCAGTCGACGTCCGGGTCGTCCCAGCAGGCCCACGCGGCGTCGATCCCGCGCTCGGCGAGCACCGCGTCCAGGACGTGTGCGCCGGGCTCACCCCGCGGCAGGGCGCCGCTGGTCGCCAGGAGGACGGTCATGCGGCGGGCTCGCGCGGGGTGCTCATGCCTCGGGCAGGTCGGACGAACCGTGGAAGGTGTGGGCGGCGTGGTCGCGGTTGGTGCCCTCGCGGTTGTCGCCCTTCTCGATGATCACCAGGTTGTGGTAGCAGTGCACGGCACGGACCCACTGGTCGGTGTAGGTGGGCTCGTAGTCGTCGAGGAGGAACTCCTCGTGGTTGAGGCCGTCGATGAGGTCCTTGACGAGGTCCATCGACGTGCCCGCGGCCCTGGGCTCCAGCTCGCCGCCCCAGGCCGGCCAGTAGGACGTCTGGGTGTCCTCGATGCAGTAGACCGCGCCGTCGGGAAGCAGCGGGAAGAGGATCCTGAAGGACTCGCGCACGTGGGCGGGGATGTGGCTGCCGTCGTCGATCACCACGAGCGGCGCCCCCTGCTCCTCGATGATCCGGTGCAGGACGACCGGGTCGGTCTGGTCACCGAGGTAGGTGTGGATGTGACCGCGTGTCAGCCACGTCTTGTCCTCGATGTCGAGGCCGACGATGGTGGCCTTCGGGAAGAACCAGCGCCACATCTTCATCGACGCCCCGCTGCGTCGGCGCTTCTTGTAGCCGCCGATCCCGAGCTCGAGCAACGTGAAGGAGTCCGCGCGCAGGTGCTGCAGGTGGCGCTCGTAGTGGGGGGTGTACTTGTGCACGCCCCACTTGTCGGTGCGGAACTCGACGGCGAGCTCGGTGAGGTCGCTGGCCAGGAGGCGACGACGACGCGCCGCCTTGGCGCTGTCCGGCGGCGGCTCGGACGACCCGGATGGTGGCGGCGTCTGCATGCGGCCGGCCTTCTGGGTCGCCTTCTTGACGGCCTTGCCGGCTCGTCGAGCAGTGGTGCGCACCCGGGAACCCTAGCCTGACCCACCGGCCCGGGGGGTGTGGTGCCCGAACGGCACCTCCGCGACCACTCCCAGCGCGGCCAGCACCGACGGAAGCATGGCCTTGGCTGTCCGTTTGTAGCCGTAAGCACTGGGATGGAAGCGGTCGAGGCTGAACATCTCGTCGGGGTTGGAGATGAAGAACGGGCCCACCACGCGGGCGAGCGACACGACCCGCGCACCACGCTCGAGCGCCATACGCCGCTGGGCGTCGGCGAGCTGGCGGGAGGCGTGCGAGCCGAGTGCGCGCAGCGGCTGCGGCACCGGCCTCAGCGCCCCGAGGTCGGGACAGGTGCCGACCACGACCTGCGTCCCACGCGCCCGCAGCACGTCGATGGCCTCCGCCAGGTGGCGTACGGACTCGGCGACCGGCACGCGGTGCGTCACGTCGTTGCCCCCCACCACGATCACCGCCACGTCGGCCCGGTAGTCAGCGGCAAGCCCGGCCAGCTGGGTCGCGAGCACGCTGCTCTCCGAACCCACGACCGCGACGGTCCGCAACCGCACCGATCGCCCGGCAGCGCGCGCGGTCCCGCGCGCCAGGCGACCGCCGAGCGTGTGCCTGGGCCGTTCGGCCCCCAGACCGGCGGCGATGGAGTCACCGAGGACGAGCAGGTCGATCGGGTCGCCGTGCTTCTTCTTGTAGTGCTTGTCGGCCGCCGGGGCCCGCTCGCCCAGCGGCTTGCCGATCGCGCGCCTCGCCGGGGCGGCCTGTCGGTGCAGCAGCCCGCGGGCGGCGTACGCCGTCGCGCCGGCGAGGCCGCCGGTCACAGCGAGCGCCACGCCGGCACGGGCGAGGTGGGTGCTGGTCACCCCCTCCTTCAACCACATCGACCTGAACGCGTGCCCACGTGGGGGCGTCGAGCACCCCAACGTCCCGGCACAGATGGGCCGACGTACTCAGGACAGGGCGGGCCCGACCCGCCACGCTGGCCCCATGAACGCATCCGCACCCCCCACGACCCGCCCGGTCCCGCCGCGAGAGCTCGCCTGGCTGCGCTCCGAGGTCGCCGACTGGGCCTCGCAGGGAATCATCAGCGAGGACCAGGCCGCGCGCATCACCACGCGCTACAGCGCCGACACCCACACGCGCTTCAGCATCGGCCGCGTACTGCTCTACCTGGGTGGGGGGTTCGTGGGCATCGGCCTGATCTGGCTCGTGGCGGCCAACCTCGACCAGCTCTCACCCGTGTCGCGCTTCATCGCCGTCACGGTCATCTGGCTCACCTTCCTCGTCGGGAGCGAGCTCCTGGCGAGCCGGAGGGTGTCGCCCCCGCTGGTGGGTGCGGCTCGCCTGCTCGCGGCTCTCGGCATCGGAGCAGTCCTCTTCCAGGCCGCCCAGTCCCTGCAGGTCCCCGCCTTCGAGCCCCGACTGCTCGGGCTCTGGTCCGCGGCCGCGCTGCTGCACGGCTACCTCACCCGGGCCTACCTCCCCTTCCTCGTCGGAGTCGTCACCGGTGTCGCGTGGTGGTTCACCCAGCCGCTGTGGGACGGGCCCAGCGGCCTCGCCGTCGTGATGCTGTTCGGCGCCGGCGCCGTGCTGGCCGCCGGTCTCGCCGTCCTCCACGACGGCCGGCTCGACGCCTTCGCCCGGACCTGGCGCGCGGTCGGTGCCGCGATGGCGCTGCTGGCGATGTTCGTGGCCGCCATCCCCGACGTCGGCGGAGACGACGTCACCTGGACCTTCTGGCTCGTGTCCGCCCTCGTGGTCGCCGGGGTCGCGGCCGCCGTCGCGGTCGCCACGCGGCCAGGCGTGCGTGCCCTCGAACCGGTCGGCGCGATCGTCGTCCTCGTGGTCGCGACCCTCATCGGGCTCTGGACGACCGGGACGAGCACCTCGGACGTCGACACGGCCGACTGGCTGCACGCGGCGACCTCCGTGATCGCCTACGTCCTGCTCGCCGTCGCACTCGTGGCACTCGGCACGGTGCGTGAGCACGCGGCACTCACGTGGATGGCGATGACCGGGCTGGTCGTGTTCACCACCTTCCAGAGCTTTGCGGTGTTCGCCCCGATCGTCACCGGGGCCTGGCTCTTCGTGGTCCTCGGCACCGTCTTCCTCGGCACCGGCTTCCTCTTCGACCGGGCGCGCCGCGAGCTGGCCCAGGCCCTCGACAACGACACCTCGACCTCCGCCTCGACCGAAGGGTCCGACCGATGAACCGCATCGCCGTCACCGCCGTCATCGCCGTGGGTCAGCTGGCCCTCGTGGGCGTGGGAGTTGCTCCCCAGCTCTCCGCGCGCGTCACCGGGGACACCTACCTGATGACGGTCGCACCGATCGACCCGATCGACCCGTTCCGCGGGGCCTACGTCGCCCTCGACTACCCCGACCTGCGCCACGACGGCTCCGAGCCGATCGACGCCGCGGGCCTCGGGGCCCTCGACGACGGGGAGGAGGGCGCCGTCTTCATCACCCTCGTCCAGGAGGGCGACGTGTGGGCCGCCGGCGCGTGGACCCGTGATCGCCCCGACTCCGGGCCCTACCTCGCCTGCGACGACCGCTCCTGGCAGATCCGGTGCGGCATCGAGTCCTACTTCCTGCCCCAGGACCAGGCCGCCGCGACCGAGGACCTGCTGCGCGACGGCGCCGTGGCCGAGGTGCGGATCGACGGCCGCGGCAACGCCGCCGTGGTCGACGTGCGCGCTCCGTGAGCCCCCGGCGCCGGCTCGGTCACGCCGGCTGAGCGAGACGGAGGGCTCGGGTTCTGCTCAGCCTCCGGCGACGGCCGGGATCACCGAGATCTGCACGCCGTCGGGGGTGGGGGTGGCGAGATCGTCGAGGAAGCGCACGTCGTCGTTGCCGACGTAGACGTTGACGAACCGGCGGAGGCTGCCGGCCTCGTCGAGGATGCGGCCCTTGATGCCGGAGTAGCTCGCGTCGAGGTCGTCGAGGACGGCGGCCAGGGTGTCGCCCTCGGCGCTGACCTCGGACACTCCACCGGTGTAGGTGCGCAGGATGGTCGGGATCCGGACGGACACACTCATGCACGTACTCGCTTCGCTCGGTGCGCGCACGAGGCACATGTCGCGCTGTGTCGATTGATTCGCTGGCTGCGCTCACTCATGGCGTGACCTTGCCTCTCAGAGGATGCCGGAGGCAAGGAAGGCGTCGTAGGACGGGGCGATGGTGGCGACCGCGCCGACCCGGTCGGAGACCGCGTCGAGCGTCTTGAGCCCGTGGCCGGTGTTGATGACGACGGTCTCGAGCGAGGTGTCGAGCTGCCCGGT
>JBBSOR010000127.1:0-8292 GCA_038259535.1 Propionibacteriales bacterium | reverse complement strand
CTCGGTCGAGCCGGGGACACTGCGCGCCGGGGACAGGGTGCGGCTCCGCCCGTTGGCCGACATCCTCGGGACGCTCGACGAGGCGGGCTCCCTGGAGGGGGTCCCCTTCATGCCCGAGATGCTGCAGTACGCAGGTCGCACCCTGACGGTCTACCGACGCCTCGAGAAGATCTGCGACTACATGGGTGCGGAGACCCGCAGCCGCCGGATGACCGACGCCGTCCTGCTCCAGGAGACCCGCTGCGACGGATCCGGCCACGGAGGCTGCCAGGCGGAGTGCCGCATCTTCTGGAAGGAGAAGTGGCACGAGCGCGCGGACGGACGCGCTCCCACACCGGCGGACGACGTGCAGGCGGTCGCCCCCGAGCGACTGCTCCCCATCGTGGAGGTCGGCACGCGCCGCACCGATCCCGAGCTCGGCGAGGTCTTCCGCTGCCAGGCGACCGAGGCGACGCGGGCCACCACTCCGCTGCCAGAGAAGGCGCTGAGCCAGTACGTCCGCGAGGTGCGTGTGGGCAACATCGGGGTCCCCGAGCTCGCGCGCGTCGCCACCAGCGCCGCGACCACCAAGGTGTTGCGCAAGCTCGGCCTGCGTCCCTACCTGCCGATCGCAGTCGCGGGCAAGGACCGCGTCGACGGCGAGAGGCTCGGAGTCCGGCCCGGCGACTGGGTGCGCGTGCGCTCCCAGGAGGAGATCGGTCGGACGCTCAACGCGGGCGCGGCCCACCGCGGGCTGATGTTCACCCACGAGATGGCCCAGTACTGCGGGCAGACGTTCCGGGTGCGGAGCCGGGTCGACCGGCTCATCGACGAGAACACGGGCCGACTGCTGCAGATGAAGCTCGAGTGCATCGCGCTCGAGGACGTGATCTGCAAGGGGCACTACACCTCGGGAGCCTGGTTCTGCGCGAGGGAGCACCTCCCACTGTGGCGCGAGGACTGGCTCGAGCGGGCGGACGCTCCCGACCTGGGCACCGTCTGCCCGCGCCCGGCCTGAGCGCGCTCCCTGGAGCGCTCAGCCCTTCTCGAAGCGGTCGACCCGGTAGGTCCGGCCGACGCCGAACTCCGTCCGCTCGCCCATCGCATGCCGCAGCGTCGTGGATGCCGTGATGACGTCGTGCGCCTCGTCGCCGTCGAGCACGCTGCCCATGCGCGGGACGTAGTGCACCGAGACGAAGGCGCCTCCCTCGGACAGGCTCGCCTCGATCCTCGCCACGCAGCGCCGCAGCACCGCCACGGACAGGTAGTAGAGGACGTCGGAGGCGACCACGAGGTCGAACGGCCCGTCGGGGTAGTCCGCCGGCACCTGCATCGCCCTCGCGGCGACGTGCGGGTGGCTCTCCATCCGGCGGCGCACCTGCGCGACCGCGGCCGGCGACACGTCCACTGCGAGCACGTCGCTCGCCTGTGGAGCCAGCAGCTCGGTGAACGAACCCACGGCACAGCCCAGCTCCAGGACGCGCCCCCGTGCGGCGTCTCCACAGACCTCGAGGGTGCGCCGGAACTTCAGGCGCTCCTCCGGATGGATGTCGAAACCGAACGGGTCGCCCTCGTCGAAGAAGTGGTCGAAGAATCCCCGGCGCATCTCAGGCGGCACGAGGCGCGCTGGCATCGCCGACGCCACCCGACCCCGCCACTGCTCAGGGACCGCGAAGATCAGCGCCTCGCGCGCGCTGATCAGCGCCTGCCTCGTCCCGCTCTTCTGACGCACCATCTGAACCTCCAGCGGCCTTGGTCCACACCGAGCGGCGCGACTCGGCTGCCCGGTGTGGCGCTGTCATCCTGCGGCGCGCCGTCGCCCGACAGCCGGCCCGGAACGCGTAATCGCCACTATTGGTGAGCGGTCCTGCTCCCACCCGCAGGCTCAGGAGTTGAAGCGCTGCTGGGTCTTCTCGAGTCCGTCGGCGATCAGCGACTCGACCGCGTCGGCGGCGTCGGAGACCTGGAACGGGAGCTCCTTGCGCTCGACCGTGGAGTAGTTGGACAGCACGAAGTCGGCGACGTCCTGACGTCCCGACGGGCGACCGATGCCGGCCCGCACACGGAAGAAGTCGCCGGTGCCGAACGAGGAACGCATCGACTTGAGTCCGTTGTGGCCGTTGTCGCCGCCACCGAACTTGATGCGCAGGGTGCCGAAGGCGATGTCGAGCTCGTCATGGATCGCGATCACGTGGTCGGGCTCGACCTTGTAGAACGACGCGAGCGCCTTGACCGGACCGCCTGACTCGTTCATGTAGCCGCGTCCACGGGCCAGCACGACCCGCGGACCGCCGAGGGCGAAGCGGCCCTCGACGACGTCGCCGCGGCCGGACTTGTGCGAGCGGAAGGCACTACCCATCCGGCTCGCCAGCTCGTCGGCCACGAGGTGGCCGATGTTGTGGCGGTGCCCGGAGTAGGCGGGGCCGGGGTTGCCCAGGCCGACCACCAGCCACACCCCGTCGTCAGTGCCGGCCATGCGGTCCATCCTTCCAAGGCGTCGGATCGCGCGGGTGCGCGGCAGAAATGCGACGAGTCGGCGCATCTGACCACGCAGGGTGTGCAGACGCGCCGACTCGGCGGGGATCACTCGGAGTCGGTGCCCTTGGCCTCGTCCTCGGCCTTGGCCTCGACCTGCGCGTCGGCGATCTCGGCGTCGGGGACGTCGTGCTCGATGCCGGCGTCGGCCTCGGCGTCCTCCAGCTCGGCCTCGAGGGCCTCGGCGGAGATCTGCTGGGTCACGTTGACGATGAGGAGCTCGTCATCGGCGAGGAGCGTCGTGCCCGAGGGCAGGTCGAGGTCCTTGGCGTGGATCTGGGTGCCGATCGCGGCGCCCTGGACGGAGACCTCGAAGTACTCGGGGATGTGGGTGGCCTCGGACTCGACGGAGATGACCGAGTTCTCGGTGACGACCAGCGTGTCGGGAGCTGCGTCGCCGACGACGTGGATCGGGACGTCGACGGTGACCTTCTCGCCGCGGATGACGGCGACGAAGTCGAGGTGCTCGATGACGCGGCGGATCGGGTCGATCTGGATGTCCTTGGTCAGCGCGAGCTGCTCGGAGCCCTCGATGTCGAGCGCGAGGAGCGAGTTGGCGCCACCGTGCTTGAGGGCCATCATCGTCTGGTGGCCGGGGAGGATCACGTGGATCGGGTCGTTGCCGTGGCCGTAGATGACCGCCGGGATCTTGTCGTCGCGGCGGATGCGGCGTGCGGCACCCTTGCCGAACTCGGTGCGGGCTTCGGCGGCGATCTTCTCGGGGGCAGACATGCTGGTCTCCATCTGTCGGGGTCTGGGTCGGGCCCTGGCGGGCCCGGGATCGGGGGACTCGGCGCTCCGGAGACGACGAACGCCGCACTCCGGATCGTGAGCGCGGCGCATGGGGACGGCCGGCCCAGTCGATCACGGAGTCCCAGTGAAACGTCTGAGCTCCCTCGCCGAGGCAACCTGAGAAACTCTAGACCCGGTGCCCGGCCCCGGTCGAATCCACGAACGGCTCCTTCCGGGCGGGCCCTAGGGTGGCCGGGTGCCCCTGATGCTCCCCGAGGCGCGCGAGCGCGCCACCCTGCTGACCGACGTCCACACCGAGCTCCACCTCGACCTCACCTCCCCCGACGACTTCGGTGTGGAGGCGACGATCTCCTTCCGGTGCTCCCACCCGGGGGCTTCCACCTTCCTCGAGCTCAACGGCGGCTCGGACGTCACCCTCGACGGAGCCCCGGCGTCGTACACCGACGGGCGCATCGCGCTCCCCGACCTCGCCGAGCACAACCGGGTGCGGATCACCGCTCGCATGCCCTATGTCACCGACGGCGACGGCATGACGGTCACCGTCGACCCCGCCGACGGCGAGCGCTATGTCTGCGCCCACACCTCGATGGACATCACCCAGAAGGTGATCCCCTGCTTCGACCAACCCGACATCAAGTCCACCTTCTCGCTGTCGGTCACCGCACCGGCTCACTGGACGGTGCTGGCCAACGGTCTGCTCGAGGAGCGCGTGGCGGGCCACGGCAGCGACACCTGGAGGTTCGGCACGACCCCGCCGTTCTCGTCCTACCTCTTCACCCTCGTGGGTGGCCCGTGGGTGTCGGTGACGTGGGACGAGCCCTACGCCCCAGCGCCCGGCGGCACGCTCCCCTTCGGCTGGCACGCCCGGGCGTCGCAGGAGCGCGAGCTGCGCCGCGACGCCGACGAGCTGCGGCGCATCACCAGCACGTGCTTCCAGCACTACACGACGATCTTCGAGCCGGACTACCCCTACGCCGACTACCAGCAGGTCTTCGCGCCGGGCCTCAACTGGGGTGCGATGGAGTTTCCCGGCTGCGTCGTCTTCCGCGACCAGGGCCTCACCCAGGGCACGCCGACCGAGCTCGAGCGCGAGTGGGTGGCCTCCACGATCGCGCACGAGATGGCCCACATGTGGTTCGGCGACCTCGTCACGATGAAGTGGTGGGAGGACTCGTGGCTCAACGAGTCGTTCGCCGACTTCATGGGCTACGACGTCGCCGGCGTCGCGGCCGGCTACACCGACGCCTGGACCGCGGCCGCTATCACCCGCAAGCCGACGGGCTACCGCGCCGATCGTCGTCGCTCGACGCACCCGATCGCCGAGGACACCGAGAAGATCGTCGACGTCGACACGGCCTTCGCCAACTTCGACATGATCACCTACGCCAAGGGCAACGCGGCACTCGCCCAGCTCGGGCACTGGCTCGGCCAGGACGACTTCCTCGCCGGGGTCAACCGACACCTCACCACCCACGCCTTCGGCAACGCGACGCTCGCCGACTTCCTCGACTCCCTCGACGCGGCGAGCGAGCGCGACGTACGAGCCTGGGCACAGTCGTGGCTGCGGACCACCGGCTTCGACACGCTGGTGGTGACGCGCGAGGGCGACGTGCCGGTGCTCACCCGGGAGGGCTCTCGGCCGCACCGCCTCGCCGTGTCGGCCTACGACGACGCGATGCGGCTGGTGGGCTCCCGCGACGTGCAGCTGGGTGCCGAGCCGGTGCGGCTCGAGGAGTTCGCGGGGATGGTCGTGGTGCCCAACTCGGGCGACGAGACCTTTGCGGTGATCCGCCCCGACGAGCAGTCGTGGGCCGCGATCACGGCCCGCCTGTCCTCGGTCGGGTCGCACCTGACGCGCGCGATGCTCTGGTGGACCGCCGTCGACCTGTGCGAGTCGCAGGTCATCGAGGTGGCCGACCTGGTCGCGCTGGCCGACCAGCACCTGCGCGCCGAGACCCATCCGCTGGTCTTCGAGGGGGTGATGCGGGCACTGCAGCTCATCACCCGTCGCTACGCCGAGCCCGGCCAGGTCGCCGGCCACCTCGCGGTCATCGCCGACATCGCCCGTGGTGCGGTCGAGGGCGCCGACGCCTCGCTCGCCCCCGGAGCGTCCCGGGTGCTGGCCAGACTCAGCGCCGACGCCGGCTTCCTCCGCGACTGGCTCAGCCAGGACGAGGTCGACCAGAACGTGCGCTGGGCCGCGGTCCAGCGGCTGGCCGAGCTCGGCGACGCCTCGCACATCGACACGGAGGTCGCGCGCGACAGGTCGGTCTCGGGCCACCACGCCGCGCTGACCGCACGCGCCCTCGTGCCCACCGCCGAGGCCAAGGCCGAGATGTGGGCGCGTCTGATGGGCGGGGACCTCGGCAGCCACGAGTTCGACGCGGTCGGCGGTGGGTTCTGGGGGTGGGAGCAGGCCGATCTGGTCCACCCCTACCTCGCCCGCTACGTCACCGAGGGACTCGACCTGGCCCGCCGTTCGGGCCAGGCGATGGCCGACGGGATCGGCGACGCCTTCCCAGGGCTGCCGCTCACCCCCGACGTACGCCGTGAGCTGCGCGCCGCGGTCGCCGAGGCCCTGGCCGGTGGCGAGGTGCCGACGGTGCTGGCGCGGGCGTGGAACGACGCCCTCGACGACCTCGACCGCACGCTGTGAGGACACCCCACGCCGCTTCCGGCGAGCTCCGCAGTCCCCTCGTCTGTGGAGCGCTGGGCCGCTACGACCCCGCGCGCGTGCGCCGGATGGCGGCCGCGTTCGACCGCGACGTCCGGGTGGTCCACGAGGACGCCACCTCGGCGCTGGCCATGGACCGGGAGCCGATCCGTTGGGGCGGCGGCAGTGGGGCCGGCCTCGGCTGGATCGATGCGTTGCCGTGGGGTGGCGTGGCCTCCGGCTGGGAGGAGGCCTCGCAGGCAGGGGCGTGCGGGCTGCTCCTCGAGGGCCGTCACCGTCGTGTGCACTCGTCGGTCAACGGGCTGGGCGCGGTCTACTGGATGAGCGAGGGCGGTGCGCTCTACTTCGCGTCCCGGATCGACCCTCTGGTCCAGGCCGCAACCGGCCCCCTCTCGATCGACTGGGACGCCTGGTCCTCGATCATCGCGATGCGCTTCCCGGGCGCCGACCGGACGCCCTTCGCGGAGATCCGCCGCCTGCCGCCGTACGCCGCCCTGGGCTGGCGTCGGCGCCGACCGCGGATCGAGTCACCGACCTGGCCGTGGACTCGGACGGAGCCGCACCTGGCGGCGCGTGAAGCCGGGGAGGTGCTGGCCCAGAGCCTGCGCGACACCGCGGCAGCGGTCGGTCGGCCGACGCTGGTGCCGCTCAGCGGTGGTCGCGACTCTCGCCTGCTGGCGTGCGCGTTCGCCGAGGCCGGGTTCGCCGCCCGGGCGGTCAGCGTCGGCGACGACGAGGGCGGCACCTTCGAGGAGGACCTGGCCGCGCCGGTCGCGGCGGCGCTGGGGCTCGAGCGCGACGTGCTGCGCCCGGCCGCGGCCAACTACCCGCGCAACTGGCTCACCCGGGCCCGACTGGTGGAGTACCAGTTCGCCGACCACGCCTGGCTCGTTCCGCTCTCGCGCCACCTCGCGCAGCAGACGCTTCCCGTCTCGGACGGGTTCGCGATCGACGCCCTCCTGGGCCGCGGCAGCCGCTTCTTCACGCCGGCGACCCTGGACGGCAGCGACCCGCGCCGGGCCAGCCTCGCTCTCTTCGACTCGATGCGTCGCTACGGCCAGGCCCACCGTGCTCTGGCCGAGCACCTGCGCGAGCCGGCCGTCGCCCGCGCCCGGGACCTGTTCATCGAGGTGGCGGAGGAGTTCGAGGGCCACCACTCGCAGGCGACCCTCATCTTCTACCGCACCCGGACCGTGCGCGGCATCGCGTGCTACCCCACCGGGCTCCTCGGGCAGCGCGCGTCGATCGTGGCACCCGCCGCGAGTCTCGACTTCGCTCTCGCGACGCTGTCGGCGACCGGCGCCGCGCGAGCCGACGACGGTCTCTACCGGGCGACCTTCGAGGCGCTCGCTCCCGCGGTCGGCCGGCTGCCGTCGACGACGGACACACCGCGACCGGTGCCCCACCGCCCCCGGCTGTGGTGCGCGGACCCCGCCGTCGCCGCCCACCGCGAACGTCTCGCGCACGGGCCGCTGGCCGGACTGGTCGCCCCGGAGCTGACGGCCTGGCTCGACGACTCACCGCGCCCCGGGCTCGACCCCGACCTACGCATGGGGCTCGAGGGCATCAGCCTGCTGCACGCCTGGTGGCAGCGCTACCGCGGCCAGCTGCGCGAGGTGGACGTCAAGGACCTGGTGGGCTGATCCTGCTCACGCGTGACCGTCGAACATCGAGGTGACGGACCCGTCCTCGAACACCTCGCGGATCGCCCGGGCGATCAGCGGAGCGATCGAGAGCGTGGTCAGCTTGTCGAACTGCTGCTCCGCGGAGATCGGGAGCGTGTTGGTCACCACGACCTCCATCGCCGTGGAGTTCTTGAGCCGGTCGACCGCCGGGTCGGAGAGGATCGGGTGGGTCGCGGCGATGACCACGCCCGCGGCGCCGGCGTCCATGCAGGCCTCCGCGGCCTTCACGATCGTGCCGCCGGTGTCGATCATGTCGTCGGTGAGGATGCAGATCTTGCCGGCGACCTCACCCACGACGCGGTTGGCGACGACCTCGTTGGCCACGTCGGTGCGCCTGGACTTGTGGATGAACGCCAGCGGTGCGCCACCGAGGCGAGCCGACCAGCGCTCGGCGACCTTGATGCGGCCGGCATCCGGGGAGACGACGGCGAGCTGCTGGTCGCCGTACTTCTGCTTGACGTAGTCGGTGAGGATCGGCAGCGCCATCAGGTGGTCGACGGGACCGTCGAAGAAGCCCTGGATCTGGTCGGCGTGCAGGTCGACGGTGATGAGCCGGGCGGCGCCGGCGGTCTTGAAGAGGTCGGCCATCAGGCGCGCCGAGATCGGCTCGCGGCCGCGGTGCTTCTTGTCCTGGCGCGCGTAGCCGTAGAAGGGCATGACCACGGT
>JBBSOR010000126.1:0-8309 GCA_038259535.1 Propionibacteriales bacterium | reverse complement strand
GACCACCGAGGTGCTCCTCGAGGAGTCGATCATCGGCTGGAAGGAGTACGAGCTCGAGGTCATGCGCGACAGCGCCGACAACAGCGTGATCGTGTGCTCGATCGAGAACCTCGACCCGATGGGCGTGCACACCGGCGACTCGATCACCGTCGCGCCGGCGATGACCCTGACCGACCGCGAATACCAGAAGATGCGCGACCTCGCCATCGCGATCATCCGCGCGGTCGGGGTCGACACCGGCGGGTGCAACATCCAGTACGCCGTCAACCCGGAGGACGGCCGGCTCATCGTCATCGAGATGAACCCGCGCGTCTCGCGGTCCTCGGCCCTGGCGTCCAAGGCGACCGGCTTCCCGATCGCGAAGATCGCCGCCAAGGTGGCCATCGGCTACACCCTCGACGAGATCCGCAACGACATCACCGCCCGCGAGGACGGGTCGAGCACCCCGGCCTCCTTCGAGCCGTCCCTCGACTACGTCGTGGTGAAGGTGCCGCGCTTCGCCTTCGAGAAGTTCCCCGAGGCCGACCCGACGCTGACCACCCACATGAAGTCGGTCGGTGAGGCGATGGCCATCGGCCGCAACTTCACCGAGGCCCTGCAGAAGGCGTTGCGCTCCCTGGAGAGCAAGCACGCTCCCTTCGACTGGCACAAGCACTTCGACGACGACCTGGCCTCCGTCGAGTCCAAGGCGTCCCTGCTCGCCGAGATCGCGGTCCCGCACGACGGCCGCCTCAAGAAGGTCATGGACGCGATCCGCGCCGGAGCGACACCGGAGGAGATCTTCGAGGCCACGAAGATCGACCCCTGGTTCCTCGACCAGCTGGCGCTGATCAACGAGGTCGCCGTCCAGCTCATCGACGCCTCCGAGCTGACTCCCGACCTGCTGCGGCTGGCCAAGCGCCACGGGTTCTCCGACGAGCAGATCGGCCGGATACGCGGCCTGAGCTCCGACGTGGTCCGCGGCGTGCGGCACGCGCTGGGGATCCGTCCGGTGTTCAAGACCGTGGACACGTGTGCCGCCGAGTTCGCCGCCCGCACGCCCTACCACTACTCGTCCTACGACGAGGAGACCGAGGTCGAGCCGCGCGCGGAGGGCAAGGAGGCGGTGATCATCCTCGGCTCGGGGCCCAACCGCATCGGCCAGGGCATCGAGTTCGACTACAGCTGCGTCCACGCGTCCATGGCGCTCGCCGAGGCGGGCTACGAGACGATCATGGTCAACTGCAACCCGGAGACGGTGAGCACCGACTACGACACCTCGGACCGGCTCTACTTCGAGCCGCTGACGCTCGAGGACGTCCTGGAGATCGTCCACGCCGAGCGTCTGGCCGGCCCCATCGCGGGGGTCGTGTGCCAGCTCGGCGGCCAGACCCCGCTGGGGCTCGCGCAGGGCCTGGCCGATGCCGGAGTGAGGATCGTCGGGACGTCGCCGGAGTCGATCCACCTGGCCGAGGAGCGCGGCGCCTTCGGTCGCGTCCTCGCCGACGCCGGCCTGCCGGCGCCCAAGCACGGCACGGCGACGTCGTACCCGCAGGCGCAGCGGATCGCCCACGAGATCGGCTACCCGGTGCTCGTGCGCCCCTCCTACGTCCTCGGCGGGCGCGGCATGGAGATCGTCTACGACGACGCCGCGCTCGAGGCCTACCTCGAGAAGTACGTCGCCAACGGACTGATCAACGAGCGCCAGCCGGTGCTGGTCGACCGCTTCCTCGACGACGCCGTCGAGATCGACGTCGACGCCATCTTCGACGGCGACGAGCTCTTCATGGGCGGCGTGATGGAGCACATCGAGGAGGCCGGGATCCACTCCGGCGACTCCTCCTGCGCCCTGCCGCCGATCACCCTGGGGCGTGAGGAGATCGACCGGATCCGCACCTCGACCGAGGCGATCGCCCGGGGGCTCGACGTGCGCGGCCTGCTCAACATCCAGTTCGCACTGGCCTCCGACGTGCTCTACGTCCTCGAGGCCAACCCGCGTGCGTCGCGGACGGTGCCGTTCGTCTCCAAGGCGACCGCCACGCCGCTCGCCAAGGCGGCGGCCCGGGTGATGCTGGGCGAGTCGATCGCGCAGCTGCGCGCCGCCGGCGTCCTGCCGCTCACCGGCGACGGCGGCCACCTGCCCGACGGATCCCCGATCGCGGTCAAGGAGGCGGTCATGCCGTTCGACCGCTTCAAGACCGCCGACGGGCGCACCGTCGACGCGCTGCTCGGGCCCGAGATGCGCTCCACGGGCGAGGTGATGGGCTTCGACGCCTTCTTCGGCACCGCGTTCGCCAAGGCCCAGGCCGCGGCCTACGGCTCGCTGCCGCTCTCGGGTCGGGTCTTCGTCTCGGTCGCCAACCGCGACAAGCGCCACATGATCTTCCCGGTCAAGCAGATCGCCGACATGGGCTTCGAGATCCTCGCCACCGCCGGCACCGCGGAGGTGCTGCGCCGCAATGGCGTGCAGGCGACCGTGGTGCGCAAGCACTCCGAGGGCGAGGGCCCCGACGGCGAGCCGACCATCGTGGGTCGCATCTGGGCGCGCGAGGTCGACCTGGTCATCAACACTCCGCACGGGGCGACCAGCGGCGGTTCCCCGCGGATGGACGGCTACGACATCCGCACGGCGGCGGTGTCCACCGACATCCCCTGCATCACCACGATCCAGGGCCTCGGTGCCGCGGTGCAGGGTCTGGAGGCGATGCGCCGCGGCGACATCGGCGTGCGCTCGCTGCAGGACTGGGCGGCGTTGCTGCGCCCGGAGGCGACAGCGTGAGGCCCTACGACGTCCTCTTCGCGCAGGGCCTGACCAGGTTCGACCCCGAGCGCATCCACCATGCGGCGTTCCGGGCGATCCGGGCGGCCCGGCCGATCACCGGCACGGTGCTGCGGACGCCGTCCGCGCCGGTGCACACCCTGGGGCTCACCTTCGCGCACCCGCTCGGCCTGGCTGCCGGCTTCGACAAGAACGCCGTCGGGATCGACGGGCTCGCCGCCCTCGGTTTCGGCCACGTCGAGATCGGCACCGTGACCGGCGAGGCACAGCCGGGCAACCCGCAGCCGCGCCTGTTCCGGCTCACCGCCGATCGCGCGATCATCAACCGGATGGGCTTCAACAACGACGGGGCCGAGGTGGTCGCGCGGCGGCTCGCGGCCTGGCGGGCGACGGGCGGCGGCTCCATCCTCGGCGTCAACATCGGCAAGACCAAGGTCGTGCCCGAGGCGGACGCGGCCCGCGACTACGAGAAGTCCGCCGGACTTCTCGCCCCCTACGCCGACTACCTCGTCGTCAACGTCTCCTCGCCCAACACGCCGGGACTGCGCGACCTGCAGGCGGTGGAGAAGCTCGAGCCCCTGCTCGCCGCCGTACGCCGGAGGGCGGACGAGGTGCGCCCCGACCACCGGGTGCCGCTGCTGGTGAAGATCGCGCCCGACCTCAGCGACGACGACGTGCTCGCGGTCGGCGACCTGGCACTCGCAGTCGGCCTCGACGGCATCATCGCCACCAACACTACGACGAGCCGTGCGGACCTGAGCACCCCGGCCGCGCGGGTCGAGGAGATCGGCGCCGGCGGGCTCAGCGGTCGCCCGCTCACCGAGCGCTCCGAATCGGTGCTGCGCGCCCTGCGCACCCGCGTCGGAGCCGACCTGACGCTGGTCGGCGTCGGCGGCATCACCACCGTCGACGACGCCCGCCGCCGGCTGGCGGCCGGCGCCGACCTGCTGCAGGCCTACACCGCCTTCGTCTACGAGGGCCCGCTGTGGCCGCGCCGCATCGTGCGGGGACTGGCCCGGGGCGCGTGACGCGGATGCCCGAGGCGCAGGTCCGATCCAGAGGCCCGGTGCACGTCGACGGCGAGGTCGTCGCGACCAAGCGCATCGGCGGCTACCGGCACCTCACCCTGACCGCGCCGGGGGTGCCCGAGAGCTTCCGGGCCGGCAATTTCGTCGCGGTCAGCGTCGCCGGGCACGTCGCCCGTCGGGCGCTGTGGGTGCACCGGGTCCGCGCCTCGAGCGCGTTCGGTCCGACGCTCGACGTCGTCGTCGAGCCCCGGGGGAGCGGCACCGAGTGGCTGGCCACCCGACCCGTGGGCGCCCGGATCACGATCACCGGGCCTCTCGGCCGCCCCTTCGCGCTGCCCAAGGAAGCGGTCTCCTGCCTCCTGGTGGGCGAGGGCTATGCCGCGGCCCCGCTCTTCCCACTGGCCGAGCGGCTGCGCGAGCGCGGTTGCGCGGTCTCCCTCGTGGTCTCCGCGCCCGA
Source organism: Propionibacteriales bacterium (assembly GCA_038259535.1). GTDB lineage: Bacteria > Actinomycetota > Actinomycetes > Propionibacteriales > Nocardioidaceae > Nocardioides. The sequence goes on along the minus strand of JBBSOR010000126.1, from coordinate 4,066 downwards.
CGAGGCCCACCTCCTGTCCGCCCTGGAGGCGCGGCGCTCCGCCCGGTCCGTGACGGTGCTGACCGCCGATGGCTCCGTCGGCCAGCGCGGCTCGGTGGCCGACCACGCCGATGACCTGGTCCGTCGCAGCGACGCCGACGTCGTCTATGCCGCCGGCCCCACCCACGTGCTGCGCAGCGCGGCCGCCGCGGCCGAGCGCGCCGGCGCGTGGAGCCAGGTGGCTGTGGAGATCACCACGCCCTGCGGCACCGGCCTCTGCCACGGCTGCCCGCTCCCCGTCGTGGGGGAGGACGGCGTGGAGCGCGTGGTCCGGGCCTGCGTCGAGGGCCCGGTCGTCCGCGGCGACCGCGTCCGCTGGGACGCCCTGTGAGCGCGCGTCTGCCCGGCCCCGTCCTCGTCGCGGCCGGATGCGGGGGCACCGGGCGCGAGCTCGCCGCGTACGCCGGCCCCGCCGGGTTGGACGGCCTCGACCTCGTGACCCGCTCGATCACCCTCGACGCCAGGTCCGGTGGCGACGGACCCCGCATCGTCGAGGTGCCGGGTGGCCTCGTCAACGCCGTGGGCCTGCCCAACCCCGGGTTGGAGCACTTCCTGGCCACCGAGCTGCCGTGGCTGGTCCGCGCCGGCGTGCGGGTCATCGTGTCGATCGCGGGCGCCACCATGGGGGAGTACGCCGACCTGGCCCGTCGACTCGGCCGGGCCCCGGGCGTCGCCGGCCTCGAGGTCAACGTCGGTGCCCCCGACGACGTCGGGACGGGGCTCTTCGAGGTCCGCGAGCCCTACCACTCGGCCAGCGTCATCGCCGCCGTTCGTCGCGAGTTCGCCGCGGACCTGCCCGTGCTTGCCAAGCTCCGACCCGACGTGTCGCGGATCGTGGAGGGCGCCCGTGCGTGCCACGAGGCCGGCGCCACCGCGGTGGTGATCGGCAACGCCGTCCCGGCGGCGTTCCCCGACGGACGGGCCGGTGGCCTCAGCGGACCGGCGATCGCCGCGATCGCGCTGCGCTGCGTCGCGGAGGTCCACCGGGCCCTGCCCGACCTCCCCACGATCGGCTGCGGCGGCGTCCGTGACGTCGCCTCGGCGCGTGCCTACCTCGATGCCGGTGCCTCGGCCGTCCAGGTCGGCACCGCCCTGCTCCACGACCCGACCACCGTGGCCCGGCTGCGAGCCGATCTCGACCCCACTCCCCACGCACGTCCCCAGGAGGACTGATGACCCCCTTCGGCACCCGGCTGGCCCAGGCGATCGCCGCGCGCGGGCGCTTCTGCGTCGGCATCGACCCGCACGCCGCCCTCCTGCAGGCGTGGGGACTCGACGACGACGTGGCCTCGCTCGAGCGCTTCGCGCTGAGCGTCGTGGAGGCCGTCGCCCCTGTGGTCAGCGTGGTGAAGCCGCAGAGCGCGTTCTTCGAGCGTTTCGGCAGCCGCGGCATCGCCGTGCTCGAGCGCGTCATCGCCGAGTCCCGCGAGGCGGGCGCGCTGGTGCTGCTCGACGTCAAGCGCGGCGACATCGGCTCCACGAGCGGTGCCTACGCGGACGCCTACCTCGACCCGGCCTCGCCGCTGGCGTCCGACGCGATCACCGCGAGCCCCTACCTCGGCTTCGGTTCGCTCGACCCGATGGTCGAGGCCTGCCACCGGCACGGTGGTGGGCTGTTCGTCCTCGCGCTCACCTCCAACAAGGAGGGCCCCGAGGTCCAGCACGCCGGCACGGGCCGCGGGACCGTCGCGGGAGCGATGCTCGACCACCTCCGCACCCTCAACGCCGGTGCCCTTCCCGTGGGCTCCTTCGGAGCCGTCGTCGGTGCCACCATCGGCACCACCGACGAGGACCTCGACATCAACGGCCCGTTCCTCGTGCCCGGCTACGGCGCGCAGGGCGGCTCCACGGCTGACCTGCAGCGGATCTTCGGCGCCGCCGCTCGCTGGGCGCTGCCGAGCTCGTCACGCGAGGTGCTGCAGGCCGGACCGGACGTCGCGGCGCTGCGTGAGGCGGCCCTGCGCGGCAACGACGCCGTGCAGGGGTTGGGTGCGTGAGACTGCTGACCGTCGCCTTGCTGCTGGCCTGCCTGACCGTCCCGGGCTGCTCCGTCGACCCGCAGGAGCGCTACTGCGAGGCGGTCGAGGCGCACCAGACAGCGTTGAGCGACATCGCCGCATCGGACGACGCCGGTGCGATCTTCGGCGCGCTCGAGGCCTACGACGACCTCGAGGAGAAGGCCCCGCGTGACATCACCGACGACTGGGCGGCGGTGCTCGGCCCGCTGCGCGAGCTGGAGCGGGTGCTGTCGCACCACGGCGTCGACCCGTCGTCGTACGCCGCCGCCGACCCGCCCGCCGGCCTCGACGAGGAGGCCCGCCGGGACATCGAGGCCGCGGCCCGCGCGGTGGGCTCCGAGCCAACGGTGACGGCGATGGCGGCCGTGGAGCAGCACGCCCTGGACGTGTGCGGGACGCCCCTGTCGCGCTAGGGCGTGGGTGGCACCACCGCGCCCTGTCGGGCACGTCACGTCCCGGTCCTGATGGGGCGGGCTCGATTGCAGGCCCCGTCGCGATCTGACTAGATTGAGCCGCAGCCCAGCCGGACCCATCCCTTAAGGACAGCTTTCGTGGCCTTGCCCCCTCTGACGCCCGAGCAGCGCCAGGCAGCCCTCCACAAGGCTGCGGCCTCCCGACGCGAGCGGGCCGAGGTGAAGAACCGACTGAAGAACTCCGGTGGCTCGATCCTCGACGTGCTGCAGGAGGGCCGCACCAACGAGGTGATCGGCAAGATGCGCGTCGTCGAGCTGCTGCAGTCCGTCCCCGGCCTCGGACGGGTCCGTGCGCGCCAGGTGATGCTGCGCCTCGGCATCGCCGAGAGTCGGCGGGTGCGGGGCCTGGGTGTCAAGCAGGTCGCCGCCCTCGAGCGCGAGTTCGGCCCCGACGCGTCGTGACCGAGGCAGAGCACGAGACCGGCAACGCCACCCATCGCTCCCGGCTGATCGTCCTCGCCGGCCCGACCGCCGTCGGCAAGGGCACGGTCGCGGCCGACGTGCGCCGCACCCATCCCGAGGTCTGGCTCTCCGTCTCCGCGACGACCCGCGCGCCGCGCCCGGGGGAGGAGAACGGCGTCCACTACTGGTTCGTCTCCGACGAGGAGTTCGACACCATGGTCGACAAGGGTGACCTGCTCGAGTGGGCGGTGGTGCACAAGGCGGCCCGCTACGGCACGCCACGGGGCCCCGTCGACCTCGCCCTGGCCTCCGGCAAGGCCGCCATGCTGGAGATCGACCTCCAAGGTGCCCGCCAGGTGCGTGAGACGATGCCCGAGGCGCTGTTCGTCTTCCTCAAGCCCCCGTCGTGGGACGAGCTCGTCCGTCGCCTCGTCGGACGCGGCACCGAGACCGAGGCGGAGCGGGAGCGTCGACTGGAGACCGCGCGCGCCGAGCTGGCCGCGGAGAGCGAGTTCGACGTGACCATCGTCAACCATGAAGTTCACGCTGCGGCCGAGCAGTTGGTAGCCTTGATGGTTGGACCCGTTTCCAACCGATCTGACTAGCGAGGCACCATCACCGTGGCTTCTCCCACCATCGCCGCCGAGGGCGTCACCAACCCCTCGATCGACGACCTGCTCAGCAAGACCGACAGCAAGTACAAGCTGGTGCTCTACAGCGCCCAGCGCGCCCGCCAGATCAACGCCTACTACTCCCAGCTCGGGGAGGGCCTGCTCGAGTACGTCGGCCCCCTCGTGGACACCCACGTGCAGGAGAAGCCGCTCTCGATCGCGCTCCGCGAGATCAACGACGACCTCCTGACCTGCGAGGACATCGACCCCGCCGCCGAGGCTGCTGCGGCCGAGGCCGCCGCTGCCGGCGACGCCACGGAGTGACGCGAGCCTCACGATGACCTCCGGGCGCCGTCCTGAGGAGGTTGTCCCGCAACCACCTCGAAGGGTCGTCCTGGGGGTCTCGGGCGGCATCGCGGCCTACAAGGCCTGCGAGCTGCTCCGCCGGTTCAGCGAGTCGGGGGGCGGGGGCCCCCCCGGGGCCCCCCCCGCCCCCCCGGGGGGCGGGGGCGGGCCGCCCGGG
>JBBSOR010000125.1:0-8609 GCA_038259535.1 Propionibacteriales bacterium | reverse complement strand
GCTGCGCTCGTTCATGAGACACCCACATCGCTTGCCAACAGGTCGTCCTCAGTCTCTCGTCGCAACACGGTGAAAGTCTTCCCGTCCCGAACTCCGATCACCGGAGGACGCAGCGCGTGGTTGTAGTTGGAGGCCATGGACCTGCAGTAGGCGCCGGTGCCCGGCACCGCCAGCAGGTCCCCGGGACGTACGTCGCCGGGCAGGAACTCGTCCTTGACGACGATGTCACCGGCCTCGCAGTGCTTGCCCACGATCCTCGACAGGACGGGCACGGTGTCGGAGGCGCGCGAGGCGAGGGTCGCGGAGTAGTCGGCGTCGTAGAGGGCGGTGCGGATGTTGTCGCTCATCCCACCGTCGACCGAGACGTAGGTCCGCACGTGCCCGCCGTCGAGTGCCACCTGCTTGACGGTGCCCACGTCGTAGACGGTGCACATCGCGGGTCCGACGATGGCGCGGCCCGGCTCGATCGAGAGCCGTGGCTCCGCGACACCGAGGGCGCGGCACTCGTGCTCGACGATCTTGCTCATCTCCGTGGCGAGCTGCGCGGGGTCCGACGGGTCGTCCTGGGTCGTGTAGGCGATGCCGAAGCCGCCGCCGAGGTCCATCTCGGGCATCACGACGCCGATCTCCTCGCTGACCGTGGCGTGGAGCGCCAGCACCCGGCGGGCCGCGACCTCGAAGCCGGAGGTGTCGAAGATCTGGCTGCCGATGTGCGAGTGCAACCCGAGCAGCCGCAGCTCGGGCGCGTCGTGGACCAGGCGGACCGCGCGCAGGGCGTCACCGCTGGCGATGGAGAACCCGAACTTCTGGTCCTCGTGGGCGGTCGCGATGTATTCGTGGGTGTGGGCCTCGACGCCGGCTGTCACGCGGATCATCACGCCGGTCGGGCGGCCGAGCTCGCGCGCCACACCGGCGAGGCGCTCGATCTCGTCGAACGAGTCCACGATGATCCGCCCCACCCCGAGCTCCACGGCGCGCTCGAGCTCGCGCAGGCTCTTGTTGTTGCCGTGGAAGCCGATCCGCTCCATCGGGAAGCCCGCCCGCTCGGCGACGAGCAGCTCACCGCCGGAGCACACGTCGAGGGACAATCCGTCCTCGGCCAGCCAGCGCACGACCGTCGTGCACAGGAACGCCTTGCCGGCGTAGTAGACGTCGTAGGAGGCGAAGGCGTCGCGGAAGGCGCGGGCCCGGGCCCGGAAGTCGGCCTCGTCCAGGACGTAGGCCGGGGAGCCGTGCTCGCGGACCAGAGCGGGCAGCGCCACTCCTCCGACGGAGAGGACACCGTCGGTCTTGGTGGCCGTCTGCGACCAGAGCGACGCGACGAGCTCGTTGGGGTCGCTCGGCTCACGCAGCCACGACGGGCCGCGCAGGGCGCCGTCGGCGTGCGCCCAGCCGGACGGGTGGGAGGTGGGCACGACTCACATCCGCTCGGGTGCGGAGACCCCGAGCAGGAACAGGCCGTTGGCGAGCACCACCCGCGTCGCGTCGACCAGCAGCAGCCGCGCCCGGTGGAGGTCGCCGGTCTCCTCGTCGCCGCGCGGCAGCACCCGACAGCTGTCGTAGAAGCGGTGGTAGGTGCCGGCCAGGTCCTCGAGGTAGCGGGCGACGCGGTGCGGCTCGCGCAGCTCGGCCGCCGCCTTGATGACCCGCGGGAACTCGGCCAGCGCCCGGAGCAGGTCACCCTCCTTCTCGTGGGTGAGCAGCTCCGGGTGGGACTCGGCGGCGACCCCGAGGTCGGCCGCGTTGCGCATCAGGCTCGACACCCGGGCGTGGGCGTACTGGACGGTGAAGACCGGGTTGTCGTTGGTCGCCTTCGCCCACAGGTCGAGGTCGATGTCGATGGGTGAGTCGGAGTGGTAGCGGGCCAGGGCGTAGCGGCTGGCGTCGACACCGATCGCCTCGACCAGGTCGTCGATGGTCACGACGGTGCCGGCCCGCTTGGACATCCGCACCGGCTCGCCGTCGCGGAGCAGGTTGACCATCTGGCCGATGAGGATCTCGAGGTTCTTGCCCGGCTCGTCACCGAAGGCCGCGCACATGGCGTTCATCCGGCCGACGTAGCCGTGGTGGTCGGCGCCGAGCATGATGAAGCAGCGGTCGAAGCCGCGCTCGCGCTTGTCGAGGTAGTAGGCCAGGTCGCCCGAGAGGTAGGCCGCGGCGCCGTTGGACCGCACGATCACCCGGTCCTTGTCGTCGCCGTACTTCTCGGTGCGCAGCCAGAGCGCGCCGTCCTCGGTGTAGGTGTTGCCGAGGGCGGTCAACCGGTCGATGGCCTTCTGGACCGCGCCGCTCTGGTGGAGGTTGTCCTCGTGGAAGTAGACGTCGAACTCGACACCGAAGTCGTGGAGGGACTGCTTGATCTCCGCGAACATGAGCTCCACGCCCACGGCGCGGAACACCTCCTGCGCCTCGTCGTCGGGCAGGTCGAGCACGTCGGGCTCCTTGGCCATGACGTCGCGGGCGATCTCCTCGATGTAGGCGCCGCCGTAGCCGTCCTCGGGCACGGGCAGGTCCTTCGCCCAGGCGAGGAGCGAGGAGCTGAAGCGGTCGAGCTGGGCGCCGTGGTCGTTGAAGTAGTACTCCCGGGTGACCTCGGCGCCGGTCTTCTCGAAGATCCGACCGAGGGCGTCACCCACCGCGGCCCACCGCACGCCACCGAGGTGGAGCGGGCCGGTGGGGTTGGCGGAGACGAACTCGAGGTTGATCGTCTCGCCGGCGAACGCGTCGGAGGCGCCGTACGCCGCACCGGCGGCCACCACGTCGGCGGCCACCCGCCCCTGGGCCCCTGCCTCGACGCTGATGTTGAGGAACCCCGGACCGGCGATCTCGACGCCGGCGATGCCCGCAGACGCCGTGAGCTGCGCTGCCACCAGCTCGGCGAAGGCGCGCGGGTTGGTGCCCTGCTCATCGACCAGCACCCGCTTGGCGAGCTGGAGCGCCACGTTGGTCGCGTAGTCGCCGTGACCCTTCTGCCGGGGTCGCTCGACGGTGACCTCGGTCGGCACGCCGTCGGGCAGCGTGATCGCACCGTCGGCCACGAGGGCCTCCAGCGCGTCGACGATGGTCTCGGAGAGCTGCTCAGGAGTCACCGGCCCAGCCTATCGGCGGCGCCCGCCACGAGCCGAACCGGTTTCACGCCCTGGCACCCACCACCGCGGACGACACTGCCCTAGGGTTCTGCGGTGTGACGACGCCTCCCGCCTACGACCAGCTGGTCGACCTTCCCGCCTACGTCGAGCAGCCCGTGCCGATGCCGTTCGAGGACATCAACGGGCACCTCAACGTCCGGCACTACATCGGCATCACGAGCGAGGGCCTCGACGAGTCACTCGTCGAGGTCGGCATCTCGCAGATGTGGCCCCTGACCCACGGACACGCCTGCTTCAGCGCCGAGCACCACGTGAGCTACCTGAGCGAGCTGCGGACCGGCGACACGATGTCGGCCCGGGTGCGGCTGCTCGGCCGCTCCGAACGCGCCGGTCACGCGCTGGTCTACCTCCTCGACGAGACGCACCGCAGGGTCGCGTGCGTCGTGGAGGAGATCTTCCTGCACATCGACATGGGCACCCGCCTGACGGCCCCCTGGCCCGACGACGTCGCTGCCGCCCTCGACGCCCGGGTCGCCGAGCACGGCGCCCTCCCCTTCGCGGCCGACACCTCGGGCTCGCTCGCGCTGCGCTGAGTCGCCAACCGGTTTCACGACCCCGCCGGGCGACCGGTAGTCTTCACCGCGCTGGCCCAGAGCCGGCGCCGGCCTCCGTAGCTCAGGGGATAGAGCACTGGTTTCCGGTACCAGGTGCCGCAGGTTCGAACCCTGCCGGAGGCGCTCGCGGCGGCGACATCATCAAGATGTCGCCGCTTCTGGCATTTCGACCCCGACCCCGACCCCGACCCCGACCCCGACCCCGACATCACGGCGCGTGACCAAGCCGTGGCCGCCTCGTTGACGGGCAGAGGGAGTCACCGGCCGGTCGCCAGGGAACGGAACCGGGTGAGCTTCCCCCGGCCCTTGGGAGGGACCCCATGCAACGACACCTCACGCGATGGATCTCCGCGGCCGTCGGCGCCGGCCTCGGGATCGGGCTCGTCGTGCCGGCCGGCCTCGCCACCCCCGCCCGGGCGGACGAGCGCCCGGACGCTCGCGCCGCCGTCCCCGCACCCGGGCTCACCGACTTCGGCTACCGCGGAGACGTCTACGGCGTGAAGCTGGTGACCGACAGCGTCGAGGCGCTGAACCTCAAGGACGCCCACGCCCAGCAGCTCTGCACCCGCGCCGCCGGGCAGGTCGTCGAGCGCCAGAGCGCCACCTCCGTGCCCGACAACCCGCTGATCAAGGTCTCTGCCAGCACCAGCCGCACCGAGACCTACGTCGACGGCAGGACCCACGGCGTCCGCGGCACCAACACCATCGGCGACATCAGCATCGGCAGCACCGCCGGGCCGCTGACCACGCCCACTCTTGTCATCAAGGGCCTGCGCACCACGGCGAACGCCTTCCACACCCCGCAGGGCTACGGCCACGCCGAGGGCTTCACCTTCACGAGCATCTCCCTGTCCCTGCTGGACAACACGGTCGTGCAGAGCCTGCCGCCGGAGCTGCAGGAGCTCCTGGCGCCGCTCGACCAGGTCACCGACACCGTCTTCACCGGCACCCAGCAGGTCGCCCAGCAGGTCTTCGAGGTCCTGAGCGACGCCACGCGGCCGATCCAGGTCCCCGGGCTCGGCACCATCTCGCTCGGGAGCAGGTCCGGACGCTCGAACGGCCACAACGCCCAGTCACAGGCATCCGCACTCCGGATCGAGGTCACCGCCGGCGATCGTCGCCAGCTCGTCGAGCTCGGCACCGCCCGGGTCCGGATGGGTGGCCCGGCGCCCGTCGGCGTCTTCCGATCCGGCGGCACCGCGATGGACTACCAGGCCCTGGCGGGCGCGCTCAGGTTCGGCAACGTCGAGCACAAGGCGCTCCCCTGCCAGGGCTCGCGCGGGCGCACCCAGACCTACCGGGTCCCCCAGGCACGTCAGCTCGTGCCCGTCCCGGTGCTGCTCGAGGGCGTGACCTACCAGGTCAACGGCGACCAGCTCCGGAAGAGGCGGGTCGCCAAGGGCTGGTCGCGCACGTCGATCTCGTCGGTCTCCGTCCCGAGTGCCCAGCTCGTGATCACCGACGTGTCGTCGCGGGTCGCGATGCGTCAGAAGGCAGGTCACCGGGTGCGCGCCACGGTGTCCACCGGGATCGGCGCCATCACCGTGGGCGGGCAGGCGCTCACCATCCCCGAGCCCGGCGGGGTGGTCGAGCTGCCCGACGGCCTGGGCGAGATCCAGCGGCAGCTGGTCGACACCGGCTACCGCGGCTCGCAGGTGATCGGCCTGCGGATCAAGCTCTATGCCGAGGCCGTCGTGATCGACCTGGCGCGCACCGCCGGGCGCATCTACCCGCGCTGAGGGACTCGCCCCGGGCTCAGCAGTGCCGCAGGGCGGCGTCCGGCCGGGCCTCGCGCCCCAGGCGTCGCGCCTGGGCGACGTCGGGGAAGACCACGCTCGCGGCGCCGACGAAGCCGACGCGCCCGTCGACCACACAGGTCGTGATCTTCGACGGGTCAACCTGGGCGATCGCCTGGGCGATCGCGTAGAGCTCGGCGGGAGACGCGTTGGTGTCCATGTGCTCCATCACCGTCATCACACCGCGCTCGATGAATCCCGGCCGGGACGCCTGCGAACGGATGCGGGCGTGGATGCCGCGCAGCGTGCGCTGCTGGTTGGCCGAGCGGTCGAAGTCGCCCCCGGCGAGACCCTTGCGGATCCGGGAGAAGGCCATCGCGTTGTAGCCGTTGAGGTGGATCCGGCCGCTCGCGAAGCCCTCCTTCTTGAGATTGGGGTCGTAGAACCGGCGCGGGTTGGTCACGGTGATCCCGCCGATCTCGTCGACCATGTCCTCGAAGAACGGGAACCGGGTGACCATGACGTAGTCGGGCTCGATGCCGATCAGGTTGCGCATCGCTCCCGCCATGCCGCGCGGGCCCGCGAAGTAGAGGGCCGAGTTGATCTTCTCCCGGCCGTGACCCGGGATGCTCACCCACGAGTCACGGGGTACGCCGATGGCCGTGGCCGACCCGGTGCGGGTGTTGATGCCCACGAGCTGGAGCGCGTCGCCGCGCGAGCGGTTCATGTCCTGGCCGGGCCGGGCATCGGAGCCGACGGCGAGGATCCAGACCACGTCCGTGCCGCCGACGGCGACACCTTGGGAGTGGCGGATCTTGACGAGGCTGACCTCGGTCGACTGCACCGCGGACTGGGGTACGACGAAGGCGGTGAGGGCGAGGACTCCCGTCAGCGTCGCCGCCTTCACTGCTCGACGGATGCGGTGCATCAGCGGGCTCCCTTCGCGACGTCGTAGCCGAAGATGCGCCAGGCACCCCGCTTGTGGATGAGGAACAGCCGTCCTCGGACCACGGTGGTCCCGGCCTTCTCGCCGGTGGTCGCGAAGCGCAGGACGAAGTGCGCGGTCACCGAGCGCGCCCGTCGGTCGGTGGCGAGGATGTCGAGGGACACCTCGCGGTGCTTCGCGGTCACCGAGTCCACGCCCGGCCCCTTGGTCTGGTTGGTCAGCAGGGCCTTGTCGGCCCGGGCGCGCTTCTCGGCCCCGTCGGTGAAGCCCGGGAATGCTGCGGGGAAGCTGCTGCGGGGGAACGTGCCGCCGAGGTAGGCGGCGTCCCACCAGCGGTCCACGACCTGCCCGACCTGGCGGCGTACGGCCTTGCGACGTGCATCGGGAAGCCGGCCGTAGACCCGGTGGATCCTGGTGGCCGTCTCGACAGGGTGCGCCGCCACGCTCGCCTGCGCGTCGTTGCGACTGAGCCGCTCCGGCGCGGCCGATGGCTGCGAGCCCGACATGCAGGCGGACACGGACACGGGCAGGACGAGGGCGAGCGCGAGTCCGGCACAGCGGCGGGCCCACGTGGTGCGCCCCGGCACAGGGCTTGGCATGACGACTCCAGGCAAGTGGTGCGGGTGACAGGGGATGTGGTCGACACCATGCCTCAAAGTCCATCCCCACCCCTGCATTTGGAGGCGTGTGCGACTAGCCTTGTCAGCGACTTGGTCCAACATTTGCGCGATGAGTTCTGAAAGAGGCGAAACAAGCGTGGCGCAGTCCCCGAACGGGCAGTCCGGCAACCCTTCCTCGGTTGCTCCGTCAACTGATCTGGGAGCCAACGAGTGGCTCGTGGACGAGATGAGGGAGCAGTACGACAAGGACCCCGCCAGCGTGGGTCCCGAGTGGGCGAACTACTTCAGCAACGGGACCGCCGCTGCTCCCGCCAAGGCCGCCGCCAAGACTCCCACCAGGACTGCCGCCGCTGCTCCTGCCAAGACTCCTGCCAAGGCCCCCGCCGCTGCTCCTGCCAAGACTCCTGCCAAGGCCCCCGCCGCTGCTCCTGCCAAGACACCTGCCGCTGCCCCCGCCAAGACTCCCGCCAAGACGCCTGCCGCGCCGACGTCGACCCCACGTCAGGCGGCTGCCGCCGAGGAGCCCGCCAAGGGCACCAGCACCCCCGTGGCCAAGGATCCCAAGCCCGCCGCCCGGAGCGAGGCCGGCGACGAGCCCACCTACACCGTCCTGCGCGGTGCACCCGCGCGCACCGCGGCCAACATGGACGCCTCGCTCACCGTGCCCACGGCCACCTCGGTGCGCTCGGTGCCCGTCAAGCTGCTCTGGGACAACCGCACCGTCATCAACAACCACCTCGCGCGTGCCCGTGGTGGCAAGGTCTCCTTCACCCACCTCATCGGCTACGCCCTCGTCCGGGCCCTGCGCTCGATGCCGGAGATGAACGTCGGCTTCGAGGTCGTCGACGGCAAGCCCAACCTGATCACTCCGGCCCACATCAACCTCGGCCTGGCGATCGACATGAAGAAGCCTGACGGCACCCGCCAGCTCCTCGTGCCGAGCATCAAGGGCGCCGAGGTGATGTACTTCGCGGCTTTCTGGACGGCCTACGAGGACGTGGTGCGCAAGGCGCGCGACAACAAGCTCACCGTCGTGGACTTCCAGGGCACCACGATCTCGCTCACCAACCCCGGCGGCATCGGCACCGTCCACTCGGTGCCGCGGCTGATGGCCGGTCAGGGCGCGATCATCGGCGTCGGCGCCATGGAGTACCCGCCGGAGTGGCAGGGCGCCTCCGACGAGTCGATCAACCGCAGCGCCATCAGCAAGGCGATGACGCTCACCTCGACCTACGACCACCGCGTCATCCAGGGTGCGCAGTCGGGCGAGTTCCTCAAGCGCGTGAACGGCCTGCTGCTCGGCGAGAACAACTTCTACGACGAGATCTTCCGCTCGCTACGCATCCCCTACGAGCCGATCCGCTGGTCGCGCGACGTGGTCGCCTCCCACGACGACGACATCGTCAAGCAGGCCCGCATCCTCGAGCTGATCCACGCCTACCGCGTGCGCGGCCACCTGATGGCCGACACCGACCCGCTCGAATACCGCCAGCGCAGTCACCCCGACCTCGAGATCGAGTCGCACGGCCTCACTCTGTGGGACCTCGACCGCGAGTTCGCCACCGGCTCCTTCGGTGGCGAGGGTCGGCGATTCATGAAGCTGC
>JBBSOR010000124.1:0-8746 GCA_038259535.1 Propionibacteriales bacterium | reverse complement strand
GACCGCCGACATCTTCATCACCACGACCGGCAACTTCGACATCATCACCGTCGAGCACTTCCACCGGATGAAGCACCAGGCGATCGTCGGCAACATCGGCCACTTCGACAACGAGATCAACATGGCCGGCCTGGCCAGGATCCCGGGCATCGTCAAGGACGAGATCAAGCCGCAGGTCCACCAGTGGATCTTCCCGGCCACCGACGACAGGCCGAGCAAGAAGGTCATCGTGCTGTCCGAGGGTCGCCTGCTCAACCTCGGCAACGCCACGGGTCACCCGTCGTTCGTCATGTCCAACTCCTTCACCAACCAGGTGCTGGCGCAGATCGAGCTCTTCACCAAGGCCGACGACTACGAGCTCGGCGTGCACGTCCTGCCCAAGCACCTCGACGAGGAGGTGGCCCGCCTGCACCTCGACGCCCTCGGTGTCGAGCTGACGGAGCTCACCAAGGAGCAGGCCGCCTACCTCGGTGTCGACATCGCCGGTCCCTTCAAGTCCGACCTCTACCGCTACTGAGCCGATCGGTTCGCGGTGCCTGTCGCGGGGACTGTCCCTAGACTGGCGCCATGACTGACCTGGCCGATCCCGCACGCGGAAGCGTGCTCGTGGTCGACGACGACGCCTCCCTGGCGGAGATGCTCTCCATCGTTCTCCGCCAGGAGGGGTTCGACAGCCGCATCGTGGGCCGCGGGGACGAGGCGCTCGACGCGTTTCGCGACTACAAGCCCGACCTGGTGCTCCTCGACCTGATGCTCCCCGGCAAGGACGGCATCGACGTCTGCAAGGAGATCCGCGCCGAGTCCGGCGTACCCATCGTGATGCTCACCGCGAAGGGCGACACGATCGATGTGGTGGTCGGCCTCGAGTCGGGGGCCGACGACTACATCGTCAAGCCCTTCAAGCCCAAGGAGCTCGTCGCCCGGGTGCGCGCCCGCGTCCGTCGCAACGACGTCTCCAACGCCGAGGGCCTCACCATCGGCGACGTCGTCATCGACGTGGCCGGACACGCGGTGACCCGCGACGAGCAGACCATCAACCTCACACCGCTCGAGTTCGACCTCCTGGTGTGCCTGGCTCGCAAGCCGTGGCAGGTCTTCACCCGTGAGGTCCTGCTGGAGCAGGTCTGGGGCTACCGCCACAGCGCCGACACCCGACTCGTCAACGTGCACGTCCAGCGACTGCGCTCCAAGGTGGAGCACGACCCCGAGAACCCGGAGGTCGTCGTGACGGTGCGCGGCGTGGGCTACAAGGCCGGCAAGTCCCCGGGCACGCCCTAGGTGAGCCTGCTCGAACGGCTCCCACCGATCCTGCGCCACGGGCCGGCGTTCTGGCGGCGCTCGGTGCAGGCACGCGTGGTGGTGAGCACCGTCGTGCTCTCGGCGGTCGTCGTCGGCATCGTCGGCGCCTTCCTCATCCAGCAGACCCGCGACGGCCTGCTCGCCAACCGGGTCGACGCCGTGGTGCAGGAGGCCGAGAGCGAGACCGGCACCGCGCGTACGGCGCTGGCCGCGGCATCGGGCCTCGAGGTCGACGAGTCGGCGCAGCAGCAGGCGCTCGTCGCGCCGATCATCGCCCGCGGCTCGACCCGTGGCTTCGCGGTGATCCTCTCGCCGCCGATCAGTGAGGGCAGCCGGCTCGCCAACGGTGGCGCCAAGTTCACCGAGGGACTCGACCTCTCGAGCGTGCCGGAGAAGCTCGAGGCGCGCTTCGACACCGTCTCGCCGACCGCATGGACCTACACCGACATCCGCACTATGCAGGACATCCCCGGCCTGCCCGAGGGCCCCGGCGTCGTGGTCGGCAGCCAGGTCCGACTGCCGGCCGACGACAACACCTACACCCTCTACTACCTCTATCCGCTGGCCGAGCAGCAGGAGACCCTCGCCCTGGTCTCGCGCGCCATGCTGGTCGCCGGCGTGCCGCTGCTGCTGCTGGTGGCCCTCCTGACCTGGCTGGTCACCCGCCAGGTCGTGACGCCGATCCGGATGGCCCGCCGCGTCGCCGAGCGGCTCGCCGCAGGCCAGCTGCAGGAGCGGATGCGCGTGCGCGGCGAGGACGACCTGGCCCGCCTGGCCACCTCGTTCAACCAGATGGCATCCAACCTGCAGAAGCAGATCCGCCAGCTCGAGGAGCTCAGCCGGCTCCAGCGCCGCTTCGTCTCCGACGTCTCCCACGAGCTGCGCACACCCATCACGACGGTGCGGATGGCCAGCGACGTCATCCACGACGCCCGGCCCTTCCTCGACCCGGTCACGGGGCGCGCGGCCGAGCTGCTCCAGAAGGAGCTGGACCGGTTCGAGACGCTGCTGGCCGACCTCCTCGAGATCAGTCGCTTCGACGCCGGCGCCGCCGTGCTGGAGGCCGAGGACGTCGACCTGGTCGACGTCGTGCGCCGGGTGGTCGACATGACGTCGGCGCTGGCCGCTCAACGCGACACCCGGATCGTCGTGCACGACCCCGGGACGCCATGCATCGCCGAGGCCGACGTACGCCGGGTGGAGCGGATCGTGCGCAACCTCGTCACCAACGCGATCGACCACGCGGAGTCGCGCGACGTGGAGATCTTCGTCGCCGCCGACCGGGTCTCGGCCGCCATCGCGGTGCGCGACCACGGCATCGGGCTCGGGCCCGGCGAGTCCGCGATGGTGTTCAACCGCTTCTGGCGTGCGGCTCCCGCGCGGGCCCGCACGAGCGGGGGCACCGGGCTGGGCCTGTCCATCGCCCTGGAGGACACCCACCTGCACGGCGGCTGGCTCCAGGCCTGGGGGCGGCCCCGCGAGGGCGCCCAGTTCCGGCTCACCCTGCCGCGCCACCTCGGCACCCAGCTGCGGCACTCGCCGCTGCCGCTCGTGCCCGACGACGCCAAGGAGACCGTGTGAGCACCTCGACGAGGACCGGCCGGTTCACGCGGGCAGTGCTCGCGGTGGGCGCCTGCGCCCTGCTCGCCGGCTGCGTCCAGATGCCGAGCGACGGTCCGGTCGTCGAGCCGCCGGCGTCCACCGGCGTCGACGACGTGCCCGGCATCTCCTTCAACCCCCGTCCGCCGCGCGCAGGGGAGACCCCCTCCGACATCGTGGCCGGGTTCCTCGAGGCGATGAAGGCGACGCCGATCAGCCCGACGGTCGCGCGGCAGTTCCTCTCCCGCGAGGCCGCCGATGCATGGGTGCCCGAGCGGCAGATCATCACCTACGCCGAGCTCGACACGCCCTCGGGTGAGACCGACGTACGCATCCCGATGACCGACGTCAACCTCTACGACGCCCACGGTGCCTGGCATCGCACCGAGGCCTCCCGGGGGCTGGGGCTCAGCCTCATCGAGGAGGACGGGGAGTGGCGCATCGACGACGTCCCGGACGCCCTAATCGTCCCGGACTCCTGGTTCGACGACTGGTACCAGCGCGTCTCGCTCTACTTCTTCGACCCCACCTCCGAGGTGCTCGTCCCCGAGCCGGTGTTCGTCCCGCGGGGGGACCAGTTCGCGTCCTCGCTGGTGCGCGGTCTGCTGACCCAGCCGACGGGCGAGTCCCAGGACGTCGTGCAGACCTACTTCCCGGCCGGCACCACGCAGGGCCTCTCCGTGCCGATCAGCAGTGGCATCGCCGAGGTGGCGCTGTCCGGCGACCCCGACGCGATCGACGAGGACACCGCGCAGCGGATGATCGCGCAGCTGGTCTGGACCCTGCGCCAGGAGCCGCGGATCAATGCGGTGCGGCTCAGCGTCGGCGGCCGGCCCTTCGGGCTCCCGGGGGGATCGACCCAGGTCGGCCTGGACGTCGGGCGCGGCTACGACCCCAGTGACCTGGCCAGCAATGACCTGTTCGCGCTGGCCGACGGGCTCGTGGTGACCGGCTCCCTGGGGGACTTCGACTCCACCCTCGGGCCACTGGGGGTCGACGACTACGGCATTCGCTCCATCGGCGTGGACATCGCGGGCTCGCGCGTCGCCGGGATCTCCGACGACGGCGCCAGCATGCTCGTGGCGCCGGTCGCGGCCCCTGACGGCGAGGTCACCACGGTGGTGTCGGGGGCCGTCGACCTCGCCGCCCCCAGCTGGGACCACCGCGACCGCATCTGGGTCCTCGACCGCAACGCCGGTCGCGCTCGCATCCTCCTCGCCGTCGAGGACGCCGCCACGGTCGTCGACGTGCCGGGGCTGAGTGGTCGCACGGTCACCAAGCTGATGGTCTCGCGCGACGGGACCCGGCTGGTCGCGGTCGTCCGCGGCCGCACCGCGGACCGCGTCGTGTCGGCGCGGGTGCGCCACGGCACGGACGGGGCCGTCCTCGGCTTCACTGCGTTGCAGACACTCCCGCTGCCGCCGGACGGGAGCCCCCGGCTCCGCGACATCGCGTGGCGCTCACCCACCTCGGTGTCGGTCCTCAGCGTCACCGACGACGTCTCCCAGATCCGCACGCTCTCCGTGGATGGCGCACCCGGCGACATCGGTGGCACCACCCGGCTGCGCGGCGGCATCAAGTTGCTGGTCTCCGCGCCGCTCGACAGCGAGGTCTTCGCCCTCGCGGGCCGCACCGTCCGCAGCCTCACCCGCACCGAGCGCGCCGTGCCCGCGCTGCCGCCGGGGCTCACCTCGGTGACCTACACCGGCTGACCGCGGCCCGTCCACAGGCGGTCCTGCGTCCCCTTGCCGTCGTGGCGCCCGGGCTGGTGGCATGGCCGGGTGCT
The DNA here is from genome assembly GCA_038259535.1 of Propionibacteriales bacterium. Lineage (GTDB taxonomy): Bacteria > Actinomycetota > Actinomycetes > Propionibacteriales > Nocardioidaceae > Nocardioides. Next base: position 4,062 of record JBBSOR010000124.1, on the reverse strand, counting down.
CGACGAGGCGCTCGACCTGTTCCTCGGCAGCCGGTGCGTCGGGTGCGACCGACCAGGCCGGATGCTGTGCCCGCCGTGCCGCGGATCGCTGTCGGTGCGGGCCGCGGTGGCGTGGCCGTCCCCGGTCCCGACCGGCCTGGTGCCGCCGTGGGCGGCCGAGTCCTACGACGGCGCCGTCCGCGCGCTCGTGGTCGGGCACAAGGACCGCGGCCAGTGGGGGCACCGCCGCATCCTGGGCGACCTCCTCGCCGTGTCGGTGCGCGCGGCGACCCTCGACCTCGATCCCGGGGCGCCGGTGCTGCTGGTCCCGGTGCCCTCGCGACCCGGCGCCGGGCGCCAGCGTGGCTACGAGGCCACGGCCGCGGTGGTGCGCGCTGCCGCGAACCGGGTGCGCAGCGACCCGCACCTCGGGCCCAGGGTCGTGGTGGCGCCCCTGCTCGTCTCGCGCGGAGCGGCCGACCAGGCGGGCCTGGACGCCGCCGGACGCGCCGCCAACGTAGGGCACTCGATGCGCTGCCCGTCGGCCGCACTGGCCCGGGTCGCCCGCCGGTGGCCGCGGGCCTACGTCGTGGTGTGCGACGACGTGGTGACCACCGGATCCACGGCCCGCGAAGCCCAGCGCGCCCTCGAGTCGGTCGGCCTCGCTCCCGTCGCCATCGCCGCCGTCGCCGCCACCCGGCGGCGGGGACACCCGCGTGGGCGCGCGGGGGACCGTCAGGTGGCCTGACGGTTGGCCCGCGACCGGGGAGGGGCTAGCGTCTGGTCATGGAGTCCGTCCGGGTCCGTGGTTGCGTCACTGGGAGGGCTGCGCGCGGCACCGCGAGGTGCGGCGGTCGGTCCGACTCGTGGCTAGCCGATGCCAGTCGCAGGCGAAACGGTCCACGTAAGTCCTCGGGCCCTGTGCCCGCAGGACGATCACGGTGCGGCTTAGAAGTAAGTCCTGCCTCGTGCCCGACACCAGATGTGTCGGTCCCCGGGAGAAGACCAGTAGTGGCGGAGAAGCTGCGAACGTCTCAGCAGGCGATTGTGGGGTCGAAGACCAGGTCGGCCGGACGGGCTCCATCCCACCCTGCCCCGACGCACGACGCCGGGGCCCATGGAAGGGTGCGGTCGCTCGCTAGTTGAGGAGGTTCACATGGAGGTTGTGGTCACAGGACGGCACTGCGAGGTGTCAGATCGCTTCCGCGAGCACGTCTCGGAGAAGCTCACCCGTCTGGAGAAGCACGATCACCGCATCATGCGCGTCCAGGTGGAGGTCGAGCTCGAGAAGAACCCCCGTCAGCACGATCGCGCGACCAGAGTGGAGCTCACCGCCTTCTCCAAGGGGCCGGTGATCCGGGCCGAGGCAGCCGCCGAGGACAAGATGAGTGCGCTGGACCTCGCGCTCGACAAGATGCAGTCCCAGATGCGTCGGGCTGCGGACCGGCGGCGGGTGCACAAGGGCCGCAACGCGCACGTGTCGGTGGGCGAGGCCCTGGCGGGCCTGTCGGAGATCGAGGACGCCGTCGACGACGACACCATCACCGAGCGCAAGGTCGGTCCGATCACGGTGACCGGCGACGGACCGCTCGTGGTGCGGGAGAAGTCGCACCACGCTGCTCCGATGACCCTCGACCAGGCGCTCTACGAGATGGAGCTGGTCGGGCACGACTTCTACCTCTACGTCGACAAGGAGAGCGAGCGCCCCGCGGTGGTCTACCGCCGTCGTGGCTACGACTACGGCGTCATCTCCCTCGACGTCGACGGGCAGCCTGGAGACTGAGCGCGGCCCCGGTCTCGCGCGCATGACATGATGCGCGCGTGACCGAGGCAACTGGAACTGGGAATGGCACCGAACCCGTCCGCGTCCTGGTCGTCGACGACCAGGAACTGTTCCGTCGCGGCCTGATCATGCTGCTCAGCGGTGACAGCGACATCGAGGTCGTCGGTGAGGCCGCCGACGGCATCACGGCCACCGACCTGGCGGTCAAGACCGCGCCCGACGTGATCCTGCTCGACGTGCGGATGCCGCGTCGCACCGGCGTGGAAGCCTGCCGGGCGATCAAGGAGGCCGTCCCGTCGGCCAAGATCATCATGCTGACCGTCTCCGACGAGGAGGCCGACCTCTACGAGTCGGTCAAGAACGGCGCCTCCGGCTACCTGCTGAAGGACTCCTCGATCGAGGAGGTCGCCCAGGCGGTCCGCGTCGTCAACGAGGGGCAGTCGCTGATCAGCCCCTCGATGGCGGTGAAGCTGATCGACGAGTTCAAGCAGATGTCCAAGCCCGAGCGGCAGTCCGGCCCCGCCCTGCGCCTGACCGAGCGCGAGCTCGAGGTGCTGCGGCTCGTCGCCAAGGGCCTCAACAACCGTGAGGTCGCCAAGGAGCTCTTCATCTCCGAGAACACCGTCAAGAACCACGTCCGCAACATCTTGGAGAAGCTCCAGCTCCACTCCCGCATGGAGGCCGTCATGTACGCCATGCGCGAGAAGCTGTTGGACCTGCCCTGACGCTGTGGAGTCGCTGACCCGGCTCCAGGCGCGCCGCATCGCGCTGGCGGCGCAGGGGTTCTGCGACCGTCCGCACGCTACGCCGTCGATGCGGACCTTCGACCGCACGCTCGAGCGCACCGGGGTCCTCCAGGTCGACTCGGTCAACGTCCTCCAGCGCGCGCACTACATGCCGCTCTACTCGCGGATGGGCCCCTACGACGTCGACCTGCTGCGGCGTGCCGCCGAGCGCCGCCCCCGCCGGGTGGTCGAGTACTGGGCGCACGTCCAGGCGCTGATGCCCGTCGACCTGTGGCCGCTGATGCGGCACCGGATGGAGAAGTACCGCGCCGAGCGCGGCAAGTGGGGCTTCACCGCCGACGCCGACCTCGAACCGCGAGTGCTCGACGCGGTGCGCGACCGGGGGCCAGTCACGGCCCGCGACCTCGAGGAGGAGTTCAGCACCGGACCCCGCACCAAGGAGCATTGGGGCTGGAACTGGTCGGAGTCGCGCAAGGTCCTCGACTACCTCTACCTCGTCGGTGACGTGGCGATCGCGGGTCGCACCAGCCAGTTCGAGGTGCTCTACGACGTTCCCGAGCGGGTGCTACCAGCCGCGGTCCTCGACGCGCCCTCCCCGACGCCCCAGGACGCGGTCACCGAGCTCGTCCGCCGCGCTGCCCGCTCGCACGGCGTCGCGAGCGGCGCCTGCCTGGCCGACTACTACCGCCTCCGGCTGCAGCCCGCGCCGGGAAGGCCGAGCGCGAAGGTCGCCATCGACGAGCTGGTGGAGTCGGGGGAGCTGAGCCCGGTGGAGGTGCAGGGATGGAAGCGCCGCGCCTACCTGCACCGCGATGCCCGGCTCCCGCGGCGGGTCGGCGCCCGCACGCTGCTCAGCCCCTTCGACCCGGTCGTGTGGGAGCGGGCGCGTGCCGAGGCGCTGTTCGACTTCTTCTACCGCATCGAGATCTACGTCCCCCAGGAGAAGCGGCTGCACGGCTACTACGTGCTCCCGTTCCTCCTGGGCGACCGGCTCGTGGCGCGAGTCGACCTCAAGGCCGATCGGACCAGCCGCACGCTGCTCGTGCCGGGCGCCTTCGCCGAGTCCCACGCCCCGGGGGAGACGGCCGAGGAGCTGGCGACGGAGCTGCGGCGGCTCGCGTCGTGGCTCGGCCTCGACGACATCGTGGTCGGCCGCCGCGGCGACCTGTCCGAGGCGGTTCGAGTCGCGTTGGGACGGTAGGTACAGTTACCACTCGTGCCTGCCATCATCGACAAGCTGCTCCGCATCGGCGAGGGCAAGATCCTACGAGAGCTCGAAGCCATCGTGAAGGCGGTCAACGCCGTCGAGGACGACTTCGTCACGATGAGCGACGACGAGCTCCGCGCGATGACCGCCGAGTTCCGCGAGCGCCTCAGTGCCGGAGAGTCCCTCGACGACCTCATGCCGGAGGCGTTCGCCACCGTGCGCGAGGCGTCCAAGCGCGTGCTCGGCCTGCGACCCTTCGACGTCCAGATCATGGGCGCCGCCGCGCTCCACCTCGGCAACATCGCCGAGATGAAGACCGGTGAGGGCAAGACGCTGGTCGCGGTGCT
>JBBSOR010000123.1:0-8755 GCA_038259535.1 Propionibacteriales bacterium | reverse complement strand
GGAGCCGTAGAGCTTGGGGCGGATGCCGTCGATGACGTTGGTGATCTGGCGGGGGATGAACTTCTCGATGTGCTGCCAGGGGCCGTAGTTGTTGGAGCAGTTGGACACCGTCGCCCGCACGCCGAAGCTGCGCACCCAGGCGCGGACCAGGTGGTCGGAGCCGGCCTTCGACGCGGAGTAGGGCGACGACGGGGTGTAGGGGGTGTCCTCGGTGAAGCGCTTGGGGTCGTCGAGCTCGAGGTCGCCGTAGACCTCGTCGGTCGAGACGTGGTGCAGCCGCTTGTCGTGCTTGCGCACGGCCTCGAGGATCGTGTAGGTGCCGAGGATGTTGGTGCGGATGAACGGGCTCGGGTCGTTGAGCGAGTTGTCGTTGTGGGACTCGGCCGCGTAGTGGACGACCGCGTCATGCGCCGCGACCAGCGGTTCGACGACGTCCTCGTCGGCGATGTCGCCGACGACCAGCCGCACGCGGTCCTCCGGCAGCCCGGCGAGCGACTCCTTCGAGGCGGCGTAGGTGAGCTTGTCGAGCACCGTGATGTTCAGGTCCGTGTGGTCGACGAGGTGGTGCACGAAGTTCGACCCGATGAACCCCGCGCCTCCGGTCACAAGAAGGCGTTCCATGGCGGGGAGTCTAGGGCGCGGTACTCGTCGCAGTGGAGCCGATCAGGCTGAAGCGCGGTTGGGTCGCCAGGGCGGGATCGACGTACGACGCCACACCGGGACCTGTGCGCGTCCACCCCTCGGGCAGCTCCGCGACGTCGTAGCCCTGGGGCCAGCGCACCGTGACACTCAGCGCCTCAGGCGTGACGAGGCCCTGCGGGGTCACGTCGAGGCGGTAGGTGAGGGTGCCGTCCGCCGGGGCAGCCGCAGCGGCCGGGACGTCGTACTCCAGCACCGCCTCGCGGGTCTCGCCCGGCGGCAGGGTGAGGCGCAGGAGCTTGTAGGGGCGGCCGTAGTAGTCGAAGACACCGGTGCCCTGCTGCTTGCCGGCAGCTGTGGCGCCGGTGATGGTGACGCCGTCGGGGAGGAACACGCCTACGGTCATGCCGTTCCAGCGGGTGCGGGGGGTGCCGCGACGGGGGTCTCCGTAGAGCAGGTCGGCATAAGGCGGGGAGTCGTTGTGGATCGAGACCGTCAGCCGGACCTTGGCCGACCCGTCCTCACGCAGGCGCACGTCGCTGGTCACGGAGCGGCGCTGCCAGTAGTCGGACTTGCTGGCGTTGGTGTTCTGGTTGAAGACCGCGACGTAGTCGTGGCTGGTGTCGGAGAGCTGGCCTGACAACCCGATGTCGGCCACGGCGGCCTGCACGTCGGGGTCACGCATCCAGAGGGCGAAGTGGCGCCCGCGCGCCGAGTCGCGCAGCGAGGTGATCTTGTCCATGCCCTGACCGGGGGAGAGGAGCCGCTCGGCGAAGACCGGCACGACCGCCAAGTTGAGCCGGTGGCGGGCGGCGTTGTCGGGAAACGTGTCGTAGTCGCCGACCATCCTCTGGGTGAAGTTGCCCGCGTCGAGCTGTCCGTAGACGGGCACGTCGACGGGGCCGGTGATCCGCAGCAGGTCGGCCAGCGCCACGACGTCGACCGCCACCAGGCCGTCGACCTCCTGGCCGGTGCGGCGCGCCCAGCCGCGCAGGAGCTCCTCCCCGGAGACCGACCAGTCGGGCGCGAACGTCGCCGTGGAGAGGCGGAGCTTGCCGGTGTGGAACGGGTTGCCCTCGACGCGCTCCCAACGACCGACCCGGTAGAGGTCGGGGTCGGAGGTGTCGCGGGCCTCTCCCATGGTCAGCCGGCCGTCGGCGACCTCCATGGGCACCAGCGTCAGCGGGGCGCCCCCGGAGAAGCGCTGCTCGCTGGGATTGAGCAGGGCCAGCAGGTAGGTCTGGTCCTCGTCGGCGCCGAACAGTCGGGGCAGCACCTCGGCGAGGGGCTTCGCCCGCCGGGCGCTCGCCGCCAGCGGGCTCACGACCTCGATGGCCTCGTCACGCGCCTCGGCCAACCGGGTGCCGACCCCGAGGGCAGAGTCGTCGACCTGGCCGAGCTCGAGCTGGGCGGCGTCGAGGTGGGTGCTGGCGTCGTCGACCGCGCCCACAAGGGCCTCGAGGGTCGGGACGTCCACGGACCGGTCGCCGAACAACGTGGCCTGTTCGCCGTTGATGGCCGGCCACACCTCGACGGCGACCTCGGCGGCCGTGGTCAGGTGGTCGAGGGCGTTGCCGAGGTGGCGGACGTCCGAGACCGGCTCGCCGACGAAGGGCACTCTGCTCCAGACGTCGCCGCCGATGCCCTGCATGGCGTCCTGCACCTGGTCGGCGTTGCGGCGCGCACTCTGCACGCTCGCTCCCGCGGCCTCGACGTCGCCGGCGGCGAGGGCGGTCTGCGCCGCCTCGAGATCGGCGCGGGCACTCTCGGCGTGGTCGGGTGCCTTGAGGAAGGGGATCGCCAGCAGCGCCAGTCCCACCAGCAGCAGGAAGAGGCCGCCGATGACGGTCGCGGGTCGGACCAGCCGCCGCGTGGACGGGCGACGGGGGGACGGCATGCAGCCATGGTGTCAAACCCGGTGGAACTGTGTGGCGCAATCCTTGAGGACCCTAGGGTGGACCCATGCGTGGAATCATCCTGGCCGGTGGCACCGGCTCCCGGCTGCACCCGATCACCCGGGGCATCAGCAAGCAGCTCGTCCCGGTCTACGACAAGCCGATGATCTACTACCCGCTGTCCACGCTGATGCTCGCCGGCATCCGCGACGTCCTGATCATCACCACGCCCCACGAGGCCGAGGGCTTCCACCGGCTGCTGGGTGACGGCTCGCAGTTCGGCATCAGCCTGACCTTCGCCGTCCAGCCCAGCCCCGACGGGCTCGCCCAGGCCTTCATCATCGGCGCCGACCACATCGGCGGCGAGCGCTCGGCGCTGGTCCTGGGCGACAACATCTTCTACGGCTCCGGGCTCGGCTCGCAACTGCTGCGCTTCGCCGAGCTCGACGGTGCGGCAGTGTTCGGCTACCACGTGGCGGACCCCCGGGCCTACGGCGTCGTGGAGTTCGACGACGAGGGACGCGCGCTGTCGCTCGAGGAGAAGCCCGAGCACCCCAAGAGCGACTTCGCGGTCCCGGGGCTCTACTTCTACGACAACGACGTGGTCGAGTACGCCGCCGCGCTTGAGCCGTCGGCGCGTGGCGAGCTCGAGATCACCGACCTCAACCGCCGCTACCTCGAGGAGGGCCGCCTCCACGTCGAGGTGCTGCCCCGCGGGACGGCGTGGCTCGACACCGGCACCTTCGACTCCCTCAACGACGCCTCCAACTTCGTGCGCACCATCGAGGGCCGCCAGGGCTTCAAGGTCGGCGCGCCCGAGGAGGTCGCCTGGCGGATGGGCTGGATGTCCGACGACGAGCTCGTCGCCTGCGCCGAGCCGCTGCGCAAGAGTGGCTACGGCGAATACCTGCTGGGACTGCTGCACCACGGCTGACGCGTTTGGGACCGCCGCTCCCGGGGGAGGAGAGGGTCCATGACGGAGAGCAACGAGCTGGGCTTCGCCCGCGGCGCCGACGCGGCCAGGGTCGTGGCGGCCGACCCGTTCTGGTCCACCGTCGTGCGACGTCACGCCGAGGTCGACGTGGTGGTCCTGCCGCCCGAGGACGTGCGGTCCGTGGAGATCCCGGCCGACGAGCCGATCGTGGACGCCGACGTGGCACGCCAGGGACTGCGGGCGGACCTGGCCGCCTTCTGGGTGGCGCTCGGGCTGCACGACGAGCCGGCCCACGTCGACGACACCTGGTTCGCCGGGCCCGTCGACGGGACCGTGCGCTGGCAGGGGACGGCGTCCTTCGACGGGCTCGATCCGGTCGATGCCTCCCGGTTGCTGCAGCGAGCCGAAGAGCTGCTGGCGGCGGCGGACTGGCACGTGCTGCTGCCGAGCGAGGGCATCCCACGGGTGCTCGCCGGGCGGGCCGGGCGACTGGATCGCGAGTCGTTCCAGGTCCTCCTCCCGTCCACCTCACGAGCCGTGATCCGGGTGCGCTCCGACCTGGTGGTCGTCGGGACGGCCGTCGTGGCCGAGGTCCTGGCCGACGTCGTGGGAGGTGGGCGCTGATGGGCAGTCCGCTCGTGTGGGACATGGAGACCCTGCGCCTGGGCACGACCGGTTGGGAGGGCCAGGAGCGCCTGATGGACTCCACGTCCCGGTCCCTCCACAGTGCCTCGGCCTCGGCGTTGCCGCCGAGCGTCCAGTCGACGGCAGAGACCTTCCTGACCCGGTGGTCGGGCTACGCCGCGGAGAGCACGGCCATCGCGCAGGGCTTCGTGGGCGCGCTGAAGGCCACCGCCAACGACTACTCCACCTCCGAGGATGCGGTCGATCGCCAGTTCAGCGACCTCGACGGACGGTTGGGGCCCGCACGATGACCGTCACCATCGAGGTGCCCGCCTCCGTCCCCGCGCAGCTGAAGAAGCCCGACGGTGACCCCGGCGGCTCCGACGCCCTCGCAGGCACCCTCTACACGGCAGCCGCGCGCTACGAGGAGTTCGCCGACCGGGCCAACGAGCTGCAGACCCTCGGCAGCTGGACGGGCATCGCCTACGCCGCCTACAAGGACGCCACCGCCACGGCGTCGGGCGAGCACGCCGCGATGGGCACCACGGTGCGCCGGGTGGCGCGCGGCGTCACCGGCTTCGCCGACACCCTGCGCGACCTGCTCCGCGACCACGAGGACCTCCTTGAGCGCAAGCGCGGCCTCGACCACCGACGTACGGCGCTGATCGCCGACATCAACGCCACCCCCGGTGCCACACCCGGCGAGATCGCGGCCTTCCGTGAGCGGTCGGTCGACCTGCGCGCCGACTACTCCGAGCTCGTCACCGCCGACGACGACCTGCAGCGCCGGGTCCGCGAGAACGAGACGCTGCTGCGCCAGGTCTTCCAGGCAGCCGACACCCTGAGCGAGTCCACGTCCGCGGACGGCGGCATCCCGCCCCTGGCCGAGTCGGCGATGAACCGCCCGGGCGCGCCCGGCAGCGGAGCCACGCCCGAGGAGGTCAAGGCGTGGTGGGACGGCCTCACCGAGGCCGAGCGGGAGGCGGTCATCGCCGCCTACCCCGACCGCATCGGCCAGGGCGACGGGTTGCCCGCCGACGCGCGCGACCAGGCCAACCGGATCCTCCTCGACGACGACCTGTCCCGGCTGGCGGCCAAGGAGCGCGACGACACGCTGTCGCCCCTCGAGCGCTCGATCCTCGCCAACGCCCAGCAGGCCCGCGACTCCCTCGCCAACGCCGACGCCTACACCGACCCCCTCGACCCGGGGCTCGAGCCCGGCGGCACGCTGTGGCTCTACGACCCGGCGGCCTACGACGGTGACGGACGCGTCGCCGTCGCGGTCGGCGACCTCGACCACGCGAGCGACGTCGCGATCTTCGCCCCGGGCATCAACACCGACATGGCCGACACGACCAGCTACACCGACAAGATGATGAACCTCTACGAGTCGACCCGCTACAACGGCGACGGCTCCAGCGTCGCGACGATGTACTGGCTCGGCTACGACGCACCCGACGGTCCCCTTGACCTCGCCACCCTCACCGAGGGGCGTGCCGAGGACGGTGGCCGCAACCTCTCCGACGCCATCGACGGGCTCCGGGCCTCGCGGTCCGACGACCCCGCGCACCTGACGGCCATCGGCCACAGCTATGGCTCCACCACGACGTCGTACGCGGTAAACGGCAACCCGGACGTCGACGACGTCGCTCTCCTCGGCAGCCCCGGCGCGGGCCCGGCCCACCACGCCAGCGACCTCGGCCCGGGAGCCGACCACGTCTACGTCGGTCGCGACAGCCGCGACCTCGTAGCGGTGCTCGGCGACGAGGGCTGGATCGGCAAGGGCGGTCTCGGGCTCGGCACCGACCCGTCCTCCGAGGACTTCGACGCGACCCGCTTCGAGGCCGAGGACGTCGACCGCAGCTGGCACCGCAACACCGGCGACGCCCACAGCTCCTACCTCGACAGCGACACCGAGTCTCTCTACAACCTGGGCCTGATCGTCGACGGCCACGGCGACGACGTCAACGTCGCCGCGCAGAGCTACGACCCCTGGTGGGGTCCGCCCCAGGACCCCGAGTGGGACCGCGACCCGACCGCCGACCAGCCCGGTCGCTCGGACACGACCGCGGCCCGGTGATGATGTGTCCATGACCCGCGCACGACTTCACCGCATCCCGCTGCGACTCCTGCTCGCGCTCACCCTCGCACTGGGGCTGGCCGCGTGCGGCGATCGCGATCCGGCCGATTCCGCCGACGACCTCGCGGCGATGAAGGCGGCGGTCAACGCCGAGCTCCGCGACATGGCCTCGGCCCTGACCGGGAGCGGCCTCGCGGTCGAACGGGCGACCGGTCGCGTCGAGAGCGAAGGCATGTCGACCTACCGTGCCGAGGACTACCGGGCATCCGCGGTCGTGGTCGGGGAGGGGCCCGAGGGTGACCAGGTGGACCGGGCCGCGACGGCCCTGGAGGAGGCAGGCTGGAGCCGGACGTCCGACGGCCTCGACGCCTCCGCACCGTGGGCGCAGCTCGAGCGTGACGACTTCCGCACCACCATCGGGTGGACCAAGGTCGGTGAGCGCGAGCTGGTGCTCACCCTCGACCAGGAGGGCGAGGTCGAGGTCCCCACCGACACGCCACCGGTCGACCGCGACAACTCCGAGGACATCGCTCTGAACTGAAGGGACGTCACGTCAGGCGAGATCGGCGGCGACCATCCGCGCGACGATCTCCTCGAAGGCCACCGTCGGTGCCCAGCCGAGCACGTCGCGGGCGCGCGATGAGTCGCCGACGAGCTCGGTCGGGTCGGCGGGACGGAAGAAGGCCGGGTCCTGCCGGACGAGTCCCTCCCAGTCGCTGATCCCGGACGCGGTGAAGGCAGCGGCGACGAAGTCGCGCACGGAGTGCGCGCGCCCGGTGGCCACCACGTAGTCGGCGGGCTCGTCGGCCCGCGCGGCCCGCACCATCGCGTCGACGTAGTCGGGGGCCCACCCCCAGTCACGGCGCGCGTCGAGGTTGCCCAGGACCAGCTCCTCGGCCCGGCCGCCGGCGATCGCGGCGACCGTGGCGGTGATCTTGCGGGTCACGAAGCGCTGGTGGCGGCGCGGCGACTCGTGGTTGTAGAGGATCGCGCTCGACACGTGGAGGTCGCGCTGGCGGAAGACGCTCGCGGAGAGGTGGGCGAAGGCCTTCGCGGCGCCGTACGGGTTGACGGGCCTGATCGCCGTGCCCTCCGTCTGGGGCGACTCGGCCGGCTCGCCGAAGATCTCGGCGCTGGAGGCCTGCACGAAACGGACGTCGCCGACCAACCGGGCCGACTCCATCAACGCGACCGCGGCCTGCCCGTTGACGTGGGCCGTGCGGTCGGGTTCCTCCCACGACTGGGCGACCGAGCTGATCGCGGCGAGGTTGTAGATCTCCTGCGGTGCGATCTCCTGCACGAGGCGTCGTGTCGCCGGCAGGTCGCCCAGGTCGCCGGTGTGCAGCACCACCTCGTCGGGGCAGTGCGACGGGTGCCCGTCCTCGGTGAGCACGAGGGCGTGGACCTCCATGCCGTCCGCCACGAGGCGCTCGGCGAGATAGGTGCCGTCCTGCCCGCCGATGCCCGTGATGAAGGCCCGAGCGGTCACCAGCCCGCCTTGACCGCCGCGATGTCGCTGTCGACCATCATCGACACGAGCTCGGGGAACGAGACCGTCGGCGTCCAGCCGAGCTTGTCCCTGGCCTTGGAGGCGTCCCCGATCAGCAGCTCGACCTCGGCCGGGCGCATGAAGCGCGGGTCCTGGGTGACGTGCTGGGTCCAGTCGTCGATGCCGACGTGGGCGAAGGCGAGGTCGAGGAAGTCGCGGATCGAGTGGGTCTTCCCGGTGGCGATGACGTAGTCGTCGGCCTCGTCCTGCTGGAGCATCCGCCACATCGCCTCGACGTAGTCGCCGGCGTAGCCCCAGTCGCGCTGGGCGTCGAGGTTGCCGAGCGCCATCGAGTCATGCTGACCGAGATGGATCCGGGCCACCGCCTGGCTGATCTTGCGGGTCACGAACTCGGGACCGCGGCGCGGTGACTCGTGGTTGAAGAGGATGCCCGAGGAGGCGTGCATGCCGTAGGACTCGCGGTAGTTGATGGTCATGTAGTGGCCGTAGACCTTGCTGACGCCGTAGGGCGAGCGCGGCCACAACAGGGTGCTCTCCTTCTGCGGCACCTCCTGCACCTTGCCGAACATATCCGAGCTCGAGGCCTGGTAGAACCGGACGCTGTCGGCCGCGTCGCCGGCGTGGAGGCGTACGGCCTCGAGCATGTTGAGCACGCCCATGCCGGTCACGTCGCTGGTGACGAAGGCGTTCTCCCAGGAGTACGCCACGAAGGAGATCGCACCGAGGTTGTAGACCTCGGTGGGGTCGGAGTCGCGCATCGCGCGCATCAGGCTGGACAGGTCTGTGAGGTCGCCGTTGTGCAGCGTGACGTCGGGGACGAGGTCCTCGACCAGGGCGCGACGGGGGTTGTTCTGGCCGCGGATCAGCCCGTGGACGTCGTAGCCCTTCTCGAGCAGGAGCTCGGCGAGGTAGAGGCCGTCCTGGCCTGTGATTCCGGTGATGAGGGCGCTGGGCATGGACCCAGTCTGTCAGGCAGCCCGGTCGTTAGGGTGTGGGTCATGAAGATCCTCGTCAGCGGCGGTGCCGGCTACATCGAGGACACTGGCTTGCCGCGGATCCTCGCAGACGCGCAG
>JBBSOR010000122.1:0-8816 GCA_038259535.1 Propionibacteriales bacterium | reverse complement strand
GACCGCCCGGCAGCCCCCGCCCCGGCCCTCGGCGCCCGGGCCCGGGCCGCCCAGGCGGCCCTGGGCGAGCGACTCTTCGTGCTGGGCCACCACTACCAGCGCGACGAGGTGATCGAGTTCGCCGACGTCACGGGCGACTCCTTCAAGCTGGCCCGCGATGCGGCAGGTCGACCCGACGCCGAGTTCATCGTCTTCTGCGGCGTGCACTTCATGGCCGAGTCGGCCGACATCCTCACCGCGCCCACTCAGCGGGTGATCCTGCCCGACCTGGCCGCGGGGTGCTCGATGGCTGACATGGCCCGGCTGCGCCAGGTCGAGGACGCCTGGGACGCGATGGCCGACGCCGGGATCCAGGACAGCGTCGTGCCGGTGACCTACATGAACTCCAGCGCCGACATCAAGGCCTTCTGCGGCCGCAACGGTGGCGTGGTGTGCACGTCCTCCAACGCCGACGTCGCACTGGAGTGGGCCTTCGACCGGAAGGCGGACCTCCAGGACGGCGCCAAGATCCTCTTCCTCCCCGACCAGCACCTCGGCCGCAACACGGCTGTGCTCAAGATGGGCATCGGGCTCGACGAGTGCGTCGTCTGGGACCCACAGCTCCCCGGCGGCGGGCTGAGCGCAGAGGAGCTCCGACGGGCGCGGATGATCCTGTGGAAGGGCCACTGCTCGGTGCACGGCCGGTTCTCCGAGGACGTGGTGGACGAGCTCCGGGTCAAGCACCCCGGCATCAACATCCTGGTGCACCCCGAGTGCACCCACGAGGTCGTCCTCAAGGCCGACCTGGTGGGCTCGACGGAGTTCATCATCAAGACCATCGAGGCGGCGGAGGCCGGCACGGTCTGGGCGATCGGCACCGAGCTCAACCTGGTCAAGCGCCTGGCGGACGCCCACCCCGACAAGACGATCGTGTTCCTCGACCGCAACGTCTGCTACTGCTCGACGATGAACCGGATCGACCTCCCACACCTCGTGTGGGCGATGGAGAACCTCGTCGCCGGCACGGTGGTCAACCAGATCACCGTCGACCCCGAGACCGAGGCGGACGCGTTGGTCGCGCTGCAGCGGATGCTCGACCTGCCGGGCAAGTCTCACCGGGACTGAGCGTGGGCATGCGGCGGGTGAGCGACCCCGAGCGACGCCGCCGGATCGCCGTACGCCATGCGCTGTCGCCCGGGCACCGGCTCGGTGACGTGGCGGCGGTGACGAGGGCGATGACGGTGCTGCACGCCACCGAGGCGGCCACGGTGCACCTCGCGATCGCGGCCCGTTCCGAGGGGCTCACGCCCGAGCACGTCGACACGGCGTTGTATGACACCCGCGAGGTCGTCAAGCAGCTGGCGATGCGACGCACGCTCTTCGTCTTCCCCCGCGAGCTGCTGCCCGCCGCCTGGGGCAGCGCGTCGGCGCGCGTGGCCACGGCCGAGGGGAGGCGGATCGCCAAGGCCATCGCGGGCGCGGGCATCGCCGAGGACGGTGGCGCCTGGCTCGAGGCTGCCCGCTCGGCCACCCTCGCGCGGCTCGCCGACGGCCCGGCCACGGTGGCCGAGCTCCGTGCCGCCGTGCCGGAGCTGGCCGGGATGATCGGCGGCGACACGGACAAGCCGTGGGACCGCGCCGTGTCGGTCGCGCCGTGGGTGCTGACCCACCTCGGACTCGACGGCGCCGCCCTGCGCGCGCGCAACACCGGGCACTGGCGCCTCAACAAGCCGAGCTGGACCCGCGCCGAGGACTGGCTCGACCCGTTGCCCGAGTCCCTCGACGAGGCCGCCGGCTACGCCCGGCTCGTCCGCTCGTGGTTGCAGACGTTCGGCCCCGGCACTCCCGACGACCTCCGGTGGTGGCTCGGCTCGACCAAGACTGCCGTGACCCGCGCACTCTTTGACGTCGCGGCCGTGCCGGTCTCCCTCGACGACGGCACCACCGGCTGGGTGTCGCCGGACGACACCGAGGACCTCGCTCCGGTCGAGCCCTGGGCGGCGCTGCTGCCGACGCTCGACCCCACCGTGATGGGCTGGAGGGCGCGGGCGTTCTACCTCGACCCCGCCCACGTCCCCTACCTCTTCGACGCCAACGGCAACGCGGGCACCACCGCGTGGTGGGACGGACGCATCGTCGGCTGCTGGGTGCAGGACGGCGACGGGTCGGTGCGTCTGTCGCTGCTCGAGGACGTCGGGGCCGAGGGGCGCACGGCCCTCGACCGCGAGGCCGAGCGCCTCACCGCCTGGCTCGACGGCGTCGTGATCGGCAACGTCTATGCCTCACGGCAGATGAAGCACGCCAGGCTGCCCTGACCGGCCAGTCCTCAGGAGGCTGCCCCGGCGGACGGGACGTCCACCGCCGGCAGCTCGAACCAGAACACCGAGCCGCCACCGTCGCGGGCCTCGACGCCCACCGTGCCACCATGCGCCTCGATGGTCCGACGGGCCGTCGCGAGGCCGAGGCCACTGCCCTCGATCGTCTTGTCGAGGCGGGCGAGCGGGGCGAAGATCCGTTCCCTCTTCTCGGGCGGGACACCCTTCCCGCGGTCACGCACCTCGATCCGGTGGTGCCCCGCGAGCGGCTGGGCGTCAACCTCGATGGCAGGCCGCTCACCGTCCACGGCGAACTTCGCGGCGTTGTCGACGAGGTTCATCAGGACCGAGCGCAGCTGCGCGGCGTCTCCGCGTGCGCGGGGCAGCTCGCCGGACACCACACACTCACGGGGCACCCGCGCGGAGAGGTCGTCGAGCGCGAGCTCGAGCTCCGCGCCGAGGTCCACCAGGTCGTCGCCCGGATCCACGCCCTCGGTCGCGAACTCCCGGAGGTCGTCGATCATCCCGGTCATCCGGTCCACCCCGCGGCGGGCCCGCGCCACCATGTCGACCTGATAGGGGTCGGTGACCTCGAGCTCGAGGGACTCCAACGACAGCGAGACCGAGGTCAGAGGGTTCTTGAGGTCGTGGCTCATCTGGCCGGCGAAGTGGGCGAGTCGCCCGTTGGACGTGCCGAGGCGAGCGTTGGCCTCATCGAGGCGGCGCGAGGCGAGCCGCAGCTCCAGGAGGTCCACGACCCGGTCCGCCAGCTGCGCCAGACCCCTCGCTACCTCGGGGGTCACCCGGTGCGTGTCGTCGTCGAAGACGCACAGCGTGCCGACCACGACACCCGTCGGGGTCCGGAGGGGATGCGAGGCGTAGAACCTCACGTCGGAGGTCTCGCCGGTCATCCGGCTGCTGTGCTCGAACCTGGCGTCGCGGCTCGCGTCCTCCAGCATGACCGGCTGGCCCGAGTCCACGACCCGGCGGCACATCGAGTCCGCGAGCGGGGTGTCGGAGCCCTGAAAGCCGGACGTGGCGACCTGGTGCTGGGAGTGGGAGCTGAGGAGGTTGATGGCCGCGAACCGCACGTCCGCCACCGTCGCCGCCAGCTCGACCAGGGCGTCGAGGCCGCCGTTCGCGGGGCCCCCGACGACGTCGTACGCCGCCAGCACCCGGTCTCGACGCTCGCCCTGGGCGGAGTCGGCGCTCACAGGCCCGGTGCTTTCCAGACCGCCAGCCAGCGCTGCAGGTCGGGCTCCATGGGGAGCTCCTCTCCGAGTAGGTCACGCACGGACAACTCGAGAAGGGTGTCACGGGACTGTGCACCGCTGGGGGCGAACGGGTAGAACGTGCCCTGCTTGTAGAGGTAGGTGAGCCCGAAGCGCTGCCCGGAGGCCGTGGCGAACGGCACCATCGAGCAGAGCAGGCCACCTTCGAAGCCGTTGAGCTCCAAGGTGGTGTTGACGGCGTGGAGGTCGGTGCACAGGCCCGCCATGTCGCTCGGGTCGCCCGCGACCACGAGCCAGGTGAAGCCGAAGTCGTCCGGGGTGAGGCTCACCTCCGGCGCCTCGGCGTCGTCGCGGATCAGGGCGAGGACGTCGTCCTGGGTCTGGACGAACGCCGCGCCCGCGGCTGAGCGATAGCACACCGACCCGGTGCCCGTGGGCTCGAACCCCAGCGCGGTCTGCAGCGTGATCGCGGCGCTCGGCACCAGGAACAGGGCGTCGAGGTTGTTGCGCTTGGGCTGCGTCCGCGCGCGCATCGTCTCCCACAGTCCCATCCAGCTCCTCCCCGCTCCTCGTCAGCCGCTCGGCCGGCTGAGCTCGGTCTGGATCCGGGCGAGCTGCTCGAGGCGTTGCTGGAGGGGCGGGTGCGTGGCCATCAGGCCGCTCAGGCCGCTGCCACGCAGGGCCGGGACGATGCACAGGGCGCTGGCCGCGCTGCCGGCGCGCAGGTCACGCGTCGGGGTGGCGGCCGCCTCGCCGCTGATCTTCTGCAGCGCCGAACCGAGGGCAGCGGGCTTGAGGGTGAGGTAGGCGCCGGCCCGGTCCGCGCTCAGCTCGCGGTAGCGCGAGAGAAGCCGCAGGAGCAGGAAGCTCACGGCGTAGACGACGAGGCTGACGAGCAGCGCGGCCAGCACCGCCGGGAAGGCGCTGTTGTTGTTGCGCGAGCGGCCCATGCCGCCGAACTGCGCGAAGCGCATCAGCAGACCGGCAGCGATGCCGGCCGAGGAGGCCACCGTCATGACCAGCACGTCGCGGTGCGCGACGTGGCTCAGCTCGTGGGCCAGGACAGCCTCGAGCTCCTCGGCGTCGAGCGTGCGCAGGATTCCGGTCGTCACGCACACCACGGCGCGGTCGGGCGAGCGGCCCGTCGCGAACGCGTTGGGGGCCGCCATGTCGGCGATGCCCACCCGGGGCTTCGGCATGTCGGCCAGCGCGCAGAGCCGGTCGATCATCCCGTGCAGCTCGGGCGCCTCCTCGGGGGTGACCTCACGGGCGCGCATCGCACGCATCGCCACCTTGTCGGAGCTCCACCACTGCCAGAACGCCACGCCGACCGCGATGATCGCCACGAGGGGCGCGTAGCCGGATCCGACGACCTGGATCAGCCCGACCACGAGGGCGACGAACAGAGCGCCGAGCAGGAACATGGTCAGCGTCATCCGGGCGGTGAGCCCGGTGTCCTTGATGAAGCGGGAGGTGGCCAAGGGCTTCCTCAGCCCGGGATCAGGCCGTCGTCGCCCAGGAGCTCGCGGACCTCGTCGATCGTCGCGTCCGGCGGCGGCAGGATGAGGTCCGACTCGTCGAGCGAGTCGGGGTCGTGGTGGGTGCCGCTGGAGCGCACCGCGGCGAGCAGGCCCTCGAGGGCGAGACGGAACATGGGCTCGTCACCAGCCTCGATCGCGCGCTCGATCTGGTTGTCGAGACCGTTGAGTGCGTCGAGGGCGTGGTCCTCGAGGTCGTACTGCCCCTCGCCGAGGATGCGGACGATCATGCTCGCCCGCCCTCGGTGCTCTCGCCCTCGACCTTCACCGCGTCGGGCTCGGCAGCCAGGATGTCGGCGCCATCGTCGGCGCCATCGTCGGCGGCCTCGATGGCCTGCGGAGGCGTGCTGCCGGCCTTCAGTCGGGCCAGCTCTGCCTCGACGTCGGAGCCCGAGCTGAGGGCGTCGAGCTCGCGGGTGATGTCGTCGCCGGCGTTGAACTGCGAGGCGTCGTCGAGCGCGCCCGAGGCGATCAGCTCGTCGATGGCCTGGCCACGGGCCTGCATCTGGGCGGTCTTGTCCTCCGCGCGCTGGACGGCGAGACCGACGTCGCCCATCTCCTCGCCGATGCCCGACATCGCCTCGCCGATGCGCGTCTGCGCCTCGGCCGCGGTGTAGGTGGCCTTGATCGTCTCCTTGCGGGTGCGGAAGGCCTCGACCTTGGCCTGCAGCCGCTGCTGCGCGAGGACGAGCTTCTCCTCCTCGCCCTGGAGCGTGGCCTGCTGCTCCTTGAGGTTGACGATCTGGGAGGCGAGCCCGGACTTGCGGGTGAGCGCCTCACGGGCCAGGTCCTCGCGGCCGGCGCCGATCGCCTTCTCGGCCTGCGACTGGAGCTTGGCGGCCTGCTGCTCGATCTGGTTGACCTGCAGCTCCACGCGCTTGCGGCTGGTGGCGACGTCGGCGACCCCGCGGCGCACCTTGGAGAGCAGCTCGAGCTGGCGCTGATAGCTGTAGTCGAGGGTCTCGCGGGGGTCCTCCGCCCTGTCCAGGGCCTTGTTGGCCTTGGAACGGAAGATCAGGCTGATGCGCTTCATGAGACTCATCGGGGTGGAAACCCTCTCTCGGTCACGGCTGGGTCGTCCCTCTCACCCTAGGACCAAAGCCAAGCCGGAGGTAGGGCATCGGCGACCGTGTCCCCGCGGCGCGGCGACGATAGGCTGGGCCCAGCATCCGAACCAGGCGAAGGCAGTGCGCGTGTTCCGTCGTACCAGCTCCGAACCGGAGACCCCGGCCACCACCGACAAGGTGAGCGGCAAGGGTCGACCCACACCCACCCGCAAGGAGGCCGAGGCCGCAGCACGGGCCCGCGCCAAGGTGCCGCGCACCCGCAAGGAGCAGATGGCCGCCCAGCGGGCCGCGCGCGGTGACACCTCGCAGAAGATGCGCCAGGCGATGAAGACCGGCGACGAGCGCTACCTGCCCCGCCGCGACCGCGGCCCCGTCCGCCGGTTCCTGCGGGACTTCGTCGACGCCCGCTTCTCGTTCATCGAGCTGATGGTGCCGCTCCTGATCGCCTCGATGATCCTGAGCTACTCCGGGCAGGTGCAGCTCGGCAACACCATCTTGTTCACCACGGTCATGGTCATCATCTTCGACGTCGTCATGCTGCGCTTCCGGGTGCGTCGCGCCCTGGCCGAGCGGTTCCCCGACGAATCCCCCAAGGGTGCCGTCCTCTACGCCGCCATGCGCTCGCTGCAGATGAAGTTCATGCGGCTGCCGAAGGCGCAGGTCAAGATCGGCGCGAAGCTCCCCGAGACCTACCGGTGAGTGCCCACCGATGACCCACAGCCACGGTGGCGGCCCGACTGCGGACGTGTCGGTCCGCATCGCCTGGACCGACGACGCCGACAGCATCGCCGCGGTCCAGCTGCGTGCGTGGGCAGAGCTCTACGCCGACCTGGTGCCGGCCGGGACCCTCCCCACCGATGTCGAGGCCGTCAGCGCCCAGTGGCGCCTGGCGCTCGCGAAGCCCGCCGACGCCCGTCACCGGGTCCTCGTCGCGCTCGAGCGCAACCGGGTGGTCGGCTTCGCGCTCACCTCCCCGGCCGCCGATCCCGACTGCGACCCCGTGGCCGACGGCGAGCTGGCCGAGGTCACCCTCGACCCTCCCGAGCGTGGCAAGGGCCACGGCTCGCGCCTGCTGCAGGCGGCCGTCGACACGCTGTCGGCCGACCGCTTCACGCGCGCCGTGAGCTGGGTCAACGCCGGCGACGACGCGCTCCGCACCTTCCTGACCGACGCCGGCTGGGCTCCCGACACCGCCCACCGCGAGCTCGACCTCGACGGCACCGGGACGACCACCGTCAGGCAGGTCCGCCTCCACGCGGCCATCGGCTGACCCCCGACCGGCTGCTCGGTCGGGGGTGCAGACTTCACCCCTGAGGCTGCTTGAATTTTCCGTGACGCACGTCACTATGGAGGTCTGACCACTCCTCCTCTCGAGCACGGGGGTTCGCCTTGCTCGGTCCGCTGCCCGCTCTTCACCGAATCATCCTGGTCCTCGGCGCCGTGCTGGTCTGCACGGGGATCGGCCTCTGGTTCGGCGTCATGCCGGAGGTCCCGCTCGACGTCCGCGCCGGTCTACTGGCCGGGACTGCGACGGGGGCGGCCGCGGCCTTCGTCCTGGTCCACGACTTCCACGAGCGGCAGACCCGTGCCTCGCCGGGGCGCCGCCGCGCGCACTGACACCCCTCCGTCGGGCCGGGTCCGATGGCCTAGCCTCGGGTCGTGTCCGAGACCTCCCTCAGCCCCGCTGAGCGCTCGGCGATCATGCGCGACAGCCTGGCCGTCGGGGTGGCCACCGGGGCGTACGGACTCGGGTTCGGGGCGGTCGCCGTCTCGTCCGGCCTGACGGTCGCGCAGACCTGCGCGCTCTCGCTGCTGATGTTCACCGGCGCGAGCCAGTTCGCGATGGCCGGCGTCCTGGCCGCCGGCGGGTCGCCGATGTCGGGAGCGGCGACCGCGCTGCTGCTCGGGACCCGCAACACGCTCTACGGCCTGCGAATGGCCCCGCTGCTGAGGTGGCGGGGGTGGCGGCGCGCAGCCGCGGCCCAGGTGCTGATCGACGAGTCGACCGCGATGGCCGTCAACCGCGGGACCACGCAGGGAGCCCGGCTGGGTTTCCTCTCCACCGGGATCTCGGTCTTCGTGCTGTGGAACCTTGCGACCGCGGTCGGGGCCCTCGCCGGCGAGGCCGTCGGCGACCCGCGCACCTTCGGCCTCGATGCCGCGGTCGGGGCCGCCTTCCTCGCACTGCTCTGGCCGCGGCTGAAGGATCGCCGCAACATCGTGGTCGGCGTCCTGGCAGCGGGAGTGGCCCTGTCGATGGTGCCCGTGACGGCTCCCGGCGTGCCGGTGCTGGCCGCCGGCGGCGTCGCCGTCCTGGTCGGTGTGCTCGCCGGGCGGGCGGACCCCACCGAGATCCCCGGGCCTGACGACGTCGCGGGTGGGCACCGCTGATGTGGGCGGCGATCCTGCTGGCAAGCCTCGGGTGCTACGTCCTCAAGGTGGCGGGTCTGTCCCTGCCTGAGCGCGTGCTGAGCCACCCGACGGTCGAGCGGGTGGCGGACCTGATCCCGGTGGCGCTGCTGGCCGCGCTGGTCGCCGTGCAGGTCCTCTCCGACGGACCCGACCTGAGGGTGGACGCGCGCGTCCTCGGCCTCGGTTTCGCCGTGCTGGCTCTGGTGCTGCGTCTGCCGTTCCTGGTCGTGGTGGTGGGGGCGGCAGTCGTGGCGGCACTCGCCCGCCTCGCCT
>JBBSOR010000121.1:0-9190 GCA_038259535.1 Propionibacteriales bacterium | reverse complement strand
GACGACGGCCTCGTCGGCCAGCAGCTCTTCGCCGGCGAGACCACACGCCTGGCCTACATGACCGACGAGGCACAGGAGGGTCGCGACCAGTTCCTCGAGAAGCGCGAGCCCGACTGGTCGCCCTACCCCTGGTACTACTGAGCCGGGACGCGCACCATGGCACGCGTGAAGATCGACCTGACCGTCGCGGCGATCCCGGCGTTCGTCGGCGCCATGGTGGCGGAGTACGCGTGGCAGCGCACGCACCCTGTCGAGCCCGGCACCCGGGCCGGGGACTACCAGCTGGCCGACACCCTGGCGAGCCTCAGCATGGGCGTCGGCAGCCTTGCCGCGCCCTACGTCGCGCGCCGACTGCTCGACCCCGTCACCCCCGGGGTCGGCCGGCACGGTCGCACGCTGCTGACGATGGGCGCGGCGGCTGCCGTGCTGACCACGGTCGGTGACGTCGTGCGCCGCAGGGTGCGCGAGGGGCGACTGCCGGACCCGCAGACCGTGCCGGAAGCGGTCCGCGTGGTGCAGGAGGAGCTCGCCGGGATCCGGCAGGCTCCGGCGACCCGGGCCCCGGACCGGACGGTGGCCCCCACCCTCCTGCGACGCATCCACGGCGGGCTCGCCGTCAGCGCGGTCGGGTCGACGGCACTGGTGACGTCGACGACCTGGGCCGCGATGACGGGCGGCAAGGTGTTGTTCGCACGCTCGCCGTTCGACGTCGGCCGCGGCCGATGGGCCCTCGTGGCCGCCGTCCTGGGCTGGGACTTCATCTACTACTGGAACCACCGGCTCAGCCACGAGAGCCGCTGGCTGTGGGCCGTGCACTCGGTCCACCACTCCAGCGAGCGCTACAACCTCTCGACCGCGCTGCGCCAGCCGGTGGCCGAAGGCGTCACCCTCACCGTGCCCTACGGCCTGCTGGCGCTGGCCGGCGTGCGACCGGCGCTGATCGAGCAGGCTCGGGGCATCAACCTCATCTACCAGTTCTGGATCCACACCGAGGCGATCAGCCGCCTGGGCTGGATGGAGAGGGTGTTCAACACCCCCTCGCACCACCGGGTGCACCACGGCTCCAACCGCGACTACCTCGACCGCAACCACGGCAGCATCCTCATCCTCTGGGACCGCCTGTTCGGGACGTTCGAGGAGGAGGACGAGCCGGTGGTCTACGGCCTGACGTCCAACATCGACACGTTCAACCCGGCGCGCATCGCGAGCCACGAGTGGGCCGACATCGCAGCCGACGTGGCCGCCGCCCACACATGGCACGACCGCTGGTCCTCCCTGCTGCGGCGACCGGGCTGGGCCTACGCGCGCCGGGCGGCGGCCGGCGTCGCCTGAAGCGCTCGGTGCACGCCGACTGGTAGGACTGGCCCATGCGCATCGTGGTCCTCACCGGCGCCGGCATCTCGGCGGAGAGCGGGCTCTCCACCTTCCGCGACGCGGACGGACTGTGGGAGGGGCACGACCCGATGCAGGTCGCCACCCCTGAGGCGTACGACGACGACCCGCGACTGGTGCACCGCTTCTACGACGAGCGCCGCGCGGCCCTGTCCCGGGTCCGGCCCAACGCCGCCCACCTCGCCCTCGCCCGGCTCGAGCAGGCACTGGGCGACGACCTGCTCGTCGTCACCCAGAACGTCGACGACCTCCACGAGCGCGGCGGCTCGACGCGCGTCCACCACCTCCACGGGCACCTCCGGTCGGCGTGGTGCACGACCTGCGACGAGCGGCACACCTGGGAGCGGGCGCTGGGTGACCGGCCGCCCTGCCCGGCATGCGGCTCCGCGACCCTGCGGCCGGACATCGTGTGGTTCGGCGAGATCCCCTACGGCATGGACCTGGTCGAGCAGGCCCTCTGGGACTGCGACCTGTTCGTCTCGATCGGCACGTCCGGCGCGGTCTACCCGGCTGCTGCGTTCGTGCACTGGGCACGCAGCGCGACCCTCGAGCTCAACCTCGAGCCGAGTGCCGGTGCCGGTGACTTCGCCCAGTCCCGTCAGGGACCGGCCACCCGCCTCGTGCCGACCTGGGTCGAGGAGGTGCTGCGGGACGGGGCGTCACGCTCGTCCTGAGGCGGCGGGAAGTGCAGGCGCACGTGGGTCCCCCGCCCCAACCGGGACTCGACCTCCACGGACCCGCCGTGACGCTGCATGATCTCGCGCACGATGCCCAGCCCCAGGCCGGTGCCCGGACGGCGCAGGGCGTCCTCGTTGGTGGAGCGGAACAGCGGCAGGAACAGGTTGGCCCGATCGGCGTCGGAGATGCCGATCCCCTCGTCCTTGCAGCCGAAGACGATGGCACCGTCCTCGCCTCGCTCGAGGCCGATCCAGATCTCGTCGCCGCTGTCGGAGTACTTCACGGCGTTGTCGACCAGGTTGATCACCGCACTCGCGATCTCCCGCGGGTCGGCGAACACGATCGACTCACGGGTGTCGCCGACGAGGTGGAGGACGACCCCGGCCTTGTCGGCGACGGCCGTCATCGATCCGAGGGTCCCCTCGACGATGGGCAGCAGGTCGATGCGCTTCATGCTCGGCGGGTGCTGCGGGTCGCTGACGCGCGAGAGCATCGCCAGGCCCTCGAGCAGGTCACCGAGCCGCTCGGTGCCGCGCAGGATGGCCTGGGCGCGGCGACGGTCGCGCTCGTCCGCGATCTCGCTGGTCGACAGGAACTCGGCGTTGGCCGCGATCACCGTCATCGGGTTGTTGATCTCGTGGGTGAGCTCGCGCAGGAAGCGGTGGCGCGCCTCCTCGAGCTCGCGCAGCTCCTCGAGCAGCCGGCGCTCGCGCTGGGTGGCGTGGGCGTTGGCGATGGCGCGGCCGAGGTCGTGCCCGAGCTCGAGGGCGGCGACCCCCTCCCCGTCGGTCCACCGGCGAGAGTCCGTGCGTCGGGCGGCGATGAGCATGCCGAGCACCTCGTCGTCGACGCCCACGGGCGCCACCACGACGGCCTCGAAGCCCGCGGCGTGCAGCGCCTCGCCGAACCAGGCGGAGTGGGCTGCGGCGAGCTGCGTGTCTCCCCAGATGTGGTCGGGCTCGATGATCAGGACGCGTTGTCGGGCCCACGCCCGGGCGGCGGCCTCGTCGAGGGCCCGGCGCACCGTCGGCGCCATCTCCAGCCCCAGGCTGTCGTGGGCCTCCTCCCCCGGGTCGAGGAAGACATGGATCTCCAGCTCGTCGACCGACAGCGCGCCGAGCAGCGTCTTGCGCGCCTCGCGGAGCAGGTGGCTGACGTCGTGGCGCGCCGGGTTGGACCGCGCGAGCCGGCGCGTCGCGCGGATGACCCGCATGTGGTCGGCGTACTCCTCCCGCTCGATCAGGGTGACCACGGAGAGCAGCGTCAGCGTCAGCTCGTCGGAGACCTTCAGCAGGCGCTCCTGGTCCGGGCGCTTGAGGTCGACGGGCACGTCGAGGTAGAGCAGCGCACGGAGGTCGCCCCGCTCGTCGGCGATCCTGGCGACGAGCATGTCCATCGCATGCCACTCCCCGTCGGTCGCCGGCGGCGGCAGGTCGGGGACGACGAGGTCGGCATCGAGGAGGTCGCGCAGCGAGTCGGTGAAGCTCTCCTCAGGGACCCACACGAAGTAGCCGAACGACTCACCCCGGTCGAAGACGAGCTGCATGTCCGCCAGGCGGGAGGCCGTGCCGAGGCGCTCCTCGGCGCTGGTCGCGTCACCGTAGATCGCGACGAACTCCAGCAGACCCTGGGGCCGGACCACCTCGATGGCGCACACCCGGAAGCCGGAACGGGTGGCGGCGTCCCGCGCCAGGGCATGCATCAGCGCCCGGGCACGTGCATCACCCCAGCTCAGGTCGCGCGTCCGGCGCTCCCCTGCCCGCCCCTGGTCCATGGCGCTCGTCCTCCCGATCTGGAGGGATCGTAGGCGTGACGTCCCAACCTCCGGACGATTTTCGGCAGTCCCGGCGCGTGGCGGGCGACGAAGCCGGTGCCTACAGCCCGTTCTGGCTGAAGTGCATGTAGTCCCGGGAATGACGCCAGGCACCGCCCCACTCCCAGCCGATCCGCGCGAAGGCACGCACGACCGGACCGTCGGGCGTGATCATCCCGGCGCGGACCCGGGTGCGGTCCAGGTAGGCCGACGCCAGCTCCGGCAGCACCACCGCACCCTTGGCGTAGGGGTTCTGGAACGAGTTGAGGTCGAGGGCCAGACCGGAGGCGTGCTGGGAGAAGTACGTCGCCCCGGTCGAGGGCCGGCAGACGAACGCGCCGGTGCCGTTGCCGTCACCGGTGCTCGGCGCATCGGGGTCGTAGGCGCGGACGATGCCGACCTGCTCCTGGGGGAATCGCTTGCGGTAGAGGACGCCGAAGACCTGCACGATGTCGGCGGCGACGGTGCGGTGGACCAGCAGCTCGCCGGTGTGGCGCTGGGCGTCGAAGCCCCAGAAGGTGAGCCGCACCCACGCCAGGTCGGTCGCGGCGACGGGACAGCCGGGCTTCCAGCTCGAGCGGCCGATCACGCGCCGCGGGGCGGGCGAGACGACGCTGCTGGCGTAGCCGCGTCCGGGCAACGCGCGCACGTCGTCGGGCAGCGTCCAGCGTCGATCGCGCATCACGGGCGGCGTCTGGCGCACCTCGCCGTAACCGGTGCCCGGGTCATCGGGCAGCACGCGGGTGCCCAGCCACGCCGGCGCGACGCTGCCCCACCCTGTGGCCGCCTCGGGCTGCGTGCCGTCCACGCTCGCGACGACCCGCGCGGCGGCGGGCGCGACCGGGACCGGGACCGGGACCGCGAAGGCCGTCAGGACCACCTGGACCAGCGCAACGAGCAACCCGTCGAGCGACACGGGATCACCGTACGTCGGAGTCGGCCGCGAGCGGCAGCCACACGGTGAACGTGGTGCCCGCACCCAGCTCGGACCACACCTCGAGAGTGCCGCCGTGGCGCTCGACCACGCGCTCGGTGATCGCCAGACCGAGCCCGGTGCCGGGTCGGGCGCGGGCCTCGGCCCGGGTGGAGCGGAAGAAGGGGGTGAAGAGGTGGTCGATGTCGGAGGCGTCGATGCCGATCCCGGTGTCGATGCAGGTGAGACGGATGCCGTCGCGGTCCCCGACCGCCTCGGGCAGCAGGGAGACCCTCACCTGCCCACCGGCGGGTGTGTACTTGATGGCGTTGGAGACCAGGTTGCCCACCATCCGCTGCAGGCCGGACTCGTCCCCGGTCATGACGAGGTCGTCGTGGATGCTCGTCGCGAGGTCCAGGCCGGAGCTCGCCGCGACCGCCGCGACGAAGTCGCACGCCTCTCGGGTCAGCGCCGAGAGGTCCACCGGCGCGAGCGGGAGGGCGCTCTCGGAGTCACTCACCGTCGCGAGCGCCATCAGGTCCTCGATCATCGCCTCGATCCTGCGAGCGGACCGGTCCAGCGCGGCGAGCGACTCGCCCACCTTCGCGTGGGTGGGGTCCTCCGCGATCAGCTCGAGGTTCATCCGCAGGACGCTCACCGGGGTGCGCAGCTCGTGGGCGAGGGTGTTGACCATGTCGCGGCGATGGGCGACCAGGTCCCGGAGCTGGGCGTTGAGCGTCCGCTCGCGCTCCATCAGGCGGGCCTCGAGCACCAGCCGGGCCAGGTCGGCCGCCACGGCCGTCGCGGCCATGATCTCGGAGGCGATCCAGCGCGGCGCGTCCACCGCGCGACCCATGGACAGGGTGCCGAGGTACTCGTCTCCGGCCCCGATGGGCACGAGCAACCCCGAGCCGAGTCCGTGGTTGGCCATCAGGCGGGTCAGCGACGCCGGGGTCTCGATGGAGTCTTCTCCCATGCCCCAGGTCCGTTGGGGCTCCACCACGAGGTGTCCGCGTCGTTGCCACTGGCGACGCATCAGCTCAGCCACGTCGCTGCGCCCCGTCCCGAGCTCAGGGATGTCCGTGTCCGCGGTGATCACGTCGACCGTGTCGACGTCCATCGCCTCGGCCATCGCCCGCGTCATCTCGACCAGCAGGTCCTCGACGCTCAGCCCCGGTCCGACGCTCTCGATGGCGCGGCGCGCCTGGGTGACCATGCGGACCTGCTCCCCGTAGAGCTCGCGCTCCACGAGGCTGACCACCGCGTCGTACATCACGTCGATCTCGGCGTTGAGCTCCGCGACGGTCTCGGGCGTGGGGCGCAGGCCGGAGAACGGCTCGTCGAGGTAGAGCAGGGCACGCAGCTCCCCGTCCTCGTTCTCCAGCAGCCGCACCATCTGGTCGTCGGGGTCCCAGCCGTTGGGAAGCCCCGAGGCCGGCACGTCGGGGGTGTAGCCGTACTCGTCGAGCCAGGCGCGGGTGCCGTCGTCGAGCCGCTCGCTCGGGATGTGCCTCCAGCCGTCCATGTCCACCCCGAGCGTGCGGATGTGCTCGAGAGCCAGCGGCGAGGCACGCCCGAGCATCTTCTCCCGGGCGGCGTCGTCGCCGGCGATCGCCACGAACTCGAGGTAGCCGTCGGAGCGCAGCGCCTCGATGGCCACGACCCGGTGACGGGTCCGCTTGGCCACGTCCTCGGCGATGGCGTGCAGGACGGCGCGCTGGGCCTCGTTGCCCCACGCCTGTCCACGTGGACGCGTCCACGTCTCTTCGTCTTCGTTCACCAGCGCTCCAGGTCCCCCAACGAGCCGACCGCAGCCACCGTACGCGGGATCAGCGGTGCGGTGCGGGCATTCCTCGTGATTCCACGCCGAGGTGACCCGCGGGTAACATAGCGCTCATGAAGCGTGAGATCTACGACGAGGACCACGAAGCCTTCCGTGGCTCGGTCAGGCAGTTCCTGGACCGCGAGGTGACCCCGCACCTGGAGACGTACGCCGACAACCACGGCCTCGACCGCGCCTTCTGGCTGGCGGCGGGCAGGCAGGGATTCCTCGGCCTGGAGATCCCGGAGGAGCTCGGCGGCTCCGAGGCCGGCGACTACCGGTTCAACGCGGTGCTGACCGAGGAGCTGGCGAAGGTCAACATGACCCTCCCGAGCTGCGTCGGCATCCACGCCGACATCACGGTCCCCTACCTCGTGCACCTCACCAACGACGAGCAGAAGGCGCGCTGGCTGCCGGGATGCGCCACCGGCGAGATCGTCACCGCGATCGGCATGACCGAGCCGGGGGGCGGCTCCGACCTGGCCAACCTGAGGACCACCGCTGTGCGGGACGGCGACGACTGGATCATCAACGGGTCCAAGACCTTCATCACCAACGGCGGCTCCGCCGACCTCGTGCTCGTCGCGGCCCGCACGAGCCCGGAGAAGAAGGCCAAGGGCATCTCGCTCTTCGCGGTCGACACCACCCTCGACGGCTTCAGTGTCGGGCGGGTGCTCGACAAGGTCGGCCAGGACGAGTCCGACACCGCCGAGCTCGCCTTCGACGACGTCCGGGTCTCCGGCGCCGACCTCGTCGGCCCCCTCGACACCGGCTTCATCTCGATGATGCAGTTCCTGCCGCAGGAACGGCTCGGATCGGCCATCACCAACCTGGCCCACGCCAAGCAGATCCTCGAGGAGACGGTCCAGTACGCCAA
Organism: Propionibacteriales bacterium; assembly: GCA_038259535.1. Classification (GTDB taxonomy): domain Bacteria; phylum Actinomycetota; class Actinomycetes; order Propionibacteriales; family Nocardioidaceae; genus Nocardioides. Next base: position 1,695 of record JBBSOR010000121.1, on the reverse strand, counting down.
GGACCGCCAGGCCTTCGGGCAGCCGATCGGCTCCTTCCAGAACACGCAGTTCCTGCTGGCCGACCTAGTCACCCGGATCGACGTCACCCAGGCCTTCGTCGACCAGTGCGTCATCGCGCACACCAAGAGTGAGCTGACCCCGGTCGACGCGGCGAAGGCGAAGTGGTGGACCTCGCAGGTCCAGAACGACGTGCTCGACCACTGCGTGCAGGTCCACGGCGGCTACGGCTTCATGAACGAGTACCGCGTGGCCCGCGCCTGGCGCGATGCCCGGGTCACCAAGATCTGGGCCGGCTCCAACGAGATCATGAAGATGCTCATCGGGCGCGACCTGGGGCTGTAGGGGCGTCCTGAGCACAGGCTCACCTTCGTTGCACCGCGTACGCCGCCGGGCGAGGATCGGGGCGTGAGCATGCAGATCGGCACGGACGACGAGCCCCAGCACTTCCACGACGCCATGGGGGACCACGTCGGCACGCGTCTCAACTGGCTGCGTGCGGCCGTGCTGGGGGCCAACGACGGCATCGTCTCGACGGCCGGCGTCGTGATGGGCGTGGCCGGTGCCACCTCGGACAGCACGGCCATCGTGATCGCGGGCATCGCCGCACTGACCGCGGGGGCGTTGAGCATGGGCACCGGCGAGTTCGTCTCGGTCAGCACCCAGCGTGACTCCGAGAAGTCGCTGCTGGCCCTCGAGGCCCTCGAGCTCGACCGGATGCCCGAGACCGAGCAGCGCGAGCTCGCCAAGATGTATGTCGACAAGGGCCTCTCTCCGGAGACCGCGGAGCGCGTCGCGGCCGAGCTCACCGAGAACGACGCCCTGCGGGCACACGCCGACATCGAGTTCGGCATCGACCCCGACAACCTGACCAACCCGTGGCACGCGGCCTGGGCGTCGATGGTGGCCTTCACGATCGGCGCCCTGCTGCCGCTGCTGATCGTCGCCTTCGTCCCCGCCGGCGCCCGCATCCAGGTCACCGTGCTCAGCGTCGTGGCCGCTCTCGCGCTCACCGGGTTCGTCAGCGCGCGCATCGGCTACAGCCCGCGCCTGCCCGCCGTGCTGCGCAACATCTCCGGCGGCCTGCTCGCGATGGGCGTCACCTACCTGATCGGCATGCTCGCGGGCACGCAGCTGGGCTGACGGGCGCGACCGCCGGGGAGTAGGCGTCCGCACCAGGTGAGCCATGCGCTCAGCCGAGGGCGGCGACGATCTCGTTGACCTTGTCCTTGGCGTCACCGAAGAGCATCTGGGTGTTCTCCTTGAAGAACAGCGGGTTCTGCACGCCGGCGTAGCCGGTCGCCATCGACCGCTTGAACACGATGACCTCCCTGGCCTTCCACACCTCGATCACCGGCATGCCGGCGATCGGCGAGTTCGGCTCCTCGAGCGCGGCGGGGTTGACGGTGTCGTTGGCCCCGATCACCAGCACGACGTCGACCTCGGGCAGGTCGTCGTTGATCTCGTCCATCTCCAGCACGATGTCGTAGGGCACCCGGGCCTCGGCGAGCAGCACGTTCATGTGGCCGGGCAGCCGGCCGGCGACGGGGTGGATGCCGAAACGTACGTCGACGCCCGTCTCGCGCAGCTTCCTCGTCATCTCGGCGACGGGGTACTGCGCCTGGGCGACGGCCATGCCGTAGCCGGGGGTGATCACGACGGAGGAGGCGTGGGCGAGCAGGTCGGCGACGTCGTCG
>JBBSOR010000120.1:0-10404 GCA_038259535.1 Propionibacteriales bacterium | reverse complement strand
GTGTTCGGGGCGAGGAGCGTTCCTCGATACCTGTCCTTCCGAGGGTGTCTCGGAGCCCGGAGCCAACCAAATCGCCGGCGCACGCTCGCCGTGGCGGCGCATCCGACCGACGGTCGCCGCACGAGGCCTCAGCGGTCCAGCAACGGCCGACCGGGGTCCCACGTCGTGCCGTCGCGCTCGTCCTGCCGCCTGCGCGCGATCGCGGACAGGGCCTCCAGCACCACCCGGTTGGCGAGCGCCGCGGTGATGTCGGCATGGTCGTAGGGCGGGCTCACCTCGACCACGTCGATCCCGACGACCGGCAGCTCGAGGCAGATCCGGCGTACGGCGTCGAGGAGCTCGCGCGCCGACAGCCCGCCGGGCTCCGGCGTGCCCGTGCCCGGCGCGTGGCCGGGGTCGCACACGTCGATGTCCACGGAGAGGAAGACGCCCTCGCACTCGTCGGTCGCGATGGCGAAGGCCTCGGTGAGGCACTCGGCGAGCCCGCGGTGCACGATCTCGGTCATCTCGTAGGACCGCATCTGCTCCGCGGCCATCCAGTCGAGGGTCTCGGGTCCGGGCCAGTAGCCGCGCAGCCCCATCTGGAGGAACCGGTCCCCGCGCAGCGCACCCGACTCGATGAGCCGGCGCATCGGCTGGCCGTGGCCCCACAGCGAGCCGAACTCGATGTCGCCGGTGTCGGCGTGGGCGTCGAAGTGGATCATCGAGACCCGGCCGTGGCCGAGCACGTTGGCCACGCCCGTGGCGTCGGGGAACGCGATGGAGTGGTCGCCGCCGAGCACGACCGGGATCGCCCCCGCACGCGCGACCTTCTCGACCGCCACCTCGAGCACGCCGAGGGCCTTCTCGATGTCGCCCGGCGGCATCTCGACGTCACCGGCGTCGACCACGCGGAGGTCCTGCAGCCCGTCGGTGCGCAGCGCCAGCGACGGGCGGGAGCCGTCGTGCGGGAGGTAGTCGGTCATCCGGATCGCCTGCGGCCCGAACCGAGTGCCGGGTCGGTGCGAGGTGCCACCGTCGAAGGGGGCGCCGATCACGACGACGTCGGCACCGGCGTAGGTCGACTCGTCGTCGAGGTCGCAGCGCGGCACGCCGAGGAAGGTGATGTCGGGACCGAACTGTGCGCCGTAGCGAGCCATGGGCTGACTCTAGGGCCGACCGAAGCGCCACTCGAGCAGCGAGACGTACGTCGTCGCGGGGTGGAGGACCGCCGAGGGCCACTCGGGTCGGTGGGGCGAGTCGGGGAAGAGCTGGGGCTCGAGGGCGATCCCGTCGCCCTGGCGGTAGCGCCCGCCGCTGGTCGAGCGGCGGGCGCCGTCGAGGCCGTTGCCGGTGTAGACCTGCAGGCCGGGCTGGTCGCTCCACACCTCGAGGCTCGTGCGCGTCGCCTCCGCGGTCAGCACCGCGGCGCGGCGCAGGCCCGCACCCCGCAGCACGAAGTTGTGGTCGATGCCGTGCGCCAGGACCACCTGGGGGTGACCGGACCTGACGGCCGGACCGACGGGTGCCGATCGCCGGAGGTCGAAGGGCGTCCCCTCGACCGGCGCGTGGTCACCCGTCGGGATGCCCGTCTCGTCGACCGGGGTGAACGCGTCGGCCTCGATCCGGAGCAGGTGGTCGTCGATGGTGCCCGCACCCTCGCCACCGAGGTGGAAGTAGGCGTGGTGGGTCAGGTTGAGCACGGTGGTCGCGTCGGTGGTCGCCTCCATCGTGACGGCGACGGCGTCACCTTCGACGCGGTAGCGGACGGTCGCGCTCACCGTGCCGGGGAAGCCCTGGTCGCCGTCGGGGCTGGTCATCGTGAGCACCACCTCCTCGGGCGTGTGCTCGACGACGTCCCAGACGCGTCGGTCGAACCCGTCCGGGCCGCCGTGCAGGCTGTTGCCGCGATCGTGCGTGGCCACCCGCACCTCCCGGCCCTCGAGCTCGAAGGTGCCGCCGGCGATGCGGTTGGCGTAGCGGCCGATCACTCCGCCGACGTAGTCGCTGCTGGCCAGCCGCTCGGCGACGTCCGGGTGCCCGAGCACGACGTTGCGGCGCACGCCGTCCCCACCGCCCACGTGCAGGCGGTGCACCGCGGCACCCAGGGTCAGCACCTCCACGACCGGGCCGGGAGCGGCGCCGATGCTCAGGATCCGTACGTCGCGTCCGTCGGGCATGCGTCCGAAGACGTCGTGGTCGCTCACACCCCCATCCTTGCCGATCGCGAGGCCGCTCCGGACGGGACAAGACACACCTTGACATTAGTTCGAGACTCGTACTTAATGGTGATGTGGCTCTCGTCCTCGGCATCGACTCCTCCACCCAGTCGACCAAAGCGCTCCTGGTGGACTCCTCCGACGGACGGGTCGTGGAGGCACGCTCCGCGCCCCACCCGTCCGGCACCGAGATCGATCCGCGGGCCTGGTTGGACGCGGTCGACACCGCCGCCGAGGGCCTGCTCGAGCGCGCCGACGCGGTCTCCGTCGGCGGCCAGCAGCACGGCATGGTCGCGCTCGACGCGAGCGGTGCCCCCGTGCGCGACGCCCTGCTGTGGAACGACACCCGCTCGGCCGGCGCGGCCCGCGACCTGATCGAGGAGATGGGGGGACCTCAAGCCTGCGCCGACGCGGTCGGAAGCGTCCTGGTCGCCTCCTTCACCTCCGCCAAGCTGCGCTGGCTGCGCGACCACGAGCCCGAGCACGCCGCACGGGTCCGGGGGGTGCTGCTCCCCCACGACTACGTCTCGCTCCACCTCGCCGCCCCCGGCGCCGCACCCTTCACCGACCGTGGCGACGCCTCGGGCACCGGCTACTTCGCGACCGCCGAGGGTCGGGGGCGCCACGACCTCCTCGAGCGGGCGCTCGGGCACGCCGCGGACCTGCCCCGGATCGTCGCCCCGGGGGCCGTGGCGGCCGAGACCGCGCGGGGCGCCGTCCTGGCCGGGGGCACCGGGGACAACATGGGCGCCGCCCTCGGCATGGCGCTCGAGCCGGGCGACGTGCTGGTGTCCGTCGGCACGTCGGGCGTCGCCTCGGCGATCAGCACCACCCCGGTCGCGGACGGCACGGGCGTGGTGACCGGCTTCGCCGACGCGAGTGGCGCGTTCCTGCCGATGGTCACCACGATGAACGCCGCCGGCATCCTCGACCTGCAGGCCCGCTGGCTCGGCGTGGACCACGCCGGGCTCGCGGCACTGGCGCTCGCGTCGACGCCGGGTGCCGGCGGCGTCACCCTCCTCCCCTACTACGGAGGCGAGCGCACCCCCAACCGCCCCGATGCCGTCGGCACGTGGACCGGGCTCCGGCCCGCCACGACGCGCGCCGACCTCGCGCGGGCGGCGTACGAGGCCCTCCTCTGCTCGCTCGCGGACGCCGTCGACCGCCTGGTCGAGTCCACCGGTGTGCAGCCGCGCCGCGTGCTCATGGTGGGTGGCGCCACGAAGAGCGCCGCCCTGCGCGCGCTCGCCCCCGCCGTCCTCGGCTGCCCCGTGGTGCTGCCCCCGGCCGGCGAGTACGTCGCCCTCGGCGCGGCACGGCAGGCCGCCTGGGCGCTGGCCGGCACCGACGCGCCGCCGACCTGGCCGACCTCCGAGACCACGGTCCTCGAGGCCGAGCCCACCCCCCACGTCCGCGAGGTCTACGCAGACCTCCGCGACCGCACCGCACACCCGTCCTGGACCGACAGCATGAAGGAAGGCACCGCATGAGCACCCAGATCCCCACCCCGACCCCCGAGGACAAGTTCTCCTTCGGCCTCTGGACCGTCGGCTGGCAGGGCGTCGACCCGTTCGGCAGTGCGACCCGTGCGCCCATGGACACCGTCCACGCGCTGGAGAAGCTCGCCGGGCTCGGCGCCTACGGCGTCAACTTCCACGACGACGACGTGATCCCGTTCGGCAGCGACGACGCGACCCGCGAGGCGATCATCGCCCGCTTCAAGAAAGGCCTCGACGACACCGGCCTGGTCGTCACCACCGCGACGACCAACCTCTTCAGCCACCCGGTCTTCAAGTCGGGCGGCTTCACCAACAACGACCGCGACATCCGTCGCTTCGCCCTGCGCAAGGTGATGCGCAACGTCGACCTCGCCGCCGAGCTCGGCGCGAAGGTCTACGTCGCGTGGGGCGGGCGCGAGGGCGCAGAGTACGGCGCGTCGCAGGACACCCGCGTCGCGCTGGATCGGATGAAGGAGGCGTTCGACGTCCTGGGCGACTACGTCACCGAGCAGGGCTACGACCTGCGCTTCGCGATCGAGCCCAAGCCCAACGAGCCGCGCGGCGACATCCTGCTCCCGACGATCGGCCATGCGCTGGCCTTCATCGAGCAGCTCGAGCGCCCCGAGCTGGTCGGGGTGAACCCGGAGATCGGGCACGAGGAGATGGCCGGCATGAACGCCGCCGCGGGCTACGCCCAGGCGATGTGGGCCGGCAAGCTCTTCCACATCGACCTCAACGGCCAGAACGGGCCGAAGTACGACCAGGACCTGCGCTTCGGCGCCGGCAACGTGCGTGGTGCGTTCTGGGTGGTCGACGCCCTGCTCGCCGGCGGTTACGACGGCCCGGTGCACTTCGACTTCAAGCCCGCCCGCACCGAGGACGAGGACGGGGTGTGGGTCTCGGCCGCGGCCAACATGCGCAACTACCTCGTCCTGCGCGAGAAGGTGAAGGCCTTCCGCGCCGACCCCGAGGTGCAGGCCGCGCTCGAGGCCGCGAAGGTCCCCGAGCTGGAGATCCCGACCGTCGGTGCCGATGAGGGGTGGAAGGGGCTGCTCGACGCCGAGCTGCTCGACCCCGACGCGCTGGCCGTGCGTGGGGGCGGCTTCGAGCTGCTCGACCAGCTGGCCCTCGAGCACCTCTACGGCGTCCGCTGAGCGTGCAGCAGCGTGCCACCGCGGGCACGGAGGGACTGCGGCGCACCAACACCGGCGCCGTGCTCCGTGCCCTGCGCCGCCTCGGCCCGTCGACCCGGGCCGAGCTGGCCAAGCACACCGGGCTGGCCAAGGCCACGGTAGGCGTGATCGTCGCGGACCTCGAGGCGGCTGGCGCCGTCGCCGAGGAGGGATCCCGTCCGGGCGTGCGCGGGCGACCCGGGCGACCGGTCGCGCTGCGCGGCGAGCGGTTCGTCGCCCTCGGCCTGGAGCTCAACGTCGACTACGTCTCGGCGGTCGTGCTCGATCTCGCCGGCCGGGTCGTGTCGAGCTCCAGCCGCTCCGGTGGCACCAGCGACGACCTGCGCGAGCTGGCGCGCACCGCCCTGGCCGAGCACGTCGGTGTCGGCAGCACGTTGGTCGGGGCGACCCTCGCCGTGCCCGGGCTGGTGCGTGGCGACAACCGGACGGTGGCCTGGGCACCCAACCTGCACGTCGCCTGGCCCGAGGTGGCCGACGCGCTGGGGTCCCTCGTCCCGGGCCAGCGGATCGAGGTCAGCAACGACGCCAACTGCGCGGCGTACGCCGAGTCGCACCACGGCGCCTCCCTCGGAGCAGCCCACGCGCTCTACCTCACCGGCACGGTCGGCATCGGCGCCGGCATCGTGCAGGACGGGGAGGTGATGCGCGGCGCCGCGGGCTTTGCCGGCGAGGTCGGGCACATGCCGGTCGGCGACTCCACCGCCCTCTGCGGCTGTGGCCGACGCGGCTGCTGGGAGGCCTCCATCGGCCTGCACGCGATGCTCGCCGCGGTCGGCATGCCCGAGCTCGACACTCCGCTGCGGACGGCCGAGGCGGTGGCCGCCCGGGCGGCGACCGACGCCCGGGTCCGGGCGGGGCTCGAGCGGATCGGTCGCGACGTCGGCCTCGGGATCGCGATGCTGAGCAGCGTGCTCGACCCGCAGGTCGTCGTGCTCGGGGGCTACTTCACCCCGCTCGGCGACCTCGTCCTGGAGCCCGCCCGGCGCACGCTCGACGAGCGGCTGGCCTCGGCGGCGCAGGTGCGCCCGGACCTGCGGACCAGCACCCTCGGCATCCAGGCGGCGGCGCTGGGGGCCGCCGAGCAGTCCTTCGGCCCGGTCTTCACCGGGCAGCGCGACCTCACCGCGTGAGGGGTGCGAGCCCCAGTTGGCCTCAGCCGGCCAGCCGCGCGCGTACGTCGACCAGCGCCGATCCGAGGGCCGCGACCGGGTCGACGAAGAGCGGCTCGAGGGCGATCTCCGCGGCGCCGAGCAGGGGCGAGTCCGAGCCGAGCCCCGGCAGCGCGAGGGTCACCGACTCCAGCGGCGCGGGCAGGGCTCGGTCGGCCAGGCCGGCGTTCACCTCGGCCCCCACGAGCGTGTAGAGCGAGCGGAAGTAGCCGCCCAGGACGACCACCTGCGGGTTGAACAGGTTGACGATGCTGGCCAGGCCCTGGCCCAGCGCGGTGCCGGTCACGCGGAGCGCCGGCGACGGCTTGTCGAAGCCGGCGAGGACCTCGTCGAGCTGCGCCACCTTGTCCGGCGGGCACGAGATGGCCTCGGCGATGGCGTGGGCCCCGACCTCGGTCTCCCAGCAGCCGCGGTTGCCGCAGTGGCAGGGCCGGCCGTCGGGGTTGAAGCGCAGGTGTCCGATCTCCCCCGCGTAGCCGCCGGCCCCCTCGAGCCGGTGCCCCCCGGTGATGACGCCGGCGCCGACGCCGACGTTGCCCGAGACGTAGATGAGCTCGTCGACGCCCACCCCTGCGCCGCGGGTGTGCTCGGCGAGCGCGCCCAGGTCGGCGTCGTTGGCCAGCGACACAGGCACGTCGAGGCCGAGCGCGGCCAGCACGATGCCCCCGAAGGACACGTCGTGCCACTCGAGGTTGGGGGCGAGCCGGATCAGGCCGTCGCTGCGGCGCACCAGGCCCGGGACGCTGATCCCGATGCCGACGAGGGGCGCCGCGGCGGGAGCGTCCTCGACGACGGCTCGGATCAGCGCGGCGACCGACGCGCCCACCTGCCAGGCCTCACCGTGGCTGTGCACGGGCGCCCGGGCTCGCTGCAGGACCCGACCACCCAGGCCGATCCGGGCCACGACGGCCCGGTCCACACCGAGGTCGACCGCGATGACGTAGGGCCCGTCCGCAGCGATCCGCACCCCCGCCGAAGGGCGTCCCGCCCCCTGGCGGGCGCCCTCGGGCGCTGAGGCCCGCTCCGAGACGCCCAAGGACTCGAGCTCGCCGACGAGCCCGGCGATGGTGCTGCGGTTGAGGCCCATCAGGCTGGTCAGCTCGGCGCGGGAGATCTGGCCGGCGCCGTGGACGTGCCGCAGCAGCGTCCCGAGGTTGTGGCGCCGGATGGCCTCCTGGTTGGTGCCCAGGCCCGAGCGCCGCTGCGGGCTCATGCGCTCGACCTACACGCCGGCCGAGGAGCGACGGCGGCGCGAGATCGCGTCCACGCTCGCGGCGAGCAGCAGCACGCCACCGGTGACGAGGAAGTTGATGTAGCTCGCCTGGTTGAGCAGGCCGAGGCCGTTGGGGATGGTCGCGATGACCAGCCCACCCACCACCGCGTTGATCGCGCGGCCGCGGCCACCGAAGAGGCTGGTGCCGCCGATGACGGCGGCACCCACGGCGTAGAGCAGCTCGTTGCCGCCACCCGAGCCCGGGGAGACCTTGCCGGTGTACGACGCCGACAGCAGACCGGAGATCGCGGCCATCGACGAGCAGATGACGAAGGCCATGATCCGGACGCGACGGACGTTGATGCCGGCGCGACGGGCGGCCTCGGCGTTGCCGCCGACGGCGTAGAGGTGCCGGCCGAAACGGGTCTTGGTCAGCACGAAGGTCCAGAACAGCAGCAGCGCGATCACGACCGGCGCCACCCACGGGATGCCGCTGATGTTGAAGAGGTTGGGGTTGGGCGCGCGGTTGACGCTCAGCAGCGCGGTGAGGCCGAGCACGATGGCGGCCAGGACACCGATCTGGATGACGGCCAGTCCGAGGGGCTGGTGGACCAGTCCCTTGGCCGAGAGCGAGCGGTAGCGCCACAGCGTCAGCGCCGCGAACGCGACGACGATGACGATCGCAGCAACCCAGCCAACGGCGTCCGGGACGTTCTTGATCGAGAGGCCACGCAGCACCGGGTCGTTGAAGCGGAGCGAGCCACCCGCGCCGATGAGCTTGAGGGGCACGGCCTGGAGGGCGAGGAAGAAGGCGAGGGTCACCACGAAGGAGGGGATGCCGAGGAACGCCACCAGCGAGCCGATCGCCAGCCCGATCAGGGCGCCCACCGCGACCCCGGCCAGCGTGGCGGCCCACCAGTACCAGTCGTAGTCGATCAGCATGAGCGCGATGATCGTCGCGGAGGCACCGCCGGCCACACCGGCCGAGAGGTCGATCTCGCCGATCAGCAGGACGAAGACGATGCCCATCGCGAGGACGATGATCGAGCCGGCCTGCACGACCAGGTTGGCCATGTTGTAGGTCGTGAGGAAGCGATCGTTGGCCGAGGAGAAGACGACGAACAAGAAGATCAGCCCGAGGATCGCCGGCAGCGAGCCCATGTCACCGCCGCGAAGGCGGTTGAGGTAGTCGTGGGCCGAGTCGGCGATGCTGGCGGACTGGCGGTTGTCGTTGTCGAAGCCGCTCGCTGCGGCAGGGGTCGTGGTGGTGTCAGGGTTGCTCATGGTGAGGTCTCCGGTCCTTGTCAGACGGCCGCGGTCGCGGAGGTGTCGGCGATGCCGAGGTCTCCGGAGCGTCCTGCGGTGATGAGCTCCACGATCTGGCTGTGGGTGAGGTCCTTCGCCGGGACGTCGGCGGCGACCTGGCCGAGGTAGAGAGCGGTGATCCGGTCGGCGACCTCGAGGACGTCGCCCATGTTGTGCGAGATCAGCACCACGCCGAGGCCGCGGTCGGCCAGGCGGCGCACGAGGTCGAGGACCTGGCGCGTCTGGGCCACGCCGAGCGCAGCGGTGGGCTCGTCGAGGAGCACGACCTTGGAGGTCCAGAGCACGGCCTTGGCGATGGCGACGGTCTGGCGCTGGCCACCGGAGAGGCTGGCCACGCTCTGGCGCACGGACTTCACGGTGCGCACCGAGAGCGACGCGAGGGTCTCGCGAGCGCGCGTCTCCATGCTGACCTCGTCGAGGCCCAACCGCGTCGTCTCCTCGCGGCCGAGGAACATGTTCTCGACGATGTCGAGGTTGTCGCACAGCGCGAGGTCCTGGTAGACGACCTCGACGCCCAGTGCGGCCACGTCACGGGGGCCGTGGACCTCGACCGTCTTGCCGTCGAAGTGGTAGTCACCGCTGTCGCGGCCGTAGATGCCGGCGATGATCTTGACCAGCGTCGACTTGCCGGCACCGTTGTCCCCGACCAGGGCGGTGACCTGTCCGGGATAGACGGCGAAGTCGACGTCGTGCAGGACATGCACCACGCCGAAGCTCTTGTTGACTCCGCGAAGCTCGAGCAGCGGCTGAACCATGGATCCACTTCCGATCGGCAGAATTTGTTGTGCGGTTGAACAGGAACGACGCCCGGGCCGGGTGCGGCCCGAGCGTCGTTCCGCGGTTGTCAGGCGATCAGGAGATGCCGGCCTTGGCGCACAGGTCGGCGAACTTGCCGGTGCACACGTCGGCTGCCTGCTGGCCACCGTCGGAGATCACGTCGCCGACATTGTCCTTGGTGATGGACTGCGGCTCCAGCAGGATCGAGGGGACCTCGCTGTCGTCGGAGGAGTCCACCGTGGTGCCGGTGGCCTGAGCATCCTCACCGTTGGCGAGGGCGATGGCGACATCGGCCAGCGCGCCGGCCTCCTGCGTGGCGGACTTGTAGACCGTCATGCACTGGGTGCCCGCGAGGACGTTCTGCAGGCCCTCGACAGTGGCGTCCTGGCCGGTGACCGGGACCTTGCCGTCCTGGCCCGCGCCCTCGAGGATGCTGATCGCCGCGCCACCGAGACCGTCGTTGGCGGCGAGGACCCCGTCGACCTTGCCGTCAGCCGCGGTGAACAGCTGCTGGAAGATCGTGGCGGCCTGCTCGTTGTCCCAGTTGGGGACGGCCTGCTCGCCGACGACGGAGTAGTTGCCCATGTCGTCGAGAACGCTGTGGGCGCCCTGGGCGAAGAGCGTGGCGTTGTTGTCGGTGGGCGAGCCGTTGAGGTAGACGATGTTGGCCTTCTTGTCGCCGAGGCAGTCCGCGAGGCCCTGCCCCTGCAGCTCGCCGACCACGGTGTTGTCGAAGGAGACGTAGTACTCAGCCGTGCCACCGAGGGTCAGGCGGTCGTAGTCGATGGTGGCCACGCCCTGGGACTTGGCCTTCTCCTGGATCGCGGCACCCGACTCGGAGTCGAGGTTGACGATGGCCAGGACCGTGACGCCGTTGCCGATCATGGTGTCGGCGATCTGGGTCATCCGCTCGGCGTCACCCTCGGCGTTCTGGATGTCGTAGTCGACACCGGCCTCCTTGAAGGCGGCCTCGAGGGCCGGACGGTCCGCGCTCTCCCAGCGCACCGAGGACTCGGTGTCGGGGAGGAT
>JBBSOR010000119.1:0-10538 GCA_038259535.1 Propionibacteriales bacterium | reverse complement strand
GTGGCAGCACGTCGACCCCCGCCACGTCACGATCAACAAGGACGACGTCCACTACGCCGGGACCCTGCACCTCGAGGCCGACCTCGACATCGCCGACGCCCTGGACCTCGACCGAGCTCTCGCCCACAGCGCGGCCACCCAGAAGGCCCTCGGCTCCGCCCGGTCCCTCAACGCCCGACGAGCCGCCGCCCTCGGGGACCTCGCAAGGACGCAGACCGCCCTCGACCTGTTCACCCAAGGCCACACCAGCGCCGGCGCCAAAGGTCAGGACGGGCTACCGGTCGCCCGCGAGGTCGTGCTCCACGCCCACTTCGCCGCCACCACCGACGGCCAGACGACGGTGTTCGGTCCCACGGGCGCATGGAGGAAGGCCAACGTCTCGTCCTGCTCGACCAGGTGCGCGGCTGGTGTGCCGACTCGCGCACCAAGCTCACGATCAAGCCCGTCATCGACCTCAACACCCCACGGTCCGCGCCCGGCTACGCGGTCCCGGACCGGACCCGCGAGCACGTGATTCTCAGGGACGGCGCATGCGTGTTCCCGTGGTGCACCCGACCGGCCCGCGGTTGCGACATCGACCACATCACCGAGTACGACCATCACGCAGCCTCGGAAGACAGGCCCCAACCCGGACCGACGTCCACCGATAACCTGGCCGCGCTCTGCCGCTTCCACCACCGCCTCAAGACCCACTCCGCCTGGTACTACCACGTCACCGCACCGGGTGTCTTCGTGTGGACCAGCCCCCACGACCACCACTACCGACGAGGCCGACACGGCACCACCGCCTTCGACCCACCCGAACCAACCCCGCCCCGGATCCCACGACTCCGCCGACCATGACCCCGCCCCACACCCCGCCACCGCGGATGGCGGGGCCACAGGCGCGTCGAGTCCTGAGCAGCACTCCGGACTCGTGAGAGCCGCCCCTGGAAGATCATCCCCCGGCCCGCGGCCGAACTCATCGCGGCTACGAGGAAACGTCCCAGATCCGGGCGTCGCAATGCATCAGCGGACCCGTGCAATCAGGTGTTGACGTCCTCATCCGTGGTTCTTCCAGGAGCGAGGTACCTCCTGGTTGGTCCGCCACAGCCAGTAGCGGGCACTCACGAGGAAGCGGTCCACGTCGACAGCGTCACCGTTCCTGGTGATGAAGATCCACTCGACCCCTGGGGGCACGAGCTCGTTGCAGCTGCCGTAGGGGACGCCGTTCCAGTACCGCGGCCGCACGTCAGCTGTCTCTGCCCCAGTCGACGACGTGATCGACTCGCGGTCGGTGTAGGTCTCGCCCGAGATGGAGGGTGTTCCTACGTCTGACCCTGCTGCGTCGATGGGTGCGCCCCTGAAGGCAACGCGAGCGCGGTGGACCCCACGGCCAGGCAAGGCGTCGGGATTCGGCAGCCAGTGGGCCCGGCCGGCGTACAAGGAGCCGTACTCGGGCTGTCTGCAGGTGTCGGACCGATAGCTGAGACCGCCGGGGAACATGTCGCTAGGGGCGCAGGCCCTTGAGCCCGGTGGCGGGGTCCTCGGAGTATCGGCGGATTCCGGTGTCCACGAGCGTGACGTGGTCCGTCACCACCTTGGTGCGAGGGAAGACGCGCGGCGCCTGCCCGGGCGGACGGCTGAACTGGGCGGAGGGAGCAACCCCTGGCGAGAAGACGCGATCGACGACCACTGCTCCGGCGCTCTCGCGCCACCGACGCGGCGACGAGACGACCTCGACCCGGAAGGCGCCGTCACCGACCTTGCTGCCGTCGTCCCGACGACCGTCTCACGTCCAGGTGTGCTTCCCCTTCCGCAGCCGCCCGAGGTCGACCACACGGAACGCCTGCTGCGGGCTGTCGCGGCGGCCGATCCGGACCTGCACGTTGTCCGCCCACCTCGGCAGACTGAGACGGATCTTGGTCGAGTCAGACCACCCAGACCTGTGGCAACGCGACGACGCACGAAACCCTCCGGACGTCCGAACGTGACGCGTCAGAGTGTCTTGCGCAGGTGCACGTCGTCCCGGCCCGGCGTCGGGACCGACTGCCAGCGGAAGATCTCCTCGTACCCAAGACGCTCGTAGAACCCCGGCGCCTGAAAGGTGAACGAGGTGACGAACACGTGAGTGCAGCCTCGTGTGACGGCCTCGCTCTCGAACGCTGCCAGGAGGCGCGCTCCGATGCCGTCGCCTCGCTGATCAGAGCGCACCCAGGTCATCCCGATGCCGGCAGCCTGCCCCCAGGTCCATCCGGAGGCGCCGGCGACCAGCTCGCCGTCCGTCTCCATCCGAATGGTGAGCTCCTCGGCCGGAGGGACGTCTGGGGTCGCGCCTGCGTTGAACGCACTCAGCTCATCGTTGAGCCGCTGGTCCAGTGCCGGATCGGCTCTCCCGGTGGTCGTGTCGATCTGGCCCATGCACTGACAGTATCGGCGCATCTGCGCGCGTCCGACCGCTCACACGCCCTTCACATACCTCCGACACGGCGACACGAACGTCTCCCCGCCGGCCACCACCTCGTAGGGCAGTTCCCCGGAGTCCAACCATCCGGACTTCTCGTAGAACCGCCGCGCCCGTGCGTTGCCCTCCACCACAGCAAGCCAGGCCGCGGAGTGCCCGCCCGCGGCCACCTGCCGCTCCGCCTCGGCCAGCAGGTCGCGGGCCAGACCGGTCCCGCGGGTCGAGGGGCCGACGAACACCTGCTCCACCTCGTCGCCCACCACCATCACGAAGCCCACCAGCTCACCGGTGTCGGAGAGCGCGACGGTCGTGTCCGTGACACGCCCGGGCGTGCGCTCGTGAAAGGCCTCCAAGGTCCGGGCGGCGGTCAGTCCGGGCGGCACGTGCCCCACGTGAGCGGTGTGCCAGCCCTCGTGCCACAACTCGGCGACGGCCGCCCTGTCGGCGTCCGTGGCCGGTCGGATCGACGTCATGGGTCCACCCTAGGATCGCAGCCATGAACGACGTGACGCCCGACGGGCTCGAGCGGATCTGGACGCCGCACCGGATGGCCTACGTCCGGTCGGCCGTCGACGACGAGGGCTGCCCCTTCTGTGCGATCCCCGGACACCCCGACGGCGAGTCGCTGGTCGTCGCGCGAGGCGAGACGACGTACGTCGTGCTCAACCTCCATCCCTACAACCCCGGTCACCTGATGGTGCTGCCCTACCGCCACGTCGCCGACCTCGCCGACCTCACCACGGACGAGGCGGCGGAGCTGATGGCGATGACGCAGCGGGCGCTGCGCACGGTCCGCGCGGTCAGCAGCCCGCACGCGTTCAACGTGGGGCTCAACCTGGGCCGCTCGGCTGGCGGTTCGCTCGCCGACCACCTGCACCAGCACGTCGTGCCGCGCTGGACCGGCGACGCCAACTTCATCACCGTCGTCGGCGGGGCCAAGATCCTGCCCCAGCTGCTCGACGACACCCGCGACCTGCTCGCGGCCGCCTGGCCGGGAAGCGGGCCGGACGATCAGCCGATCGGGTAGGGGTGCTCCGCCGACCTGCCCTGGAAGGCGAGGATCGCGGGGTTGCAGACGCGGCCCGCACGGATCTCGATGGCGCGGCGCAGCGTCTCGTCGGCGTCCCAGGCCGCGGGCCCGCTGAGCACGGTCTGCACGAACGGCAGCAACGCCTCGCTGTTCTCCCACGTCGCGGAGTTCCACAGGTAGGACGGGCTGTGGTCGACCGCGTAGTAGTGGACGCGGTCGGCGACGGTGAACATCGGCTCGTCGAAGGTCGTCGGCACGGCCCACTCGAAGCCCATGCCCTCGTCGCACGAGACGTCCACGATGAGGCTGCCGTGCCGGAAGGCGCCGACGTCCTCGGTCTGCAGGTAGGTCAGCGGCGCCGCGGTGTCCTGCAGCGTGCAGTTGACGACGATGTCGTTCTCCGCGAGGTAGGCCGGCAGCGGCTCGCGACCCCGGTCGGTGATGACGTGGCTGACCCCGGGGGAGTCGGGGTCGTGGTCGAACTGCCGGATCCGCACGGAGTGGATCGGCGAACCCACGGCCGCCACCCCGCGAGTCGTCAGCACGGCGACATCGCCGACGCCGTGCGCTTTGAGGGCCGTCACCGCCCCGCGCGCGGTCGCGCCGAAGCCGATCACGACCGCACTGAGCCGTCGGCCGTAGTCACCGGTGATGCCGACGAGCTCCATCGCCTGCAGCACCGAGCAGTAGCCGGCGAGCTCGTTGTTCTTGTGGAAGACGTGCAGCCCGACATGGCCGTCGGAGGTCCAGTGGTTCATCGCCTCGAAGGCGATCAGGGTGAGCTCGCGGTCGATCGCCAGCTGCGTCATCTCGGTGTCCTGCACGCAGTGCGGCCAGCCCCAGAGGACCTGACCGGCGTGCATCGCCGCGACGTCCTCGTGCTGCGGCTTGGGCAGGACCACCACGTCGGCGTCCTGCAGGATCTCGGCGCGGGTCGCGAACCCGGCGACGTACGGCGCGAGGGCGGCGTCGCTGATGCCGAAGTGTTCGGCGTAGCCGTGCTCGAGCCTGGTGCGGGCGGCGATCTCGGGCGTGAGGCGCGACAGGTGCTCGGGATGGATCGGGAGACGGTGCTCGTTCTCCTTGGCCGAGGTGCCGATGACGCCGAGGCTCAGCAGGTTCACCGCTTCTTGGGCATCAGGGGCTCGGCGATGTCGCTCTTCCCAGCCGCCTTGGCGTGCTTCTCGGCACGCTTCTCCTTGATGGACTTGGTGGACTTCGCGGACTTGCCTTGCCGTGGCGACTTGTCGCTCATCGGGGCTCCCTGGTCGGAAGCCTGGATGGCTCCGTGCTGTCACAGTACGCCCCGGCGCTAGCGTGGTCCGTGTGGATGACTCACGCCTGGCCGCCGATGCCGCACTCGCCGCCGACCTCGTGCGGGAGGCGGCCCTGCTGGCCGCCCGGATCCGCGGCGAGGGCCTCGACGTCTCGCACAAGACCA
Organism: Propionibacteriales bacterium; assembly: GCA_038259535.1. Taxonomy (GTDB): domain Bacteria; phylum Actinomycetota; class Actinomycetes; order Propionibacteriales; family Nocardioidaceae; genus Nocardioides. The sequence continues at coordinate 5,624 of JBBSOR010000119.1, read as the reverse complement.
GCGGCTCCGACATCGTCACGCAGGCCGACACCGCCGCCGAGCGCCTGATCGTCCACCAGCTCTCCGCCGAGCGACCCGACGACGCGATCCTGGGGGAGGAGGGGACGTCGCGCCCCGGCTCGTCCGGACGTACGTGGGTCATCGACCCCGTCGACGGCACCTACAACTTCTCGCGCGGCAGCGAGTGGTGGTGCAGCGCCATCGCGCTCCGTGACGAGGACGACGTGCTCCTCGGCGCCGTGCACCACGCCGAGTCGCAGCGCACCTGGGTCGGGGGCCCGACCCTGCCCAGCACCTGCAACGGCGCCTCGATGGCCCCGTTGCCCGAGACTCCGCGCGAGTCCCGTTGCGCGGTCACCTACCTCCACCCGCCGTACTTCGGCGGCGAGGTGGGGGAGGTGTTCACCCGGGCTCTCGGCCAGGTCGGCACTCTGCGGATGCTGGGATCGGGGACGATGGACGTGATGGCCATCGCGTCGGGCCAGTGGGACGTGCTGTTCCAGCACTCCGTGGCCGACTGGGACCGGCTGCCCGGGGCCGCGATCATCCGTGGCGCGGGCGGTGAGTCGGTCGTCGTACGCGCCGGGGGAGTGGACTGGACCATCTCCGGGGCGCCCGCGTCGGTGGCGGACGTCCGGTCCGCCCTGCTCGACCGATAGCCTGCGGCCGTGCTCGACCGATTCAAGGCCTTCTGGCAGGGCGTCATGCTCGCCCCCTTCGTCAACCTCTTCCTCCGGCTGGGGATCAGCCCCGACGTGGTGACGCTCGTCGGCACCCTGGGGGTGAGTGCGGGCGCGCTGGTCTTCTTTCCCCAGGGACTCGTGTGGCAGGGCGTGGTCGTCATCACGGCGTTCGTCTTCAGCGACCTGATCGACGGCGCGATGGCGCGCAAGGCGGGCCGCAAGGACGACTTCGGCGCGTTCCTCGACTCGACCCTCGACCGGGTCGCCGACGGCGCCCTCTTCGGCGGCCTGGCGCTCTACTACGCCTGGCACGTCGAGTCCCACGTCTACCTCGTCCTGTGCCTCGTCATCCTGCTGATGGGCGCCGTGACGTCCTACGCCCGGGCCAAGGCCGACCACCTCGGCTACGACGCCAAGGTCGGCATCGCCGAGCGCCCGGACCGCCTCGTCGGCATGCTCGTCCCGGCCTTCCTCGCCGACGTGCTCGACCTGCCGTGGCTGCTCGAGATCGCCCTCTGGGTCCTCGCGATCGCGGCCACCGTGACGGTGGCCCAACGGATCTGGGTCGTCCGCCGCCAGGCGCTGGCCCGCGCCGCCTCGCAGGGCTGATCGCCGCCCCCCGCTGCTGCCGGGCCCGATGCGTCCTTCGTGGTGTGATCGCACTACCATCCGGGTATGGCTGAGCACACCCCCGAGACCCCCATCGAGCACGGCACGAGCCGCGTCAAGCGCGGCATGGCCGAGATGCTCAAGGGCGGCGTCATCATGGACGTCGTCACCGCCGAGCAGGCCAAGATCGCCGAGGACGCCGGCGCGGTCGCCGTGATGGCTCTCGAGCGCGTCCCCGCCGACATCCGCGCCCAGGGCGGCGTGTCCCGGATGAGCGACCCCGACATGATCGACTCGATCATCGAGGCCGTCTCGATCCCGGTCATGGCCAAGGCCCGCATCGGCCACTTCGCCGAGGCGCAGGTCCTGCAGTCCCTCGGCGTCGACTACATCGACGAGTCCGAGGTGCTGACCCCGGCCGACTACGCCAACCACATCGACAAGTGGCACTACACCGTGCCGTTCGTGTGCGGCGCGACCAACCTCGGCGAGGCCCTGCGCCGCATCACCGAGGGCGCGGCGATGATCCGTTCGAAGGGCGAGGCCGGCACCGGCGACGTCTCCAACGCGGTCATGCACATGCGCACCATCGGTGGGGAGCTGCGCCGCCTGCACGGGATGGCCGAGGACGAGCTCTACGTCGCGGCCAAGGAGCTGCAGGCCCCCTACGAGCTGGTCAAGGAGGTCGCGGTCGCGGGCAAGCTCCCGGTCGTCCTCTTCACCGCCGGCGGCATTGCCACTCCGGCCGATGCCGCGATGATGATGCAGCTCGGCGCCGAGGGCGTCTTCGTGGGCTCGGGCATCTTCAAGTCCGGCAACCCCGCCGAGCGCGCCGAGGCGATCGTCAAGGCGACGACCTTCTACGACGACCCCGACGTGGTCGCCAAGGTCTCCCGCGGTCTCGGCGAGGCGATGGTCGGCATCAACGTCGACGAGATCCCGCAGCCCCACCGCCTGTCCGAGCGCGGCTGGTGACGCGCTGAGCACGCGCCGGGATCACTCCCGGCGCGGCTCACCGACGTAGGTCCCGAACGACCACTGGTTGCCCTCTGCGTCGCGGACGCGGAACTCCCGGCTGCCGTAGTCCTGCTCGACGATGGCGTCCGGCTCGAGCCCGGCTGACCGGGCACGCTCCCAGACGGCGTCCACGTCGGAGGCGACGACGTACGCCGCGGTGGTGCCCGGCTGCTGCGTGAACGGCCCGTCGGGCTTGTGGGAGCCGAGCATGACGCCGCCGCCCTCGGGCCAGTCGAGCTGGGCGTGCTGGACGGTGCCGGCGTCGTCGCGCATGACGGCGGTCTCCTCGAAGCCGAGGGACACCAGGGTGCGGATGACCAGGTCGGGATCGTGGGCCTGGAGTGCGGGCCACACGGTGGGTGGGTGCTGTTGGCTCATGACCAGGATCCTTGCGCGCCGAGGTCGGGGCCGACTTGGAGATTGGGGAACTCCGCGACGAGCCATGCCGACGGGGCGAGACCGGCGAACTCGTGGAAGTCGTGCACGAGGTGGGACTGGTCGTAGTAGCCCGTCCGGGCGGCCACGGAGGCCAGTGAGATGCCCGTGAGGTGGCTCCGCGTCACGAGCCGCCGCGCCGCGTCGAAGCGGGCGAGCCGCTGGACGGTCTTGGGTGGATGCCCGACCTCGGCGCTGATCAGCGACGAAAGTCGCCGCCTGCTGAGGCCGACCTCGCGCGCCACCTGGCCGACCCCGAGGTCGGGCCGCGTGGTCAACAACCCCCAGGCGTGCCGCACCTCGCTCGACGGTGTCCGCGGTGTGCCGACGCGTCCCACGTCCCGCGCCCGACGCAGCAGGACGTCCGCGACCACGGCGTAGCGCGCGGCCCAGTCCGGCGCCGCGTGCAGCGCGTCCACGGCACGATCGACCTCCGAGCCCAGCAGGTCACGGGCGTCCCAGCTCGCCACCGGGAGGTCGGCCGCCGGCACTCCCAGCAGGGACTCAACGCCCACCGGATCCAGGGACAGCTGGATCCCGCACCATGCCCCCGGCTGCTCGACCATCGCTGCCCGGGTGTGGAGACCACCGATCGTCACCCACTGCTCGTCGCGTACGCCGTCGTGCCATGCCTCGGCCGACGCAGCGGTGCGCAGCGGCCGGTCCATGCTGAAGACCACCGTGAGCCGGTCGGACGGCAGTCCCCGGTGCACGCCCGGCTCCATGCCGTGCGCCGAGTAGCCGTACATCTCGGTGACATGTGGCCGCAACGACGCAGGGATGAAGCCCGGCGGCGGCTGCTCGCACATCGGTGGCACAGGTCGATTGTGCCGGACGTGCGGGCTTTCGGTCAGCCCAGCGCTCGCGTCAGCACGGAGGCTGCGTTGCCGAATCCGTAGGCTTCCTCGCCCGGCTGGGCGGGGAGCCCGAGGCGGATCACCATCGTCTTCGTGGACGGGTCGACGAGCAGGACCTGGCCACCGAAGCCGAGGGCGGCGTACAGGTCGGCCGGTGCGTGCGGCGCGAGCTGGCCGGTGACCTGCCTGAGGGGTTGCCCCTCGGCGTCCACCGGGTCTGTGGGGCCGCGCAGCCGGCCGGGCCGGTTGAGCCACCAGAGGTAGCCGTAGGCCGCGTTGTGTGCGGTCGAGGAGCGCCCGACGGCTCGGCGCACAAAGCTCTTGTCGAGCAGCCGGGTGCCGTCGACCTTGCCCCGGCCCAGGTGGAGCGAGCCGAAGCGCGCGAGGTCCAGGCACGTGGTCCGCAGCCCGTAGAACACCGCCGCGTCGTCGGCCCGGTCCGTGATGAAGGTGGAGTGAACCATGCCGAGGGGTTCGAAGAGCCGGGTCCGGGCGAATGTCGCCACGGGCATGCCGGTCGCCTTCTCCAGCACTGGCTCCAGCACCTGGATGGCCGCGTTGTTGTAGGCCCACGCGCTGCCCGGGGCGTACTGCTGCGAGAGGCCGACGGCATAGTCGGTGCGGCTCTTCGCGCCGAGCAGGTCGACATAGTCGGACTGCGCGGACCAGAAGCGGCCGCTGTCGTTGGAGATCAGGTGGCGCACGGTGACCGACTCCGACGGCGTGCCGCGCCACTGGGGGACGTAGGTCGAGACCCGGTCGTCGAGGCGCAGGTCGCCGTCGCGGATCGCGATGCCGACCAGCGTGCTGGTGACGGACTTGGTGATGGAGAAGACCTCGCGCGGCACGTCACGCCTCTGGCCCCAGTTCCAGTCGCGCGCGAGCGTGCCCTTGCGCACGACCGCGAAGCAGGTGGAGTCGAGTGCCTTCGCCTCGGCGGCGCCCCGCTTGATGGCCCTGCCGCGCAGGTCAAGGCTCGAGGGCGTCTGCACGGGCCACCCGTCGATGGTCCGTGGAGCCGGGCGCTCGGCCTGCGCATCGCCGGTCAGAACCGGTGCCGAGGTCGCCGTGGGTGCGCCGCAGGCCGTCAGGACCAGGCCGAGGAGGACCGCACAGAGCGCAGGCGAGCGGGGGAGCGTCATGGGCCCCGATCCTACGATGAGCACCCGGTCCTAGGATCGATGTTCGTGAGTCCCACCATCGGCGTCCTCGCCCTCCAGGGCGACGTGCGCGAGCACCTCGTCGCCCTCCGCTCGCTGGGCGCCGACGCGATCTCCGTACGCCGGCCCGCCGAGCTCGCCGCCTGCGACGGGCTCGTCCTCCCGGGCGGCGAGTCGACCACGATGATCAAGCTGGCCCGGATCTTCGACCTCCTCGAGCCGCTCCGCGAGGCCGTCGGGGGCGGCCTGCCGGCCTTCGGGACCTGTGCCGGCATGATCCTGCTGGCCGACCGGATCGAGGACGGCGCCGCGGGCCAGGACACGATCGGTGGGCTGCACCTCACCGTGCGACGCAACGCCTTCGGCCGCCAGGTCGACTCCTTCGAGGAGGACCTCCACCTCGACGGGCTGGCCGATCCCGTACGGGCCGTGTTCATCCGCGCGCCGTGGGTCGAGGCCGTCGACGACGACGTGGAGGTCTTGGCCCAGGTGGAGTCAGGTCCTGCCGTGGGTAGGATCGTCGCGGTCCGTCAGGGGCCTCTGATGGCGACCTCGTTCCATCCCGAGGTCGGCAGCGACGACCGGATCCACGCGATGTTCGTGGACCTGGTGCGCTCGACCTGACCCGGACCAGCAGCACTGCACGCACCGGCACAGGCACCAACAACGAGACTGAGAGAGGACCTCATGTCAGGCCACTCCAAGTGGGCAACGACCAAGCACAAGAAGGCCGCGATCGATGCCAAGCGCGGCAAGCTGTTCGCCAAGCTGATCAAGAACATCGAGGTCGCGGCGAAGCAGGGTGGCGGCGACGTCGCCGGCAACCCGACGCTCTTCGATGCGATCCAGAAGGCGAAGAAGAG
>JBBSOR010000118.1:0-10721 GCA_038259535.1 Propionibacteriales bacterium | reverse complement strand
GCGACCCGCGCCTTCCGCTCCCCTCCCCCCCCCGCGGCGGCGGCCCCGCCGGCGCGCGGGGTGCCGAGCCAGGGCTCGGCGCTGAACACATCGACCTGTCGGAAGGGCAGCATCGGGCGATCCAAGCACAGGCGCAGGAGTGCGCGCTCCAACGCCGGCCGGCCTCTCCGGCAGCCGACGAGATGAGGTCCGCCAGCTCGGGACGGTCGTCGGGCACGGCGAACGAGACGTAGGCACCCCGCCCACCAGCCACGGGCCGGCCGTAGGCCTTCGCCGCGAGCGACCCGTCGGGCAGCATCCGGATCGTCAGCGACTGGAGCTCGAACTCCTCGTCGCGTCGGGTGTCGCGCCACCGGAGCGCCTCGGGGATGACCACGTTGATCGCCATCGCGCTGATCTCGACCGGTGTTTTCATGCCGCCGATCGTGCCACCCGGTGCCGGGAGCACGAGGAAGGCAGTTCGCGCGCGTCGCGCGCCGCGTGAGCGTGGACAAGTCCGTCGCCCCGGCCAACTGCCTGCGTGGTGCGGACGCCGGTCAGGACCCGGCGAGGTGCTCCAGCGCCAGCCGGTAGCCGTCGATCCCCTGGCCGGCGATCGTCGCGACCGCGTGCGGCTCGACGACCGAGGTATGCCGGAACTCCTCCGGTCGCTGCTTGGGGTCGGAGATGTGCACCTCGACCAGCGGGGCGGAGAGCTGGGCGCAGGCGTCGAAGAGGGCCAGCGAGTAGTGCGTCCAAGCGCCCGCGTTGAGCACGACCGCCACTCCGTCGTCGGCCGCGGTGTTGAGCCAGTCGAGCAGCTCGCCCTCGTGGTTGGTCTGGCGGACCTCGACCTCGAGGCCCAGGGCGCTCCCCCACGCCACGCACGAGTGGGCGAGCTCGGCGTGGGTGGTGGTGCCGTAGATCTCCGGCTGCCGTCGGCCGAGCCGGCCGAGGTTGGGGCCGTTGAGGACGAGGACCTTCATCCGGGCAGCGTAGTGCGCCGCGCCTCGGCGACCAGAGGAGTGTCCGGTAGCGCCTGGACCTCCCACTCGGCCGGCGGGCGCCAGGTCGTCCACTCCTCGTCGAGGGGCCAGGCGCGTGCCTCGATGAGGTCGGCGCGGGCCCACTCGCCGATCGCGCGGACCTCCTCGGCCTCCTCGGCGCTGAGCGGGCCGTTGGAGACGGCCGCCTCGAGCTCGTCGGCGTCCTTGAGCCACAGCTCACCCGACGGCTCCAGCCACAGGTCGAGGACCAGGTCGCGGGTGTTGGTCTCGTCGCCGTGCCGGCGATGGGTGAGCTCGAGGTTGACGTAGTGACCGGCCAGCGACCCGTCGTCCTCGCGGAACACCCACACCGACCACGGTCGGCCGGTCGGAGCGATGCGGAGGATCCCGCCGCCATGCCCCGCCTTGAGCACCGGGACGCGGGCCCCCAGGAAGCGCTCGGCCAGGGGTTTGGCCCGCAGCGCGAGGCCGTCCCCGGGTGCCGAGGAGAGCACCTCCGTGCCGTCCGCCAGCCAGGCGACCAGCCCGCGCTCGTCATCCCGGACGACGCGCATCGGGTCGCAGCGTGGACCGTAACGCCACTGCACGACGTCGCCCACCTCGAGGAACGGTGCGACGCCCGCCGGGCGCCACGGACCATCACCCTCGGCCTTCCTCAGGGCGGACAGCACCGCGAGGTCGACCGTTCGCGGCGACGCACGGCAGGCGAGCCGCTGCATGGTGCCCCCGGAGCCGGAGACCTGGACGTCAGGATCTGGGTCAGCCACTCGCCGAGGATATCGCCGCGTAGGCCGCCCGCAGGTCGTCCTCGCTGGGCCCGGCGAGGATGCTCGGCGAGGCGAGGTCGTCGAGCACGACGAACCGCAGCTGTGTGCCCCGGGCCTTCTTGTCGACCTTCATCGCGGCGTGCAGGTCGTCGAAGGAGGCAGCGTCGTACGACGTCGGCAACCCCACGCGGGACAGTGCGGCGCGGTGCCGCGCGACGAGCTCAGGGGCCAGCGAGCCGGCCCGGGCGGCCAGCTCGGCGACGAAGACGCAGCCGATCGCGACGGCCTCGCCGTGGCGGACGATGTAGTCGCTGGTGCGCTCGATGGCGTGGGCGAGGGTGTGGCCGTAGTTGAGCACCTCCCGGCCGATCCCCGCGTCGGCGCCACCGGTCTCCCTGAGGTCCCCCACCACGACGTCGATCTTGACCCGGATCGCGCGTTCCACGAGCTCGCGCAGCTCTGCGGAGTCGTGCGTCAGGGCGGCGGGGTCGGTGCGCTCGACGAGGTCGAGGATGGCCGGGTCGGCGATGAAGCCGCACTTGATGACCTCGCCCAGCCCGGCGACCAGCTCCTCCTGGGGCAGCGAGGCCAGCAGCGAGAGGTCGCACAGCACGCCGGCAGGCTCGTGGAAGGCGCCGACGAGGTTCTTGCCGGCCCCGGTGTTGATGCCGGTCTTGCCGCCGACCGCAGCATCGACCATCGCCAGCAGGGTCGTCGGGACGTGCACGACACGTACGCCGCGCAACCAGCTCGCCGCCACGAAGCCGCCGAGGTCGGTCGCCGACCCACCGCCCACGGTGACGACGGCGTCGGACCGGGTGAACCCGGCCTCCCCCAACGCCTCCCAGCAGTCGGCGGCCACCGGGGCGGTCTTGGCCCGCTCGCCCTCGGGCAGGCCCAGGGCCAGCACGTCGTAGTGCTCGACCAGGGCGTCGACGATCGGGTCGGCGATAGCACCGAGCGTGCCGGCGTAGAGGACCGCGACCCGCTCGACCGTCTCGCCCAGCATCTCTGGCAGCCGCGCCACCAGGCCGTGTCCGACGACGACGTCGTAGGGGGTGGCTCCACCCACGTGCAGGACGGTGTGGTCACTCACGACAGGAGCTCCTGGATCTCGGCCGCGACCTCGTCGGGCGTGCGGTCGTCGGTCTCGACGGCGTGGGTGGCGACCGACTCATAGATCGGGGTGCGCTCGTCGAGGAGGGTCTTGACCCGCGAACGGACGTTGCCGAGCAGCATCGGACGCCCGACGCCCAGCCCGACCCGCTTCACCGCATCGGTCAGGCCGACCCGCAGGAACACCACCGGCACGTCGGCCAGCAGGTCGCGGGTCTCCGCACGCATGACGGCACCGCCGCCGAGGGCGAGCACGCCGTCGTGCTCCGTGAGCGCGGCGGCGACCGCAGCGGCCTCCAGCGTCCGGAAGGCCTCCTCGCCGGACTCCACGAAGATGTCGGAGATCTCCCGACCGGTGGACGCCACGATGTCGGCGTCGGTGTCGCGCACGGCCACGTGCCAGGCATCCCCGAGGATGCCGGCCACCGTCGTCTTGCCGGAGCCCATCGGGCCGACCAGGACCACGCGAGGGTGCTTCATCGGTACCGGAGGGTGTCGAGGTAGGACTCGACGTTGCGTCGGGTCTCCGCGAGGGAGTCGCCGCCGAACTTCTCGACCACCGCGTCGGCCAGCACGAGCGCGACCATCGCCTCCGCGACGATCCCGGCCGCGGGGACGGCGCACACGTCCGAACGCTGGTGGTGCGCGACGGTGGCCTCACCGGTGGCGACGTCGACGGTGCGAAGCGCCTTGGGCACGGTGGCGATCGGCTTCATCGCGGCGCGGACGCGCAGGACCTCGCCGGTCGACATGCCACCCTCGGTGCCACCCGAGCGACCCGACGTGCGTCGTAGCCCCTCGTCGGTCGACACGATCTCGTCGTGCGCCAGCGAGCCCGGAGTGTCGGCGAGCTCGAAGCCGTCGCCGACCTCGACGCCCTTGATCGCCTGGATGCCCATCAGCGCGCCGGCGAGCTTGGAGTCGAGGCGCCGGTCCCAGTGGACGTGCGAGCCGAGGCCCGGCGGCAGTCCGTGCACGACCACCTCGACGACACCGCCGAGGGTGTCGCCGTCCTTGTGGGCCTGGTCGATGCGCGCGACCATCGAGGCGCTGGCGTCGGGGTCGAGGCAGCGCACCTCGTCGGCGTCGAGTCGCTCGACGTCGTCGGGGCCGGGCACGATGCCGGCGGGCGCCTTGACGCCACCGAGTGAGACCACGTGCGAGACGATCCGGGCGCCGGTGGCCTGCTCGAGGAAGTTGGAGGCCACGCGACCGAGTGCCACGCGCGCAGCGGTCTCGCGGGCCGAGGCCCGCTCGAGGATCGGGCGGGCCTCGTCGAAGGCGTACTTCTGCATGCCGACGAGATCGGCATGCCCGGGCCGGGGACGGGTCAGCGGCGCGTTGCGCGCCAGCGCGTCGAGCTCCACCGGGTCGATGGGGTCGGCCGACATCACCTTCTCCCACTTGGGCCACTCGGTGTTGCCGACCTCGATCGCGATCGGGCCACCCTGGGTCTCACCGTGGCGGACGCCGCCGAGCACGCGGATCGCGTCCTGCTCGAACTTCATCCGCGCGCCGCGGCCGTAGCCGAGTCGCCGTCGCGCCAACGAGTCGGCGAGGTCGTCGGTCGTGACGCGGACGTGGGCGGGCAGCCCCTCGAGGATCGCCACCAACGAGGGACCGTGGGACTCGCCTGCTGTGAGCCATCGGAGCATGGCGCCAGTCTCTCAGCCCCAGATGCGCCCGGCGAGCGCGGTCCCCCAGACGAGACCCACCAGAGCACCGATCACCATGAACGGACCGAACGGGAAGGACCTCTTCAGCAGCGACCGGTCCCGTCTCACGATCGCGAGACCGAGTGCGGGAAGAGCGAAGGCGATGAAGCCGACCCACAGGCCCAGCGCGAGCGCACCCCAGCCCACCCAGCCGAGCACCAGCCCGACCGGTGCGGCCAGGCGGACGTCGCCGAAGCCCATCCCCGCCGACCGCAACCACCACAGCACCCAGAAGAACGACCGCGCCACGACCATGCCCACCAGCGCCCGGACCAGGGCGTCGTGCTCCCCCGCCGCCAGCCCGACCACCGTCACGACGACGATCGCCGCCAGCGTGGCAGCCAGCACGATGCGGCGCGGCAGGAGTCGGGTGTGCCAGTCGATGACGGACAGGGCGACCGCGACCGGGGTGAGCGGGACGAGCCACAGCAGCGGCCAGTCCAGGCCGGTCGCGGCGCCGAGCAGGGCACCGCACACGGCCGCGATCAGGGCGCTGCGCCAGCCGAGCCCGGGGCGGGCGGCGAGGTCGACGTAGAGCACCTTCGGCGCCTCGTCGTCCCGCCCCTCGGCGGTGGCGTCGGGCTCGGGCACCGCGGCGACCAGCAACGGCACGAGCAGACCGCCGAGCGCGGCCACGAGCGCGGCCAGCAGCGCGGCCACCATGGTGTCGCTCACCCAGCGCTCCGATCGGCGAGGGCGCGCCGGCCCGCGTCCCTCATGACCTCCAGCGGTGCCCGGAGCCCGGTGAACAGATCGAACTGCATCACCGCCTGGTGGACCAGCAGGTCCAGCCCACCCACCAGCGTGCGGTCGGCCGTGCCTTCCAGCACGGACGCCGCCAGCGGCGTCGGCCACGGGTCGTAGAGCGCCTCGAACACGACGGGTACGTCGCCGCAGCGCGCGACCAGCCCCGCGGTCTGGGCGTGTGCGGGGATCGTCGAGACCACGATGTCGGCGGTGACGGCCCCGTCGGCGTCGAGCCGTGCGGTGCGGACCTCGGCGCCGGCCGGGTGCGAGCGCAGCACCCCGAGGGTCTCGCCGGCGCTGGCCTCGTCGCGCACGAGGAGGTCGATGGACCGCACGCCGAGGTCGATCAGGGCCAGGCCGATCGAGCTCGCCGTGGCTCCGCCACCCAGGATCGCGGCGGTGGCCAGCGGCATCGACGTCCGTTCGCGGATCGCGGCGGCCGCACCCGGGAGGTCGGTGTTGTCACCGACCCGCAGCCCGTCGCCCGCGTCCGCGCCGAGCAGCAGCGTGTTGACCGCACCCGCCAGCCGGGCGCGGTCGGTGAGCCGGTCGACCACCGCGAGAGCCTCGCGCTTGAGCGGCATGGTGAGCGAGAGGCCACGCCACGTCGCGTCGAGCCCGTCGACGAACGCCGCCAGGGCGCCGCTCGGCACGCGGTGCGCGTCGTAGGACCAGTCGAGCCCGAGCTCGGCGTAGCCGGCCCGGTGCAGGACCGGCGACAGCGAGTGGGCGACCGGGTCGCCCAGCACGCCGCAACGTCGAGCGCTCACCTCAGCAACGGTCCGAGGTCTCGCAGTAGGCCTTGTACTCGTCGCGACCGTCGAGGAAGCCGTCGTAGTCCTCGTAGAACTTGGTCTCGCCGGTCGAGAGGTCGACGGTGACGTAGTAGTACCAGTTGCCGTCGGCCGGGTTGGCCGCCGCCGCGATGGCCTCGTCGCCCGGCGCCTCGATCGGCGTCGGCGGGAGACCGGCGTTGAGCCGGGTGTTGTAGGGGGTGTCCTCCGCCAGCTGGTCGGGCGTCAGCTCCGTCGACCCGGGTGAGAGCCCCAGCCCGTAGGCGATGGAGGCGTCGATGCCGAGGGTGCCGTTGGTGCCGCCCTTGTCGCCGGGCCCGTCGAGGCGGTTGTAGATGACGCGAGCGATCTTGGGCATGTCCTCGCCGCGACCCTCCGCCTCGATCAGCGAGGCGATGATCATCAGCTCGCCCGGCGTGTGGCCGAGCTCCGCGGCCTTCGCCTCGAGGTCGGCCTCGCCGGCGGCCTCGCTCCAGCGGGCGACCATCATCTTGAGGATCCCGACCGGCTTCATCCCCGGCTTGATCTCGTAGGTCGCCGGGAAGAGGTAGCCCTCCGCGTTGCCCTCGGCATAGTCGGGCAGGCCGAGCCTGGCTGGCTGTTGGAGGGCGCGGTTCCACGCGGCCTCGGAGAACTTCGTGTTGGTGGCGAGCGTGGAGACGATGTCGGTCAGGCGGAGGCCCTCGGGGATGGTCACCGTGGGGAACCCGATGAGGTTGGCCGGGTCGACCAGCACCTCGAGCGCGTCGGCGGCCTTCATCTCCTTCTGGAGCTCGTAGGCGCCGACCTGGATGCCGCTGGAGTCGGGCTCGCCCGCGGCGGCGTCGATGAAGGCCTGGACCGACTTGGTCACTCCGTCGGCCTTGAGGTTGCGACCCATCTGGGCGACCGTGTCGCCGTCGTTGACAGTGAACTCGATGGAGCCCGTGCCGGGGCCCGGGTAGTCGTCGGGGCCCTGGAACTGGCCGGAGACCCAGTCCACGCCGCGTGTCAGGCCGAACCAGAATCCGCCGACGAGCACGGCCAGCGCGATGAGGACGGCGACGCACCCCTTGAGGCCGCGGCCCTTGCGCCGCTTGCCTCCCGGGACGTAGGTGTAGTCGTCCTCGACGGGCACGTCCTGCTCGGGCTCGTGCTCACTCATCTGCTACCTCGACGATCTCTCCCGGTGCTCGCCCGCTCGACCGCTCCGTGTCCAGCGCGGTCTGCAGGATCAGCACGGCGGCTGCCTGGTCCACCACGGCACGTCGCTTGGCGCCGCGCCGACCCTGATCACGCAGGATCGACTCGGCCGAGACCGTGGTCAGTCGTTCATCACACAGTCTGACGGGGACGGGTGCAACTCGGCGCGCCAGCCGCCCCGCGAACTCGCGTGCCATCGCCGCCGCGGGGCCTTCTGCACCGCTGAGCGAACGCGGGAGCCCCACGACCACCTCGACCGCCTCCAGCTCGATGACCAGCTCGGCGAGGCGTCGTAGGTCGCCCCTGCCGGTGCGGACGGTCTCGACCGGGGTCGCGAGGAAGCCGGAGGGATCGCTGGTGGCGACGCCGATCCGGGCATCCCCCGGGTCGATGCCCAGCCGCACGCCGAACCGCACGCTCAGCCCTGCCCGACCCGCGCGGCCACGTCGCTCGACACGAGCGCCAACGCCTCGTCGATGCGCGAGGCATCGGTGCCGCCGCCCTGGGCCACGTCGTCCTTGCCGCCGCCCCTGCCTCCGAGCAACGGGCCGATGAGGCGCACCAGCTCACCGGCCGACAGGCCGCGGGCACGGGCCTCGTCGTTGGTGGCCGCCACCACCGACACCTTGCCGTCGGCCTGGCCGATGACGACGACCACGCCCGGCTCGCCCTGTGGCAGGCGTCCGCGCACGTCCAGCGCCAGCTGGCGTACGTCGCCACCGGCAGCGCCGTCGGCGCGGTGGGCCACGACCTTGACTGGACCGACCTGGGTGGCCCCGGCCGCCACCTCGGCGCTGGCGCCGAGCAGCTGTGCCACGCGCGCCTTCTCGAGCTCCTTCTCCGCGGTGCGCAGGCGCTCGGTCAGGCCCTGGACCCGGCCGACGAGGTCGTCGGGCTGGGTCTTGAGCAGGCCGGTCAGCTGGGCGACCACGTCGCGCTCGCGGGCGAGGTAGCCGAAGCCCTCGACGCCGGTCAGCGCCTCGATCCGGCGGTTGCCCGAGCCGACGCTCGCCTCGCTGGTCACCACGACCGTGCCGATCTGCGAGGAGTGCTCGACGTGCGTGCCACCGCAGAGCTCGCGCGACCAGGGACCGCCGATCTCCACGACGCGCACCTTGGTGTTGTCGTAGGTCTCGCCGAAGAGCGCGATCGCGCCCCACTCCCTGGCCTGCTCGAGGCTCATGTAGTCCCAGGCGACCGCAAGGTCGGCGCGCAGCGCCTGCTGGGAGACCAGCTCGATGTCGCGCACCTGCTCGGGAGTCAGCCCCTGCGTCCAGCCGAAGTCGAGGCGGAGGTAGCCGGGCCGGTTGTAGGACCCGGACTGCAGCGCCGTCGGGCCGAGGACCTCGCGCAGGGCCGCGTGCACCACGTGGGTCCCCGAGTGGGCCTGACGGGCGCCGAGGCGCCACTCGGGGTCGACCAGCGCATGGACCTGCCCCCGTCCGCCGGTGGGCCCCGTCGCGACCAGCTCGCCCTCGGTGACCCGCACCTGGTGGACCACCAGGCCCTTGATCGGGCGCTGCACGTCGATCACCTCGAGCCGGCCGCCGTCGAAGACGATCGTCCCGGCGTCGGCCACCTGGCCGCCCGACTCGGCGTAGAACGGGGTGCGGTCCAGCACCAGCTCACCGATCTCGCCCTCCGCGAGGTGCGAGACCGAGGCGCCGCCACTGAGCAGCGCCAGGGGCCGCGACTCCGTCTCGAGCGTCTCGTAGGCCAGCCACTCGGTGGGCCCGAACTCGTCGAAGATGCCCCGGTAGACACCGGTGTCACCGTGGGAGCCCTTCTTGGCACGCGCGTCGGCCTTGGCCCGCTCACGCTGCTCGGCCATCAGGCCGCGGAAGCCCTCCTCGTCGACCCTCAGGCCCTGCTCGGCGGCCATCTCGAGGGTGAGGTCGATCGGGAAGCCGAAGGTGTCGTGGAGCGCGAAGGCGCGCTCGGCGGACAGCGTCGAGCCGCCGGAGCCCTTCACCTCGTCCGCCGCGGTGTCGAAGATCTGGGTGCCCGCCTGGAGCGTCTTGCGGAACGCGTCCTCCTCGGCGTAGGCGACCTGCGAGATGCGCGGCCAGTCGGTGAGGAGGTTGTCGTAGGTCTCCCCCATCCGGTCGCGGGAGATCGGCATGAGCTCGGGCAGGACGCGGCCCTCACAACCGAGCAGCCGCATCGAGCGCACCGCACGTCGCAGCAGGCGGCGCAGGACGTAGCCGCGACCGTCGTTGCCGGGGGTGACTCCGTCGCCGATCAGCATCATCGAGGAACGGACGTGGTCGGCCACCACGCGGAAGCGCACGTCGTCCTCCGCCGAGCCGGGGGTGCCGGCGCCGTACTTCTTGCCGGTGAGCTCCTCGGCCTTGGCGATCACGGGGTAGACGACGTCGATCTCGTACATGTTCTGCTTGCCCTGCAGCAGCAGCGCGACGCGGTCCAGGCCCATGCCGGTGTCGATGTTCTTCTTGGGCAGTGAGCCCGCGATGTCGAAGTCGTCCTTCGACCGGACGGCGGAGAGCTCGTCCTGCATGAAGACGAGGTTCCAGATCTCCAGGAGCCGGTCCTCGAGCTCGAAGGGCATGTCGGGCCCGAGCGTGGCGACGTCGAAGTCCGGCCCCCACTCGGGGCCACGGTCGTAGAGGATCTCCGAGCACGGGCCGCCGGGCCCGGGCACGCCCATCGACCAGTAGTTCTCCTTGTTGCCGAGCTGGACGATCCGTTCGCGCGGCAGTCCGGTGGCCTTCATCCAGTAGCGGATGGCCTCGTCGTCGCCCACGAGCACCGACGGGTAGAGGCGCGACTCGTCGAGCCCGTAGCCACCGTCGGCGACCGGCTTGGTGAGCAGGCTCCACGCCAGCTCGATCGCCCCCTCCTTGAAGTAGTCGCCGAAGGAGAAGTTGCCGCACATCTCGAAGAAGGTGCCGTGCCGGGTGGTCTTGCCGACGTCCTCGATGTCGGGGGTGCGCACGCACTTCTGGATGCTGGTGGCGCGCGGCCACGGCGGCGTCTCCTGGCCCAGGAAGTAGGGCTTGAACGGCACCATCCCCGCCGGCACGAAGAGCAGGTTCGGGTCGTCGGCGAGCAGCGAGGCAGACGGCACCACGGCGTGTCCGGCGGCCTCGAAGTGCGCGAGGAAGCGGCGGCGGATCTCGGCGGTGTCCATCAGTGCGGGTCCTTCATCTCGTGGGTGGAGGTGTTCCGGAGCTCGGGGGTGTCCCGGGGGCCAGTGGGCCGCAACCCGAGCTGCTCGCGCAACTCGGTTTCGCGCTCGGTGCGGCCTTGTTGGACCTCTTCGGCGAAGAGGCGGGCGCCGAGCTGCCAACCCCGCAGGCGGTCCCGGAGGCCGTCCGCGGTGAGGCTCTCGGCGGCGCGACGAGCGCGGGCGGCGGCGTACACCCCGGCACCCGCCCCGGCGACGAACCAGAG
>JBBSOR010000117.1:0-10730 GCA_038259535.1 Propionibacteriales bacterium | reverse complement strand
TGCCAGATGAACGGCGGTTGCTCGACGACGCCGACCATCGAGTCGACGCCGGAGTCGGCGAACTCGGCGAGCGCCCGGGCCAGCGTGCCGTCGCGGCGGACCGGCGAGGTGGCCTGCAGCAGCATCACGGTTGCGGGTCGGCCGCGCTCCCGGCTCACCTGCTCGATGGCGTGCCGCACGACGGGCTCGGTGGGTGTGGTGTCCTGCGCGAGCTCGTCGGGCCGCAGCCAGGGGACCCGCGCACCGGCGGCGCGGGCGACCTCGGCGATCTCCTCGTCGTCGGTGGACACCACCACGTCGAGGTCGGGCACCGCCAGGGCCTGCTGGATCGTCCAGGCGATGAGAGGCCTGCCGCCGACGTCGAGGAGGTTCTTGCGGGGCACGCCCTTGGAGCCCCCGCGGGCCGGGATGACGCACAGGGTGCTCATCGGGCGGCTTCGCTGAGGATGTCGGCGATCCGCCGGGCCGGCTCCAGGTCGGGGTGCGCGGGCGCGGGTGTGGGGGAGGTGCCGAGACGGTGCATGCCATAACGCTCCCAGAACTCGCCCAGCCACGCGGGCGGACTGGGGAAGTCGACCCAGGCCTCTCGACCCCGGGCGGCCGCTTCGAGCACGCCGGTGGAGAAGACGCTGACGATCGGTGCCTCGAGGTCGATGAGGGGTACGCCGGAGGTGTCGACGGTGATGCCCGCCCCGCGGTAGGCCGCCAGCACCACCCGGGACGTCACGTCACGTTCCGAGGGGTGCGGGCGATAGACCGCGCCGTGCTCGCGGCACGCGGTCAGGGCTGCGTGCGCCAGACGCGCCCGTGAGATCTCGGCGGCGTGCCCCTGCCCGAGGTAGGTCAACGGACCGCCCGCCGACCCGCTGGTCGAGGAGGGCGCGCCGGCGCCCGTCACGAGCCCCCCCGCCACCCACAGCAGCTGGCTCCCGACCGCCGTCACGGCCACGTCCTGCCGACCGGCGGCCCAGAAGTCCCCGTCCGCATTACTCCAGGCCAGCAGGTGCGCGGCGCGCGGCAGTGGCGGAGCGAACGGGGTCAGGGCTCCGTGCTGCGAGACGAAGAAGGACCCCCCGAGGTCCTCGGCGAGCGCGAACGCAGCGGCCCCGATCTCGGTGTAGTGACCGGCCGCCAGCACGACTCGAGGCGCAACGAGGGAGGCCAGCTCTGCCAGCGCCACGGTGCGGCGGGTGTGGTCGGCGTACGCCGTCGGCGGCTGCCAGCCGACGGGAGCCACGATCGCCGTGCGCTCGGCCGACAGGTGGGACAGGGGCGCAACGACGGCCCGGTCCACGCTGGCGTGGGTGGCCTCGACGGCGACGAGGACGTCCGCATCCGGACCTGGCGTGAAGAGGTCGACGAGGGCCGGGGCAGAAGGACGCAGTCGGCTGCGAGCCGAGCGGGCGACACCACGGACGGGGTGGCGGCCTTCGTGCCAGCGGCGCCAGGCCACGAGGTCCCCGGGGTGCGTCAGGCCGTGTCCCATGCGCCCTCCAGGACGGCGACGCGGTGGTCGAAGGTGTGCTCGACGAGGGTGCGGGCGCGGGCGGCTCGACGGATCGTATCGCTCCAGACGGGGTCGGCCAGGGCGCGCCGGCAGAGCTCGAGCAGCTCGCCGGGGCTGGTCCAGGGGAGGATCTCGCTGCCCGGCTCATAGAGGTCATCGACATCGGCGCGGTCGATCAGCTGGAGCGCGCCCACGCCCGCGGCCTCGAACGTGCGCATGGTGAAGCCGTCCTGGTCGCCGTGGAGGTTGAGCGTGGCCGCGGACGCAGCCATGACGTCGTACGCCTCAGCGCGGGAGACGTCGCGCTCCGCGGGAAGGGCGGGTGCCCCTACGCGCCAGGTGCGCAACCGGTCGATCGGATGGCCCGACCAGTCACGGCCGTAGGCCCGGACCGGCAGACCGTGGTCGTGCAGGCCGGCCAGCACCTCCTGGCGAGCGGGATAGCGGGCGCCGACGAACGTGACGAGGCCCGTCCGATTCGTCGTGGGTGAGGGCACCAGTCGGTGGTCGAAGGCGAGAGGAAGGTGGCGTGAGTCCAGCCCCGCCGAGGCGAAGGCGATGGCGTCCTGCGCCGAGTAGGTCGCGACCGGCCCGACACCGGCCAGGCGGGCCACGGTCCACTGGGTGCGGCGGACCTCGTCGTAGAGCCAGGTGATGCGGGGGGTCTTGTCGAGTGCCTCCCAGAACGGCTGCTCAAGGGTGTCGCCCTTGATCACCACCACCGCGTCCGGCCCGCACCCCTCGACCGCCGCGACGGCGCGCGCCGTCTGCTCGCGACCCATCCGGCGCAAGGATCCTGCGCCGACCTTGTGGGGAAACTGGTGGCGCAGCTGGTGCCACACCCGACCGGCGAGCCCGCCGTGGTCGTCGTAGACGTGCGTGGTGACGACGTGGCCACGCGCGGTGAGGGCGGCCGCGATGGCGGCGTGGTAGCCGTGGAAGCTCGGGCTGACGAGCAGCACCTTCATCGGGTCACCCGCCGACGGGACGAGCGGGGACACCCACGACCGTCTGCCCCGGTGCGACGTCGCGGGTGACGACGGCGTTGGCACCCACGGTCGCGCCGTCGCCGATCGTCACGCCGCCCAGGACGACCGAGCGCTGGCCCAGGAAGACTCGGTCGCCGATGGTGATCGGGCCGGAACCATGCACCTGGTGGCGGTCTTCGCGATCGTGGTCGGACGAGCCGACGAAGACACCGTCCGCGAGGACGCAGTCCGATCCGATGGTGACGGGGTCCAGGGCGTGCAGGTGCACTCCGTGCCCGAGGTAGGTCCGGTCGCCGATGCGCAGGTCCCCGCCGCCGGGCTCGCTGGCCAGCCAGGCGCCCTCGAAGACCGAGCAGCCGGAGCCCAGGTGGATCCGCTCGACCCCCTGAAGCTTGTGCGGCCGCACGATGACGGTGCCCTCGCCGACGCTGCCGAAGGCGCGGCTGTAGAGCAGGCGGGTGACGGCCTGACCGGATCGCCAGCGGAGGCCGGGCCGGAGCTCGGCAAGGCGGCGCGTCAGGGTCACAGGCGTCACTCTAGTGAGCGGATGGACGTCAGGGGGCCGGACAGCCGAGCCGCCTCGCTTCGACGACCTTGCCGGCCTCGAACGCCATGAGGGTGCCGACTTGGGCACGACCTCGGCGGGAGACGATCACGGTGGTCACGCTAGTGACCGAGCATGACGGCCCGCCGCGAGTGTGGACTCGCCACGCTGCAGGCTCTGTCACGATGTCGTACGTGCCCCGCGACGTCACCGATGCCCAGATCGACGCAATTCCTGGATGGCTCCAGGGCTACGACGTCGACCTCTTCCGTCTGCTCCTCGACCACACAGCCCAATCGGGAGGGGACCTCGCTGAACTCGGGACCTACCTCGGCAAGAGCGCCGTGCTCATCGGCAGCAGCCTTCGCCCGGGCGAGCACTTCACCGTGGTCGACTTGTTCGGCGGGGATGCCGTCGACGATGCCAACCAGGCCGAGAACGACGACCAGTACGACGGTCTGACCCGAGGCGCGTTCGAGCAGAATTACCGTGCCGTGCACGGCGACCTCCCAGAGGTGGTCACGGGCCTTTCCGAGTCGGTGGTCGATCATGCGCGCCACGGACGGCATCGATTCGTGCACGTCGACGCAGGTCACCTCTACGACAACGTGGTGGGGGACATCGAGGCCGCGCGCACGCTGCTCAAACCTGGCGGCGTAGTCGTCTTCGATGACTTCCGGTCCGAGCACACGCCCGGTGTCGCCGCCGCGGTGTGGCGCGCGACGGCCGGAGGCCTGTGTCCCTTTGCCGTGACCCCTGTCAAGCTCTACGCCACCTTCGGTGACTCGGGGGAGCTGGTGAGTGCCGTGAAGGAGTGGGTTGCGAAAACGCGTTGGCACCACGAGACGCAGTCGATCGCCGGACACGATGTGGTCCGCGTCTGGTGGGAACCGGAGCCGCTGTCGCCCACCGGCCACGAATCGCTCGCTCGACGTGCCGCACGCACGCTCAGACGATTACGGGGCTGAGACTCGTCGCCGTCGAGCCTCCACGAGCTTGCCCGCTTCGAACGCCATTCGTGTGAGCCACATCCTTCGGTCGTTGCCGTCTCCGCGGAGGGGGAACTGTCTCATCAACATGAGCTCGTGACGGACGCGGCGCATGGGGGACTTGGGTACGACCTCAGCAGGCCGGAACTTCGCATAGAGAGTGGTCGTCCCGCGACCTGAATTGTATTGCTGACGCAGCACACCGCGCAGGTCGGTGCGGATGCGGTAGTGGAGCAGCGCGTCGTCGGCGTAGGTGAAGGTGTGGCCGAGGTCGGCCGCGCGCCAAGCAAAGTCGATCTCCTCGGCTCCGGCGGGGTAGCCCTCGTCGAAACCACCGACTTCCTCCCAGACCTCACGTCGTAGCCCGAGGTTGCAGCCGATCCCGTAGGTCCGCCCCTGCCACGTCTCGAAGAGTCCCGTGGTGCGCTGCTCGATCGGGACCCACCCGGCGGACCGGCCAGAGAGGAGCGTCGTCTCGATCGGGCCGCTGGCGAGCGGCGCGTTGGTCAGCGCACCAGACAGTGCGGCCACCCAAGCGGCAGAGACGCGGTCGTCGGCGTCGCAGATCAGGATCTTGTCGGCGATGGCGTGCTCGATCCCCACGTTGCGTGCGACCGAGACACCGCGACCGCGCGACGCGTCGACACGACGCAGGTGGGGCAGGTGCTCGCGCCACACGTCGATGACCGACGCGAGGTCGTCGGTGGATCCGTTGTCCGCCACGACGACCTCGAAGCTCGGTGCGCCGACTTGGGCATTCAGCGCCTCGAGCTGACCGCCGATGACGTTGGCGGCGTTGAACGTTGGGATCACCACCGAGCAATCGAAAGGCACGGCGCCATCCTAGTTCCAGAGAGCATCGTGAGCCCGCGGCGTGGAACCCGCGGGTGCCTTCGGCAGCTCAAGCATCGTGTGCTGTGTGGTCGGTCGAAGCCGCGGAGCAGAGCCGTGAGGCGATCGCGCATGCAGCCCCGGGTCAGCGGTAGTTCTGCAGGTCCAGCATCATGCGCTCGTCGAACCGGACGTGCGGCAAGTACTTCAGGTTCAACGGGTCGAGCACCCGCGCGAGCAGATCGTTCCACGACAGCGGGTAGCCGGGGCCTTCGCCGAAGACGCCACCCGGATGCCGGGCCAGCTCCTCCTGGGCGTCGTCCAAGCGACGATCCATCTCGGCCATCCACTCGGCGGTGAGCGAGGTGTGCGAACGCATCATGAAGCCACTGTTGCCGAAGATCATCCGGTAGCGAACGATGATGTCCCGACCGATGCGCCCCCGCAACTTCGCGGGCCAGTTGGCGTGCGACGCCGAGAAGCTCATGGCCCACACATCGGGGTCTGAAAGCATGTCCTCGTAGGGGCCGGCCCACGAGTGGAGCGGTGCCTTGATGTCGAGGTAGGCCCCGCCATGGTGGTGCATCAGGTAGCCACGCAGGTAGTCCGAGCGGTGGATCAGCGAGAGGTGCTCGTAGGCGGGATGTAGCGGCTCCCCGTCGACCAGCCAGTCGCCGATCGTGCTTGGCGTGACGAGTTCGACCGGAAGCCCGATTCGCGAGCGGATGACGTCGAGGTTGCGCGCCCGGTTCTCCGTCAGCGGGTTGTCGCCCGTCCAGATCACGAACGCGCGCGGGGGAAGCTCGCTCGGCTCGTTGACCACGACGGTGCGGGTCAGGAATGTGTCGTCGTATCGTGCGGGCCTGTAGGTGAACGCCCGCACCTTCTCGACGTCTCGGAACGCGATCGTGGCCGCATCGAACTTGACCTTCCTCAATCCGCGCCGCGCCCGCTTGCCCGCGACGAACGCCAGGTGCTTGACCCGCCGAGCTGCGTTCATCGCACCCATGGACACGGAGCCTAGGTGATGCGCCACCGTGACGATGATCGGATCGGGTGCGGGCAGGACCGGACGAATCCGGACAGGTCGAGGATGTCCGCTGCCCGAGAGCGGATCAGAGCACAGGCTGAGTCGGGTCGAGGGAGCCGAGCTTCACAAGTCGTGCGAACGACTCGTTGGCTTCGCGGACCTCGTCGAAGGTGCCTGAGCCCGTCACGCGCCCGTGCTCCATGAAGATCAATCGGTCGCAGTGACGCACCGTCGAAAGACGGTGCGCAACGACGACCACGGTCACCGATCCGTGCAAGCCCTCGATCGTGTCGGTGAGTCGTCGTTCGGTCTCGTTGTCGAGGGCGGAGGTCGCCTCGTCGAGCACGAGCAGTGACGGGTTCCGGTAGAGCGCACGGGCAATACCGATGCGCTGGCGCTGTCCACCGGAGAGTCGAGATCCGCGCTCGCCGGCCGTCGTGGCTACCCCGTCAGGGAGTTCACGGATGAGGTCGGTGAGCTGAGCTCGTTCGATGGCCTCGGCCAGCCTGTCGTAGTCGACCTCCTCGTCGAAAGCGATGTTCTCGCCGATCGGAGCGTCGAGCAGCGTGACCTCCTGCGGCACGACCGCGACGCGACGCTGCCAGGCCGGGAGGTTGTCGAAGATGGACACGCCACCTGCTGTCACTGTGCCGGCGGTGGGGCTCTGGAGGCCGAGGAGGATGTCGACCATCGTGCTCTTGCCTGCTCCGCTCGACCCCACGACCGCCAACGACGACCCCAGCGGAATGTCGAGGTCTACTCCTTGGAGCACCTCGACGTCGCCCTGGTCGCTGTAGGAGAAGCGAAGTCCACGAACCCTTACGTCGCCTTCGGGGATCTCGTCCGTGACGACTCGGGCAATTTCATCGGAGCGATGCTGGCGCATCAGCCGGTGCACTCGCACGATGTGCTCCAGCGGTGCCCGCGCGAAGCGCACACCGGACAGCGCGTTGATCAGTCGGACTGAGCTGGGCAGGATCCGGGTGCCTGCGGCCACGAAGAGGCCGAGCAGGACGAGGCCCTCGACGGCGGACGCCCCAGTGGTCGCGACGACTGCCAAGGTGCCGACGCCGAGGACGAAGACGATCTCGAGGAAGTACTTGGGGAGATCCGTGAGCAGGCTGGTCGTGACGCTCGCTTCCGCCCCGCGAGCACTGGCAATGCGAAAGGTCTCCACGAACGGCTCGTGAGCACGGCGCAGCTTGATCTCCTTGACCGCGGTGAGCGGCTGCAGGGAGGCCCGGGACACCTCTTCCGCGGCGGCACGAGCTTTGAGACCCGCCGCTTGGACGCGTGGGCGGATGAAGCGCTGAACCACGAACGCGGCAAGCCCGAAGTACGCCGCCGCTGCGAGTGCCACCCAGGGCGCAATCACCAGAAGCGAAGCGAAGATGAAGGTGATGGTGAGGATCTCGGTGAAGGCGGAGAGTGCGGAGGCGAGGCCGCCCGAGTAGCCCATCCCGACGGCGCCGTGGACGGTCCACAGCTTGTCGGCCGTGTTCTGCCGGAGGTGCCAGGAGTAGGGGCTGGTGAGGTAGCCGTCGAGGAGGTTGGTGGAGAGCTCCACCTCCTGCTCGGCCATGAACTGCAGTTGCCAGCGGCGTACCAATAGAGACGCGACGTCCTTCACGATGAACGCGCCGAAGATCATCAGCCCCAGCGTCGCGACGAGGAGTCGCAGCGGGGGAGATCCCAGCGCATCGTTGACGATCCCCAGGGCTCCGCTGTCGTTCGGCTGGCCGGTGACGTACTGCATCATCGGCAACATGGCCACGACGCCAGCCATGTCGATGAGGGCCAACAGGGCTGAGAGACCCAGGGAGATGACCAACTTCAACCGGGTGGGGTGGTCGAGGAGTTCGCCTGTGCCGGGTGGAAACCCGATGATCCCCGCCGCGCGGCGGAATGCAGATCCAGTCAGGCGCGGCACTCCCTCAGTCTGCACTACTGCGTTCAACGAGATCGGCGAAGGCTAGTTTCGCCGGATCTTCTTGGCGGTTGCCATCAATCGATGACGAGCCCGACCGGAAGCTCTGACCACTCGTTGGCTGAGGTGGAGCCGCAGTCGTTCGCGTCGCCCCAGAGGTCGGATCCGGTGAGGCCACTTGGCCCGGAGTTGGGCATACCCGCGTTCGAAGGCCTGCCTGTCTCCGAGGTTCCCCTTGTCGACGTGGGTGTAGTCGATGGGCACGACCATGACGCGCATTCCCGCGTGGCGCACCTGCAGGCAGTAGTCCGTGTCGTACCCGTGGAAGGCAGGGAACGTCGATTGGTCGAAGTCGACAGACATGTAGGCGGCGGGGGCAATGGCCAGCAGCAAACCGTCCACGACGTCCACGTCATCCGTAGTCGGGCCGAACTCTCGCCTGCCGTAGACGTCGTTCGCGACGCCGGCCGTTCGTCGTGCGTCGACCCAGATCGGCCCGTGCAAGTCCCTGCCGCCCACGACTCCGAGGAGCCCCACCCGCGACTCGGTCAGCCCTGCGGCTATCTGGCGACGCGCGTGTTCTCCGAGGGCCGTGTCGTCATGCAGCAAGACAACGCCCTCGCAATCGAGGGTGCGGCGCGCAGTGTCGAGGATCCGGTTGTAGGCGGCACAGATGCCATCGCCGCCGTGCTCCTCGATCAGGATGTCGTCGTCCGCCACCACGGCCCGAAGTCCGGGCAGGGCGACCGTGTCGAACTTGCCGCTCGGACCCACGCAACACCCGAAGATCAGCACGAGAGCAGTCTATGCAGGCGCTGACCTCGTCGATCCGCTCAGAGTGCGTCGGTGCAGGGCCGATGAAAGTTAGGGTCTCTCCATGGCCTCCGATGTGGTGACGCGTGCTGTCCTCCGGGCCAAGTCGTCGGCCTTCTCTGCTGTGAGAAGGGGGCCTGGAGAGGTCGTCTGGCCACTTCCGCACATGGGTTTGGGGAATCTGCTCTACCTGTGCCTCTGGGCACACCAGGACCCAGCCCGGCGGCGAGTTCTCGAGACCTCCAAGCTGGAGAGCTGGTACCCGACCTTTCCCGCTCTGAGTCAGCTCGCGGTCAAGAGGCGAGATGTCCGACTCACGGACAAGCGTTTGTCGGTGTATGCCCACTCCTTCGGTCGATTCGGAGAGGACTTCACGAGATACCAGCTCGACGACTTCATCGCCACCTGCCTGGCTCCCAGCATCGTCACCACGGGAGACCCCGACATGCTGGTGGTCAACGTGCGGCGGGGCGACTACTTCGATGTGCCAGAGAACCGAGCCGGCTTCGCCGTGGACCAGGACGCCTATCTCAAGGCGGCGGTGGACCGGATGTTCGCCCAAGCGCACCCACGGCGAATCCTCGTCGTCTCAGACGGAATGGACTGGTGCCGGGCCAGGCTCGGCTGGATGCGTGACTACGTCGATGAGGTGTCGTGGGCCGAGAGGTCCTCGCCCGCCGCTGACTTTGCGACAATCGCGACGGCGGGGCACCTGGTCATCACGAACTCGACCTTCTCCTACTGGGGAGGCTACGTGCGCGACGTGATCGGCCGGGAAGGGGCCAGCGCTGTCGTCGCACCACGCTTCTTCCACCGCACCATCAGAGGCGGGCAGGACTGGCCCATGCCGCCCGAGTGGTCGATCGTCGAGAACATTCCGGGAGGCTGGGATTCATGACGATCCGCTTCATGGCGCCTGACCTGCCACAACCCAGCGGCGGCATCAAGGTGATCTATCGCTACGTGGAGCACCTGTGCGCCCTCGGCTACGACGCCCGGGTGTGGCACGGCACGCCCGGGTTCGCCTACGAGTCGTGGGGTTCGACCGCTCCGGTGGACACCGGCGCGGAGCTCGACTTCGCGGCTGGGGACGTCCTCGTGATGCCCGAGACCGGCGGCTCGAAGTGGAGCTTCCTGTCGCAGGGGCAGCCGGTGGTGATGCTGTGCCAGGGGATGGACTTCGTCTTCGCCAACTCCGACTTCCTCGTCGACGAGCCGGGCGCCTATCCGGGCTGGCCGCAGGCCTCGGCCGCGATCACCGTCTCCGACGCCATCCACGCGTTCCTCGAGCGTGCGTGCCACCCAGGCTTCCCGATCCACAACGTGCCCGTGCAGATCGAGGACTGGTTCCAGCCGGCCGAGAAGGAGAAGCGGATCGCCCTGATGCCCCGCCGCCGGCGCGAGGACCTGCTGGGCGCCGTCCAGCTCGTACGCCGCTCCGGTCGGCTAGGCGACTGGGAGATCGTGCTCATCGACGGCATGACGCAGCAGCAGGTGGCCGAAGAGCTTGGTCGAGCCGCCATTTTTCTGTTCGGCGCCGAACGCGAGGGCGTCGGTCTTCCGGGCGCCGAGGCGATGGCGTCGGGCTGCTACGTCGTCGGGTTCACCGGCGACGGCGCCAAGGAATACATGCTCGCCGAGCATGCGTCCGTCATCGCCGACTCCGACGTCGTCGGCATGTGTGACCGCACTCTCGAGGCGATGCGCTGGTTCGAGGAGGAGCGTGATCTCTTCGATTCTCGTGCGGAGAGGGGCCGCGCGTGGGTGCGTTCGCGCCACAACGCCGACCTGGTGCGCGAGCGCCTCGGCACTGCGTTCGAGCAGATCACGGCGCCGGGCTCACCGTCACGGATGCCAGCAGCGGTGACGTTGCGGCACTACCAGGCGCATGCTCCTGCGACCGACGCATACAACCGCGCCCGCATGGCCGTGCGCGGCGTGGGACGCCGGGTGATCAACCGGCTCGAGGACCGGCGCCGATGAGTGGAGGTGCCAAGGCCGCGGTGAAGCTACTGGCCGAGCCCGGGCTGACTGCCGCACGCCGGCAGTTCGGGCGGCGGGTCGTCAACTGGACGCCTGAGTTCATGGGCTTCGGCAATC
>JBBSOR010000116.1:0-11022 GCA_038259535.1 Propionibacteriales bacterium | reverse complement strand
TGGGCCACCGAACCTCGGCATGACAGCGCCGCCGATCCGAGTCACCAGGTGGCCCAAGATGGCGGCACAAGCCACTCGCCGTGGTGGCGCGACATCGCCCTGATCTCGACAGATCCGGTAAGTCGGACAGGCGCCGACAGGCGGCGCAATGGGCTAGGTCTGCTGGCGCCGATTGGTGCGGCAGGCCCGTTCGTGCCGCAGACCCTTCAGTCCTGCTGGATCTCGCGGCGCTGAAATGCCGCGCGGCGACAGCGAAGCCGATGGGGTGGGGTAGGTCAGCACCGCTAGCTGATCGGGTGATCGTGGACCGCCGATGAGAGGTGTAGGCCGTTCAGCTCGAGGTAGAGCTGTCGCTCGGTGACAGTAAATGTGAGCGCGTTGCGGCGCTCTATCGCGCCCACCGCGGAATCGATGAACCCGGGCTCAAAGCTGTGCAGGACGATCTCCTCGGCGCGATGTATCTTCGCCCCCGTCCACTGCGCCAGCACCCTGGTCGGGTCGCGGTGCGTGTAGATCGTCGTGCGCTCGGCCGCCTTGCTGCCCGTGTGAAGGCGCGCGGCATCCGGCGCCCCGACCTCGATCCAAGCCAGCAGCTTCCCGCTCAGGTCGCGCACGAGCACCGCCGGGTCGGCGGTCGCCGAGATTCCGTCGCCGAACGTGATGCCGTCTTCGAATTCAAGGCAGTAGGCGAGCACACGCGTCACGAGGTACGCGTCGGTCTCTGACGGATGCCGCGCCGCGCGAAGCGTGAACTGCTCGTATACGCCGCGATCGGTGTCGGCCAACTCAATCTCGAACGTGTACATCGTCGCACCGGCTGCCATGGGGTTCATGCTGGCCTACATGGCGTTCTGACGTCGAATGGCCTAGGTCGCCGATGGGGACCTACGAGGAAAGTACGACTCCGGGTCAGCGACGAGGCCTTGTCGTTCCAGGGAGCCGAGGGCGTCAACCTGGACGGATCCGACCCGTGGCCCGACCGTCTTGTCACACGCCGGCGACGTAGGCGGCGGTATGCCGCGGCCTGCCCGTGCGGTCACGAGGCAGGGCTGGATCCGGAGCCGGTCCGATTACAGGCCGTGCCCCCAGATCCGCAGCGGACCCACGGGTTCGAAGCCATGGCGGATGGCGGCCGCCAGGTCGTCGCCCTATTCGTAGCCGACCACCGGCAGGGTGGGGAACAGTTCGGTCGCGGCATCTAGGACGACCGACCAAGCCGCGTCGGGGCCGCCGTCCAGCGCGAAGACATTGGAGATTCCGACCACCTCGTCGCTTCGGTTCGCAACCGCTCCGGCGACCAGCCGGCCGTCGGCGGATTGTCCGGCGAGCACGAGGGTGGCTGGGTCGTCGAGCAGGGCGGGCCGGAAGAGATCCGCGTTGCCGTCCCCGTTGTCCCAGGCGAGCGCCCAGTCGCGCAGCATGTCCCGGGTGCCGACCACCTTCCATTCAAGATCCGACGAGGTGGTGGGTGCACTCGCCGGTCGGTGGATCCACTGTGCCTTCCACAGCACCCGAAAGCCTGCCTCGACCAGGTCCAGGTCGGCAAAGCTGTCCTTGACAGAAGCACCGGGTGCGGCGGTGTCGATCCGGGCCACCAGATCGGCCCGATCGGCGCCGGGCACCAGCGTCACCGAGTCGGGGTAGTAGAGCGGCGTGCGAACAGGAGCGGCCCAGGCCTGCGCCCCGAACTCACCCGCCGAGCCGTGCGACCGACACATCGTCGCGCACCACTCGGCGTTGTTGCGGGCGGCGGCCCGGACCAGAAGCTCCTTCGGCGTTGTCACGAGTGCCGATCCTGACGGGTCCGGACCGTCGCGTCGAGCTTTCTGCTGCGCGCACCGGGTGCGTCATCGAGTGGGCGCGTCATTCTGGGCGAAGTGCAGCAGGTCCTGGACGCGCCCTATCTGGGCGAAGGCCTACCCCGCGGGGGACCTCACCACGCCACAGCGACGTACTTGCTCTCCATGTAGTCCAGCATCCCCTCGTGCCCACCCTCGCGCCCGATGCCCGACTGCTTCGTGCCGCCGAACGGGGCGGCGGGGTCGGAGACGAGGCCGCGGTTGAGGCCGACCATGCCGGCGTCGAGGCGCTCGCTGACGCGCAGGCCGCGAGCGAGGTCCTGGGTGTAGACGTAGGAGACCAGGCCGAACTCGGTGTCGTTGGCCATCGCGATCGCGTCGTCCTCGTCGGTGAAGGTCAGCACCGGGGCGACCGGGCCGAAGATCTCCTCCCCCAGGATGTCGGCTCCGCGCGGGACGTCGAGCAGCACGGTCGGTGAGTAGTAGAAGCCCTCGCGGTCGGGGCGCTCGCCGCCGAGCACGACGCGGGCGCCGGCCGAGACCGCGCCCCTGACCAGCTCGTCGACCTTGGCGGCCGACTCCTCGTTGACCAGCGGGCCGACCTGGGTGTCATCGTGGGTGCCGGGGCCGACGGTGAGGGCCTTCATCCGCTCGGCCAGCCTTCGACTGAAGTCCTCGGCCACGTCGGCGTGGACGTAGAAACGGTTGGCCGCCGTGCACGCCTCGCCGGCGTTGCGCATCTTCGCGATCATCGCGCCCTCGATCGCGGCGTCCATGTCGGCGTCCTCGAAGACCAGGAACGGCGCATTCCCGCCCAGCTCCATCGAGCAGTTGACGACCTGGTCGGCCGCCTCCTTGAGCAGCACCCGACCCACCTCGGTGGAGCCGGTGAAGGACAGCTTGCGCACCCGCGGGTCGTGCACCATCGCCGACACCACGGCACCCGAGCGGCGCGCCGGGAGCACCGACACCACGCCTTCGGGGACGCCGGCGTCGGCCAGGATCCTCGCCATCAGCAACGCCGTCAGGGGCGTGTCAGAGGCGGGTTTGAGGATCACCGTGCAGCCGGCCGCCAGGGCGGGGCCGATCTTGCGGGTCGCCATCGCTGCCGGGAAGTTCCACGGCGTCACCAGCACCGCGATGCCCACCGGCTGCTGGAGCACCAGGATCCGGTTGGCGCCCGACGGAGCGGTCATCACGGTGCCCGAGGCGCGCACCGCCTCCTCGGCGTACCACCGGAAGAACTCGGCGGCGTACGCCGTCTCGCCACGTGCGTCCGGCAGCGCCTTGCCGTTCTCCAGGGAGATCAGGTGGGCGATCTCATCCGCCCGCTCGGTCATCAGCTCGAAGGCCTTGCGCAGGATCTCGGACCGCTCACGTGGCGCGGTCGCCGCCCACGACGCGGCCGCGGCGTCGGCCGCCTCGACGCACGCCATCGCGTCGTCGACGGTGCCGTTGGCCACCGAGGTGATGACCCTGCCGGTCGCGGGGTCGAGCACGTCGAAGCGCCCACCGTCGGAGGCGGGACGGGCGACGCCCCCGACCCACAGGTCGAGCGGCAGGTCGGCGATGGAGGAGAGCGAGAAGTCAGCCACGGGGGTCGAGCCTTTCGGGAGATCAGTAGGGGTTGGTGACGAAGAGCTCCTGCGCCGGGAAGAGCGTGAGGACGCGGGGACCGTCCTCGGTGATGACGATCTCCTCCTCGATCCGGGCGGCGGAGACACCGTCGGCTGCGGGGCAGTAGGTCTCGAGGGCGAAGACCATCCCGACCTGGAGCTCGACCGGCTCCTTCATCGAGTTGAGCCGCGAGATGATCGGTCGCTCGTGCAGGCCGAGGCCGAGGCCGTGGGCGAACTGCAGGCCGAAGGCCTCCATCTCGCTGCCGAAGCCGAACTCCTCCGCCTTGGGCAGCAACGCCGCCACCTCGTCCGTCCCGACGCCGGCCCGGATGCCGTCGATGCCGCGGTCCATCCACTCCCGCGCCTGGGTGTAGGCGTCGCGCTGCGCCGGCGTCGAGCTGCCCACCGCGAAGGTGCGGTAGTAGCAGGTCCGGTAGCCGTTGAAGGAGTGGATGATGTCGAAGAACGCCTGGTCGCCGGGACGGATCAGCCGGTCGGTGAAGTTGTGCGGGTGCGGGTTGCAGCGCTCGCCGGAGATCGCGTTGACGGCCTCGACCTGGTCGGAGCCCATCTCATAGAGCCGCTTGTTGGCGAGCGCGACGATCTCGTTCTCACGTACGCCGGGCTTGAGCGCCTCGGTGATGTCCTGGTAGACGCCGTCGACCATCGCGGCCGCCTGGTTGAGCAGGGTGATCTCGTCGCCGCTCTTGATGCAGCGGGCGTCGAGCATCAGCTGCTGGGCGTCGACGACGGTCAGCCCCTGCCGCTGCATCTCGAAGAGGAACGGCGGCTCCACGATGTCCATGCCGACCGGCAGGTCGGCCACGCCCGCCTCCACCAGCAGCGACTTGATCTCCGCGACCGCGTCGACCATCAGCCCCACCGACGGCGCGACCGCACCACGGAAGCCGAGGAAGCCGGCGCGGTAGTTCTCTTCCGGCACCCACTGGGAGTAGATCTTGTGGTGCTTGACCGCCGAGCCGAAGTCCCACAGGACCGGGTCCTTGCCGCGCGCGAGCAGTGCGTAGCGGATCATCTTGTCGCCGAGCGCGCCGCCGATCCAGGTCTGGGTCGTGTAGCGGATGTTGTAGAAGTCGAAGAGCAGGAACGCCCCGCACTCGCTGCCGTCCAGGGCCTCCCGGGCCCGCGCGATGCGATACTTCCGGAGCCGGTCGAAGTCGACGCGCTCCTCGTAGTCGACGCCCATGTGTCCCGGCGCCGAGAGCGGACGCCCCGCCGCGCTCATGCTCATGCCTCGTCGGCGGCGGACAGCCCGTCGTCGACGGGGGTGTCCTCCGGCTTGAGGGTGAGGCCCGAGAGCATCGCCTGCTGGTCGAGCAGGATCGCGAAGTCCTCCTCGACCCGGCCGCCGCTGACGGTCCCCTGCACGGCGGCGGCAGCTGCGGCAGCGACCGGCATCGGTACGTCGAGCTCGTGGGCGGCGGCGAAGCCGAGGTCGAAGTCCTTGCGGAGCAGGATCGGGGTGAAGGTCGGGGTGTAGTCGAGGTGGACGAAGGCCGGACTCTTGTAGGTCGTGAAGACCGACCCCATCACCGACTTGTTGAGGAACTCCAGGAAGGCCGCGCGCGACATGCCGCCCTTCTCGGCGAGCACGGTGATCTCCGCGAGGTTCTGGGTCACGACGCCCAGCATGACGTTGTGGCAGATCTTGGCCAGCCTGGCCAGCTCGCCCTCGCCGACGTACGTCGCACCCTTGCCGAGGTGGTCGAGCAGCGGGGCCACCCGGAGGTAGGTGTCCTCCGGCCCCGACACCACCAGGCTCAGGCCACCGGCCCGCACGACCTTGCCGTTGCCGCTCACCGGGGAGGCCAGGAAGGCGACCCCGCGCTCGTCGCACGCCGCGCGCATCGCGGCCGACGACTCGGTGGAGACCGTCGAGCAGTCGACGACGCAGCCGGGGACATGGGCCGGGTCGGCCAGCAGGCCGTCCGCACCGGTGAGCACCTGCTCGAGGTCGGCCGGCGTCGAGACCATGGTGAAGACCACGTCGTGCCCGCGCAGGTCGGCGATCGTGTCGGCCACCGCGCAGCCGACCTCGGTCAGCGCCTCGGCCTTGGCGCGGGTGCGGTTCCAGACGGTGACGTCCTCGCCCGCCCGGGCCAGCCGCGAAGCCATCGCGGCGCCCATCCGGCCGGCGCCGATCCAGCCGACCCGCAGGGATCCGGGGGTGTGAGCGTCGGTGGTGTTCATCTGTCAGCCTGCCTTCAGTCAGCGGTGGTGGAGGTGAATCGAGGTTCCGGGCCGCCCAGCAGCCGGGCGGCCAGCCAGTCGGCGGTGATCGGGCGGTGCTGCGGCGAGACGTCGGCACAGCCGTGGTTGCCGTCCTCCAGCATCAGCAGCGTGACCGGACCGGCCACGGCGTCGCGCATCCGGATGGCGTTCTCCCACGGGATCAGCCGGTCCTGCCGGCCGAAGACGATCAGCAGGGGGGCGACCAGGTCGGCTGCCGCCTGGGACAGGTCGAGCTCCAGCGCCTTGTGTCGCGCCTGCTCGTCGTCGGCCGCGCCGGAGCGGACCCGGAGCGTGTCGCGTGTCAGCTGGGGCAGGCCGGACCAGTGGTCACCGAAGTTGACGGGACCGGCCAGCGAGACGCAGGCGCGGACGCGGTCGCCCAGGGCGGCCGCGACGCGGGGCGCGTAGTAGCCACCGAGGCTGACGCCCCACACCGCGAGCCGGTCGCGGTCGAGGTCGGGCTCGGTGCCGATGGCCTCCCAGACCACCTCGGCGACCGGGTCCCAGTCGCCACGCAGCGGCAGGTCGTACTCCGCCTCGCCCTGACCAGGGCCATCGAGGATCACCGTGGCGAGGCCACGGTCGAGGAAGGTCTGCGCGGTCGAGCCCAGCTCCTCCTTGGTGGAGTCGAGCCCGGGCAGCATCAGCACGACGGGGTGGGGGCCATCGCCGCGGGGCACACGGACCACCGCCACCAGGCGCGACCCCTCGAACGGGATCTCCAGGCGGCGACCGGGCGGGTCGAGGTGGGGCAGGGCGTCGGTGAGGCAGGCGACCGCGCGCTCGTGGGCCGCGCGCATCTGGTCGGGGTCGGTGACGAAGACGAACTTGGCGAAGTGGTGGTAGACCGCGGCCCGGGCCAGGTGCTCTCCGGCCGAGCGGGTCCGTCCCTCGGCGAGCGCCTCCCGGCCGAGCGTCTCGTGCGCCGATCCCTCGGCCGTCCACGTGCGGCACCAGTCGTCCCACCGCTCGATGCCCGCGGTGATCCGGGTGAAGTCGGCCGTCGTGACGCCGTTGGTCGTGAACCGCGGACCCCAGTGGGCGATGGCGGAAGCCACCAGCTCGTCCATCGTCCACCTCCGTGTCGCTCGCACGCAGCGGGCCGTGTCACCTCGCACTGCAATCGAGTGCAGCCTGACTGTCGCACCTCTGGATGTCAAGCGGTGGGCGCGGATCAAGCCCATTCGGCACCGAGCGCATGAGCCGCGAGGACCGCTGTGCTGCAATCGACTGCAGATTCCGGTACGGTGCCCTCGACCGGCAGCGTGCCGGCCACGAGGCAGGAGGCGACATGGTGCGCGCACGCGAGGTGGAGCTCGGATCGTTCACCCCGTCGGTGGTCCTGGAGGTCGCCCGCCGCACCGGCGCCCTGCTTGAGGCCGGCCTCGACGTCACCGAGCACGCCGTCGGGTCCTCCCCCGGTCAGTTCCGCTCGCTCATCGACGGCGAGCTCCACGTCGGGCTGACCAACCCCGACAACGTCCTCGCCTACCGCTTCGACCCCGACAACCCTCTCGGCGAGCTGGTCGATGCCCGGATCCTGGCCGGCATCGACCGCGGGCTCGGCCTCGGCGTCTGGGCACGCCCGGGCGCGGAGGTCTCCGACCTGCGTGGCGCGGTCATCGGCGTGGACGTTCCCGGCTCGGGCTTCGCCCTCGCCCTCTTCACGCTGCTCGAGCGCCGCGGCCTGGCCCGCGACGACTACGAGGTCGTCAAGCTCGGCTCGACCCCCCGACGGCTGCGCGCCCTGCTCGAGGGCGGGTGCGCCGCCACCATGCTCGGCGCCGGCAACCAGCTCACCGCCGAGGCGGCCGGCTGCACGCTGATCGCCTCGGTCGGTGGCGACCTGGCGCCCTATCTCGCGACCGTCGTGTGCGTCGTGCGCGTCGTGCGCGACGAGCACCTCGAGCTGGGCCACGACCTCGCCGAGGTCCTCATCTCGACCGCCGCCGGCATCGTGGACGGGACGCTCGGCGACGTCGCCGCCGCTGCCGCGACCCGCCGACTGGGCCTCGACGACGAGCTCGCCCGCACGTACGTCGCCGGCCTCGCCGACCCCGTCGCCGGCCTGGTCGTCGACGGCTCCGTCGACCCGGCGGCGCTGCGCACCGTCCTCGACCTGCGCCGGCACTGGTTGCCCCGACTGGTGGACGGCCGAGACGTGCTGGCCGACGCCCTGGACGACCCCGGTCTCGTGGTCCGGCGGTGAGCGAGGAGATCCTGGGCGGGCGGGTCTCGCCACTGCGGATGCTGCAGGTCACCACCCTGGTGAGCACCCTGGACCGCTTCGCGATGCCGCCGATGCTGGTGGCCATCGCGGTCGGCCTCGACGTGCCGCTCACGCAGGTCGTCACGGCCGCGGGTGCCTACTTCCTCGTCTACGGGCTCGGCCAGCCGCTGTGGGGCTTCGCCTCCGACCGCTTCGGCCGGGTCCGCGTGCTGCGCACCAGCCTGGTGGTGGCGGGCGTGCTCAGCCTCGCCTCCGCGCTCAGCCCTACGGTGCTCGTGCTGGGCATCCTGCGAGGGCTCGCCGGAGGGTTCTTCGGGGCGGCCTACCCCTCCGCCCTGATCTACCTCGGCGACACGGTCGCACCGGCTCGTCGCCAGCAGGCGATCACCGGCCTCATGGTCGGGGTCGCGGTCGGCACCGCCGCCGCCTCCGCCGGCGCCGGCCTGCTCGCCGACGTCGCGTCGTGGCGCCTGCCGTTCGTCATCACGGGCAGCGCGGCGCTGGTGCTCTCCGTCCTGCTGCGGCACCTGCCCGAGCCCGCCACCAGCGGCACCCGCGCCACGGCCCGGGCCTCCCTGGCGACGGTCTCGCGCTCGCGGGTCACGCTGCTGGTGCTGCTCTTCGCCTTCACCGAGGGCGTGGTGCTGCTGGGGGCGCTGACCCTGCTCCCCACGGCCGTCGAGAGCTCGGGCGCGTCGACAACGCTCGCCGGGGCGGTCACCGGCGTCTACGGCCTCGCCGTGCTGCTGGGCTCCTCGTCGGTCGGTCGCCTCTCCCTCGCCTGGCACCCCGCGCGGCTGATCCTCCTCGGTGCGACCTGTGCCGCCCTCGCGACCGGGTTGCTCGCCCTCTCCCAGCGCCCGGCGGTCGCCGTCGTCGTCGCGCTGCTGCTCGGCATCGCCTGGCCGGCGATGCACTCCTCCCTCCAGACCTGGGCGACCGAGGTGCTGCCCGGCGCCCGGGCGGTGGTCGTCTCCCTCTTCGCCGCGTCCCTGTTCGTGGGCAGCGCGATCGGCGCGATCGTGGTGGCCGACCTGGTCGATGCCGGCAGGTTCACGGTCGTCTACGGCACCTACGCGGCGCTGGCCGTGCCGCTCGGGATCGGCGCCTGGGCAGCCCGGAAGCGTTGGCACCGCCCGGTCGAGCGGCCGGAACCATAGGATGCCTGCTGTGCCAGCCCTCACCCTCCGGGACGTGGCGGACGCGGCCGGGGTCCACCCCGCCACCGCCTCCCGCGCCCTCAACCCCGCCACGCGCGGGCTGGTCAACGCCGACACGGCCCGGCGGGTCATCAAGGTCGCCGAGCACCTGGGCTACCGGCCCAACCCGATCGCGCGCGGGCTGAAGACCTCCAAGTCCAGCACGGTCGGGCTGGTCATCCCCGACCTGACGAACCCGCTGTTCCCGCCCATCGTGCGCGGCATCGAGGACGTCCTCGAGCCGGCCGGCTACAGCGGGCTCATCGTCAACACCGACAACGACCCCCAGCGCGAGCACGCCCAGATCGAGCTGCTGCGCTCGCGCCAGGTCGAGGGGCTGATCGTCGCCACCGCCCTCATCGACCACCCGCTCCTCGGTCGACTGCAGCGCGAGGGCGTGCCGATGGTGATGGTCAACCGTCGCCCCGACGGGATCGACGTTCCGTCCATCACCCCCGACGACGCGGCCGGCATCGAGCTGGCGGTGGCCCACTTGGTCGACCTCGGGCACACCCGGATCGGTCACCTGGCCGGTCCGGCCACCACCTCGACCGGTGTCGAGCGGCGCAAGGCCTTCCTCAACGCCGCCCGCGACCGTGGGCTCGACGCCGACCCGGCGCTCGTCATCACCTGCGAGTCCTGGACCGAGGAGTCCGGCGCGGTGGCGCTGCGCCAGCTCCTCGCCAGCCGCCCGGACGTCACGGCGGTGGTCGCCGGCAACGACCTGATCGCTCTCGGCTGCTACGACGTCTTCGCCGAACGGGGCATCGTCTGCCCGCGGGACATCAGCGTGGTCGGCTTCAACGACATGCCGTTCCTCGACAAGCTCGCACCACCGCTCACCACGATCTCGATCCCGCACCAGCAGATCGGCGCCGAGGCGGCCCGGATGCTGCTCGATGCCATCGCCGAGCCCGAGCGGGCGGCCCGGTCGGTGCGGTTGCCACTGGCACTCGTGGTCCGGGGCAGCACGGCTCCGCCGCTCGACCCGACGGGCTGAGCGGCGGCGACCGATCCGGAGATGTCCGGACGCGGAGGATCAGGCGGCCGCGCGGGACTCGCTCTCGAGCTTGCGACCCAGCAGGCGACGCGTACGACGGTCGCCGGTGGCCATCTTGTAGAGGATGCCGAGCTGCTGCGGGGCGTTCTTGGCGTTGGTGGTCTTGAGCCAGCCGTTGGGCAGCGAGAGCCGCACGACCTTGTGCCAGGCCGAGTAGACCTGCGGGACCAGCGGCCGCGCGCAGTAGGTGAGGTCGTACTTGTCGAAGAGGGCCTGCACCTTCGGCGCGATCTCGGCGTAGCGGTTGGACGGCAGGTCCGGGAAGAGGTGGTGCTCGATCTGGTGCGACAGGTTGCCGCTCATCAGGTGCAGCGCCTTGGAGCCGGAGATGTTGGCCGAGCCGAGCATCTGGCGGACGTACCAGTCGCCCTTGGTCTCGCCCTCGATCGAGCGCTTCTCGAAGGTCTCGACGCCCTCGGGGAAGTGGCCGCACAGGATGATCGAGTTGGACCACAGGTTGCGCACGATGTTGGCGGTGACGTTGGCCGCCAGCGTCGGCAGAAAGGAGCCGGTCGGGATCGAGAGCGCCGGGTGGACGACGTAGTCCTTGGTGGCCTGCTTGCGGATCTTGGTGAGCACCTGCTTGGCGCGGGCACGGAAGTCGGGATCCTTGGTCTGCTTCTTCTTGATCACGGCGCCGAGGTCGAGGTCGTAGGCAGCGATGCCGTACTCGAAGAAGACCGCGTTGATGAAGCACCAGATCGGCTGGCCGAGGTGGAACGGCGCCCAGGTCTGGTCCTCGTCGACGCGCATGATGCCGTAGCCGAGGTCGTTGTCCTTGCCGACCACGTTGGTGTAGGTGTGGTGCACCTCGTTGTGGCTGTGCTTCCACTGCGCGGCCGGCGAGGCCATGTCCCACTCC
>JBBSOR010000115.1:0-11043 GCA_038259535.1 Propionibacteriales bacterium | reverse complement strand
CGTGCCGACCTCCACGATCGGCAGCAGGCGCTCGGGAGCGACGGCGTGCACGTCGTCCGCCGGCGTGGGGGCGAGTCCCTCCGCGCGCTCGAGCCACTTCTCCTTCCAGAAGATGCGGCACTCCGCCTGGCAGCCCCCGTGGGCGGATCCGTCGCAGCGGGTCTCGCGGAGCAGGACGGCGTCGGTCATCCGACGGCTGCGGGTCTCCTCGCCCATGTAGTCGCAGATCTTCTCGAGGCGTCGGTAGACCGTCATCGTGCGCCCTGCGTATTGCAGCATCTCGGGCATGAAGGGGACTCCCTCCAGGGATCCCTCCTCGTCGAGCGTCTCGAGGATCGCGGCCACCGGCAGGAGCCGGACCTTGTCCCCGGCGCGCAGCGTCCCGGGCTCGACCGAGCCCCTGGTCTCCCCCATGGCAGTCGTCATGGGCACATCCTCCGCCTGCCTGCGGGGGTACCGGAGCGGGGCGAGACGCCAGTTTCCCCCAGAGAGGGTATGCCCGAAGGCCTCTCCTGACCGCAGGATCGATGAGGAGTCGGGAATGGGGGATGAGACGACGATGAAGCGACGTGTGGAGCTCGCGGTGCGGGCGGGGCTGCGCGCCAGGTTCGGCATCTGGCCCCTCTACGAGCTGCGCAACAAGGCCCTGCTGTGGCCGGGCGCGGTGCGCGCCGCCCGCGTGGAGGGTCGGGAGGCACGACGGCTCGGCGACACCGTCGACGTCCCACCGGCACTGGTGGCGACGATCGTCCCGACCTGCGGTCGCCCCGAGTCGCTCCTGCGAGCCGTGCACAGTGCCCTCGCCCAGACGGTCGAGGACCACGTGGTGATGGTCGTCGACGACGGCGCCGGACTCCCAGCCCTGCCCGACGACCCCCGGCTGGTGGCCGTCTCGCTGTCGCACAACACCGGGTGTGCCGGCGTCGTGCGCAACGTCGGGATGATGCTGGCCCGCTCGACCTACGTCGCCTTCCTCGACGACGACAACGAGTGGCGCCCCGACCATCTCGCCGTCTCGCTCGAGGCCCTGGGCCGCGGGGCCGACCTCGTCTACACCGGCGTCGAGCGCGTGCACCCCGACGGCACCGTCCTCGACGTGCTCTCCCGCCCGTTCGACCGCACGCACCTGGCAGAGGAGTCGTTCGTGGACACCAACAGCATCGTCGTGCGCAGGGGGGTGGGCGTGCGTTTCAGCCGACTTCCGCGGTCGCGGACCACCCTGCCCAAGGAGGACTGGGAGCTGGTCTGGCGACTGAGTCGCAGGCTTCGCACCGTCCACGCGCCGGTCACCACCGTGCGCTACGTCGTCAACCCGGCGAGCTACTACACGAGCTGGGTGGACGCCGTGGACCTCCCGCCCGTCAGAGGGGTGGCGCCATGAGCGCGCGTCGCCGCGTCGTGCTCGCCTCGCGCCGCCGCGTCGAGCAGCGGGTCTGGCAGGCCGCCCAGCTCGAGCTCGAGGACGTCGTCGCGCAGGTGGACGACGTCGGCTGGTGCCTGCCCCGCCCACTCGCCCGGCCGCCCGGCGTGCGCCTGGCCAACGGGGTGCTCAACCGGGCGGGACGCCCCCTGGGCCGCGATCGCAGGAGCCTGATGCGCGCGCCCGACCGGTCGCTTCCCGCTGTTCCCTCCGACCTCTTCTTCGCCGTCTTCGCCGACGCCAACGACATCGGCATGCTGCCCCACGTCTTGCCGCACGCGCGCGCCGCCACCGCCCGGGTCGGCTGGATCGTGGAGCTGTGGAGCCCACAGCTTCCCCGTGTCGCCGACTACCTGCGACAGCTCCGGGACTTCGACCACATCATCGTGTCCAACCGGTCCGTCGTCGCCGCCGTCGAGCAGGTCACCGGCGTCCCGTGCTCCTACCTGCCGATGGCGGTGGACGCGGAGCGCTACGCGCCGACCGATCCGACCGACCCGGCCCGGACGGTCGATGTGGCGAGCTGGGGGCGTCGTCTCGCGGGCACGCACGCGCCACTGGTGCAGGCGGTGGTCGACCGACGCCTGCACTACGTCTTCGACACCGTGCGGGGTGCGTGGGAGGTCACCGACCACGTCGAGCACCGGCTGGCGCAGGCGGCGCTGCTGCAGCGCACCAAGTTCTCCGTCGTCTATCGCATCAACGACGAGCCTGGCCGACTCGACCGGACCGGCGGCGAGGAGTCCCTCACCAACCGCTACTTCGAGGCTCTCGCGGCCGGCACGATCATGCTCGGCACCGCGCCCGCGTCCTCGGAGTGGTCCGACTGCTTCCCGTGGCCCGACTCGGTCGTCACGCTGCCCGCCCCGGCGCCCGGCATCGTCGACGTGATCGAGGAGCTGGACGCCGATCCCGCGCGCCTCGACCGTGCGCGCAGGACCGCCGTGTCGACCTTCCTGCACCGCCATGACTGGGCCCACCGCTGGCGCGACGTCCTGGCCCTGGTGGGGATGGACGAGCACCCGCTGCTGACCGAGCGCCTGGCCCTGCTCGAGGACCGGGCCCGTCCCTGGGACGACGGCCTACCTACTTCTGGTGACCGTGGAGCCGCTCGGCCGCACTCGCCGCTCCGAGCGGGTCAGGGTGTGGGCGTCGCCATCGACGGTTCGATTCGTAAGGGGGAGTCGTGAGCGCACCGCACTGTCGCCTGTGTTCCGCAGAGCTGGACCACACCTTCGTGGACCTGGGCATGTCACCGCCCTGCGAGAGCTACCTGCCGGCCGAGCAGCTCGACCAGGGAGAGACGTTCTACCCGCTCCACGTGCGGATCTGCTCCGAGTGCCTCCTCGTCCAGCTGCCGGCCTACATCCCGGCGGAGGACATCTTCACCGACTACGCCTACTTCTCCTCGTACTCCGACTCCTGGGTCCGCCACGCGCGGGACTACGTCGATCTGGCCGTCGAGCGGCTCGGCCTGGGTGGCGACTCGTTCATGGTGGAGGTGGCCAGCAACGACGGCTACCTGCTCCAGCACAGCGTGGCCCTCGGCATCCGCTCGCTCGGGATCGAGCCGGCCGCCAACGTCGCCGAGGCCGCCGTCGCGAAGGGTGTGCCGACGGAGGTGATGTTCCTCGGTGAGGAGGCCGGGCGGAAGGTGGCCGACATCCACGGCCGTGCCGACCTCGTCGTCGCCAACAACGTGTTCGCCCACGTGCCCGACATCGTCGACTTCAGCCGTGGTCTGCGCGAGCTCGTCGCCGACGACGGCCACGTCACGATCGAGATCCCGCACCTGCTGCGGCTGATCGCTGGCAACGAGTACGACACCATCTACCACGAGCACTTCTCCTACCTGTCGTTGCTGACCACGCAGCGGGTCCTCGCCGCAGCAGGCCTGACAGTGGTCGACGTGCAGGAGCTGCCGAGCCACGGAGGCTCACTGCGGACCTGGTCCGCCCCGACCGAGCACGCAGGACCGCCCAGCGCCGCCGTTGCCAAGGTGCTCGCCGACGAGCGGGACGCGGGTCTGCACACCGTCGAAGGTCACGGGGGCTTCGCGGAGCAGGTGAGCCGGGTGCGCGACGACTTCGTGGAGTTCCTGGTCGAGTGCCGGCGGGCCGGGAGGCGGGTGGCTGCCTACGGCGCACCGGGCAAGGGCAACACCCTGCTCAACCACTGCGGCGTGCGTGCGGACCTGATCTCCTACGCCGTCGACCGCAACCCCTACAAGCACGGCCGGTTCCTGCCGGGCACCCACATCCCGATCCATCCCGTGGAGTGGCTGGACCAGGACCGTCCCGACGTGATCGTGGTGATGCCGTGGAACCTTCGCGCCGAGATCACCGATCAGCTCGCGTACACGCGTTCGTGGGGGGCCGAGCTCGTCGTGGCCCTCCCTCACCTCGAAGTCTTCTGAGCCGGCTGGCCGGCGGTAGAGCAAGGAGTGTCGTCATGAAGGTGGTGCTGTTCTGCGGAGGGCTCGGCATGCGCATGCGCGCCGACAACCAGTCCCTTCCCAAGCCGATGATGCCGATCGGGTGTCGGCCCGTGCTGTGGCACGTGATGCGTTACTACGCGCACTTCGGGCACACCGAGTTCATCCTGTGCCTGGGCTACGGCGCCGAGGCGGTGAAGGACTACTTCCTCAACTACCGCGAGACCGCGTCCAACGACTTCGTCCTGACCAAGGGCGGCCAGCACGTCGAGATGCTCGGCACGGACATCAGTGACTGGACGATCAGCTTCATCGACACCGGCCTCGACACCGCCATCGGCGAACGGCTGCGGCGGGTCCGGCCCTACCTCGAGGGCGACGAGTTCTTCCTCGCCAACTACGGCGACGTGCTGACCGACGCACCCATGAACGACCTGGTCGACGAGTTTGCGGACTCGGGCTGTGTGGCTCAGTTCCTCGCGGTCAAGCCGCAGGACTCCTTCCACGTCGTCGACTTCGACGAGTCGGGCCAGGTGGCGGGGTTGACCCCGGTCGGGAACCTCGACATGTGCATCAACGGCGGTTACTTCGTGCTGCGGCAGGGCATCTTCGACTACCTCCAGGAGGGCGACGACCTCGTCGCGGACGGCTGCGGCCGCGCGGCCCGCGTCGGCAAGGTGCGGGCCGCCCGCTACGACGGGTTCTGGGCACCGATGGACACGCTCAAGGAGCGCACCGCCCTGGAGGACATGCATCGGCGTGGGGACAGCCCCTGGGCGCTGTGGCGCGAGGCCGAGCGCGGTTCCGGTCAGCGTTCCGTGGTCCACGACGCGCAGCCTGCCTTCGCCGGTTCCCCGGTTCCTTCCCCGCGGTCGTGAGGACTCGATGACCGCACTGCTGGTGGCCAACGACGGCGGCCACATCATGCAGCTCCACACGCTGCGCCGCCGCCTCGACATCACTGACGACCTGCTCTGGATGACCCCGCGGACCCCCCAGACCGAGTCGCTGCTCGCCGGCGAACAGGTCCGGTGGACGAGACCATGCCCGACGAGGGACGTGGGCGCCCTGGTCCACAACACCTGGGACGCGCGCGCGGTGTTCTCCCAGCACGACGTCAGCATCGCCGTCAGCACTGGTGCGGCGCTGGCGCTGGCCGTGCTGCCGCAGGCGCGCATGCGTGGGGTCCCGTGCGTCTACATCGAGAGCGCGACCCGGGTGACCGGTCCCTCGGTGTCCGGTGCCCTCCTCGCACGCGTCCCGGGCATCACGATGTACAGCCAGTCCGCCGCGTTGTGCTCGGGTCGCTGGAAGTTCCTGGCCTCGCCGTGGGACGTCTACGAGACCGGTCGCGGCGCGACCAGCGCCGACCGCTGCGGGCCCGACCTGCATGCGGTGGTGGTCAGCCTGGGCACCTCGCCCTACGACTTCCGTCGCCTGGTCGAGCGGTTGACGGCCATTCTCCCGCCGGAGGCTGAGGTGCTGTGGCAGACCGGTTCCACCGATGTCTCCGGGCTGGGGATCCAGGCCCGGCCCCACGTCCCGTCGGCCGAGCTCAAGGCGGCCATCGAGCGGGCAGACGTGGTGATCTCGCACGCCGGCACCGGGGCCGCCCTGGCCGCGCTCGAGGCCGGCAGGTGCCCGATCCTCGTGCCGCGCCG
Source organism: Propionibacteriales bacterium (assembly GCA_038259535.1). GTDB lineage: Bacteria > Actinomycetota > Actinomycetes > Propionibacteriales > Nocardioidaceae > Nocardioides. The sequence continues at coordinate 5,528 of JBBSOR010000115.1, read as the reverse complement.
GGCGACGCGTCAGGAGCACGTCGACGACCACCAGCTCCAGATCGCGCTCGACTTCGCGCTGCGCGACCTGGCGATCGTGCGCGACGTGGGGCACCTGAAGTACGACGACCTCCTGCTCGCGGCGGCCAGGACCGTCGTCCGCAAGCCCAACCTGCCGCGCCTGCCCATCGCCCGGCAGCCGAGCGACTCCGAGTCGCTTCAGGCGACCGGCTAGCCGGGAAGACCCGTGGGCGCAGGGGACCAGTGACCAACACATACGATTCGAAGAGCAGCTCCTTCGACGCGGTCGTCAACACCGACGGCGTCGCGAGGGCATCGCGGCACACCGTGCTGGCGCAGCTGACCACGCAGGTCTCGCGGCTCGCCGTCAGCGTCGTCCTGGCCCGGTTGCTGACCCCGAACGACTTCGGTGTCGTGGCCGCAGCGATGGTGGTGATGGTCGTCGCCTGGCAGCTCACCGACCTCGGCACGTCGGCCGTGATCATCCAGCGAGAGGTCATCGACGACACACTGGTGAGCTCGCTCTTCTACTTCAACGTGGTGCTGGGGGCGGGGCTCTCCGCGGCGACCGTGGCCGTGGCCGGCCCACTGTCGTCCGCGCTGGGTCAGCCGGGGGCGACCCGTGCCATCCAGGTCCTTGCGACCGTCTCCTTCATCGGCGCGGTGGGCAACATGCACTTCGCGCTGCTCCGACGGAAGATGCAGTTCGGTCGGCTGGCGGCGATGAACATCGCCAACGCGGTCGTCAGTGGTGTGGTGGGCATCGGACTGGCCGTCGCCGGCGCCGGGATCTGGGCCCTCGTGTTCGGCACCATTGCCGGGACGACGGTGTCGGTGGTCGCGCAGTGGCGCTACGAGCCGTGGCGGCCCTCGGCGAGCTTCAGCCTGCGCCGTCTGCGGGAGGTGTCCAGGTTCAGCATCGAGTTCTTCTGCTCGAGCGCGCTCGCGGTGGTCTTCCAGCAGCTGGACAAGGTGATCATCAGTCGGATGCTGGGAGGCGCTGCACTCGGCACCTACACGGTGGCCCAACGCACGGTCACCTCGCCGGTCAACACGGTCAGTGAGGCCGTCTCCAACGTCAGCTTCTCCGCCTTCGCGCGCGAACAGAACAACCCCGAGGTGCTGAGGTCGGGAGCGACCCGGGCTGCCGGAGTCGTCGCCCTCGTCGTGCTGCCGTCCATGGTCGGCCTCGCTGTCCTCGCCGACGAGGCAGTCGCCGCGGTCTACGGGCCCGGTTGGGGGGCCGCGGTGCCGGTGATCCAGATCCTTGCGCCGGTGGCCGCGGTGCAGGCGATCTCCCGGGTCACCGACTCGGTGATGCTGGCCAGGGGCCGGAGTGACTGGCTCTACCGGTGGGCGCTGGCGTACTGCCTGTTCGGGGCCGCCGCCATGGTGGTGTCGGCGCGGTGGGGACTGGTGGGTGTGAGCTTCGGGCTGGCGGCCGTGGTCGCCGTGATGACGCCGTTCCAGATCAAGATGGCGCTCAGCCTGATCGACCTGCCGCTCGTGACCTATCTCCGCTCGCTCGTGCCGCACCTCCTCATCACGGCCGTGATGGCCGGCGCGTCGTTGCTGGCCTCGGGCGGCGCCGCCCGGCTGGGCGGTTCGGACTCGGTCCAGCTCCTGGCGGGCACGGCCGCCGGTGCGCTGGTCTTCACGGGACTGATGTGGCGAGCCAAGGTCCCCGCGGTGGACGACGCCCGCCGGGTCCTGGGACGCTGGGCAGAGAAATCCACATGACGAGACGAACAGATATACCCCAGATAGGGGATGCCTCGCGTTTGACCCCCCTCAGGGGGGCAACGACACTGGATGGTTCGCACGGGGGAACGCAACCATCTATCGAGGAGGGCTTTTCCGTGCCCGATTCCACACGTCCTCGGCGCCTTCGCGCCCGTTCGCTCGCCATCGCTGCCACCTCGCTGGCTGTCGCCGGGCTGGTGATCACGGTCCCGGTGCTCAACCGCTCCGATACATCCGGGAGCGGCGCCGAGGCGTCGACTCCCGGTCAGGGTGCCCACAGCGTCTCCGCCGCGAAGGACCCGGCCCGTGCCGGGGTGACCCGTCCCTGCAAGTTCCGCCCGACCAAGTCCAACACGGGCGCCCGCGGTGAGCTCCAGGACCGGGGGGTGACGACGCTCGGCTCCGGTGCGACGCTGGAGAACGCGCGCGTGCAGAGCCTGGAGGTCGTCGGGTCTGACGTCACGATCAAGAACGTCCATGTCGACGGCACGATCACGGTGTCCGGCGACCGTGTCCGCATCCGACGCACCACCGCGCAGGGGATCTTCGTCTCCAGCGGCACGAAGGTCTCGGTCAAGCGTTCCAAGGTCGAGTCGAGCCTCGACGACGCCTTCCACATCACCTCGGACCGGGGCACCCTCGTGCGCAACGTGCGGCTCCGCTACAACTTCGTGCACCGTCCGGTGACGCCCAACGAGAACCACTACGACGGCGTGCAGGTGCGTGGCGTGGACAAGATGTCGATCTCCTGCTCGACCTTCCGGGCCGGGCCCTACCACGACAACTTCAACGCCGCGATCTTCCTGGAGAATGCCAACGGCGGGGACTCCAACGTGCAGGTCCGGGACAACTGGCTGTTCGGGTTCGCGTTCTCGGTGATGGTCGACTCCCCGAGCGCAGTGTTCACGGGAAACAAGATCGGCGGCGACATCAAATGGGGCCCCTGCCTGCTGCTGGAGTCTGCGGGGAGCAGCTTCACGAGCAGCGGCAACACGTGGGCCGGGAGTGGCAAGAAGGTGAACTTCTGCGGCCAGGGGTGACGAGATCGACGAACAGGGGCATGACCCGGTGACCGCCCAGGAGTGCGGCGCCGGTCCGCACAAGGCATGAGGGGTAGTGGGGTCATGGGTGGAGTGAACGTGGGGGAGTCGGCGGCGCCGACCGGGGTGAGGGTGGGGCGGTCACGTGGACGCCGTTGACATCCTCAAGGTCTGTCTGCGCCGCTGGTACGTCATGCTGCCCATCTTGTTGGGCGCCGCGGGTGTCAGCTACCAGCTGCTCCAGGCGGAGGAGACCACGTACACGGCCGCCGCGTCCTACGGCCTGGTCCAGCCGGCGCTCTCGGGCGAGGAGGACAAGAAGGAGGCCAACCCGTTGGGTGACGGGGGCAACGCGCTCGTCGGTGCCGCCATCGAGGCACAGCTCAACTCGCGTGAGACCCAGAGCGAGCTCGGCAGTGACGGGATCCGCGGCTGGGGCCCGGGCAACCCCGTCAACCACCGGTCCTACTACGTCCAGATCCCCCAGTTCGAGACGACCTACGAGGTCCGCGCCTGGGGAGAGAACGAGCAGGAGGTCCGGGCGGTGATCGACCGGGTGATCGAGGCCGCCCCCGACATCGCCGACGAGCTCCAGGTCCGCGCAGGAGTGCCACCTCCGCAGCGCTACCAGCCGTTCGTCCTGGCTCCGACGCAGGTGGATGAGCTGCCGGCCACGTCGGGCATGAAGCTCGTCATCGCGGTGATGGGTGTCGGCCTGATGATGGGCGCGGCCTGGTCGATCGTCGCTGACCGCGGGTTGCGCTGGCGCCAGGCACACCGGCAGGCGACCAGACCGGTCGGCGACTCGCTCCAGCAGGGAGCACCCGACCTGCCGGTTGCGGCGGCTGCCCGGTCGGACGCCTCCCGCGACGGCCCACCCCCTGACTCCGGCGGCGCTGCTCCCAGCGCGAAGCCCGACGCCGGCTCCCAGCAGTCCACAGGCAGCTCGCGTGGCACGGCCGGCGGCAACGGTGCTGCGTCGGGCGGCACCTCGCGTGGGCGGCCGCGCGGTCGCCCGGGCGGCAACGCGACCGCGACCAAGGTCGGCGCCAAGCCAGCGAACCGGCGGTGAACGTGTCGGCCCATCGCGCGGAGCGGCTCCGGCGGGGGGCTCTCGCCGGGCTGTTCGGTGCCGGGGTGGTCGTGCTGCTGGTGATCGCGATCGCACCGATCACCGGGCCGCTCGGGGGCGCGGCCGTCGGCGCACTCCTCGTCCTCGGCTCCACGATCGGGGTGCTCCTGCTGTCGCAGCGCGACGGCTGCGCGGTCCTGACGATGCTGGTCGTGCTGCTGTTCCTGGTGCCGCAGGACTACGTGCTCGTCGGGCCGCTGAAGTCGGTCGGCAGCCCGGTGATCCTCATCGGCCTGGCGGCGCTGGCCATCTGGATCGCCTCCCGCGTCCTTGGTCTCACCCAGGTGGCGCAGCTCCACCCGGTCCGATGGGTCCTGCTGGCCTTCGCGATCGCCGCGCTGGCGGCGTACGCCGCCGGGACGGTGCGAGACCTCACCAGGGCCGAGTCCGCCAGCATGGACCGCGTCGTCTTCCAGCACCTCGCCCTGCTGGGCGTGGCGCTGCTCGCGGTCGACGCGTTGGACGCCCCCGAGCGCATCACCGTCCTGCTGCAGCGACTGGTCCTGGTGGGCGGCGTGTCCGCCCTGATCGGGATCATCGAATTCGCCTTCAAGGGCTTCGACTTCCGCGACGTGATGCTGCTCCCGGGGCTCACCACCAACGTCGAGCTCGTCAACGACACCCGGTCCGGCTTCGATCGGATCGCCGCAGGTGCGTCCCACCCGATCGAGTTCTCCGTCGTGACGGCGGCCCTCGTCCCGCTGGCCCTGCACCAGAGTCTGCACGCGGCCTCGGGGCGGTGGCGCTACCGTCTGGCGCTCGTCGCCATGATGGTGGCCGTGCCGATGAGCGTGTCGCGTTCGGGGTTCCTCACCCTGGCGGTGGGACTGGTGTTCTACGCGGTCACCCTGTCGCCTCGAGGACGCTTCAACGCCCTCGTGCTCGGTGTCATCGGGCTCGGCGTCTTCCGCGCCATGGTCCCCGGGCTGCTGGGCACCGTGCGCAGCCTGTTCCGCGACGCAGGCACCGACCCCAGCATCGCGGGTCGCACCGACGACTATGCGGCGATCCCCGCCCTCATGGAAGGGCACTGGTGGCTCGGGCGCGGCCTGGGCACCTTCATCCCCGACGTCTACTTCTTCCTCGACAACCAATACCTCGGGTCCTTGCTCACGGGCGGCGTCGTGGGCCTGGTGGCCTATCTCGCTCTGCACGTCGTCGGCATGGGCGTGGCCCGAGGCGTACGCCACCGCACCCGCGATCCCGAGCTCAGGAGCGAGGGGCAGGCGCTGGCGGCGACCATCGCTGCGCTCGGCGTGGCAGCCATCGCCTTCGACGCGATGAGCTTCAAGCAGAGTGCCTTCCTGCTCTTCCTGCTCCTCGGGTGTGCCGGCGCACGCTGGAGCATGGTGCGTGACCTGCCGAAGCTGCACTCCCGGCCCAACCTGCCCGACGCTGTGGTCTCGACGACGGAGGCCACCCTCGCGCGCACCCCCTGAACAGGGGATGTCCGTGCGCAGCGACGCCGCAGCACGTTGGCGTGACTAGCGTCGGGCTCGGACGCTGAGGGCGCTCCACGGGGAAGGGGGATCCGCAGGCATGCTGTCGTTGGTTGCCCCGACCGGACCCCTCTCCGTCCTGTGCCTCGGCGCGCACCCCGACGACATCGAGAT
>JBBSOR010000114.1:0-11102 GCA_038259535.1 Propionibacteriales bacterium | reverse complement strand
TTGCCGAGCGAGCGGGTGAATCCCTCGAGGGCACGCTGGGCGATCCGCTCGGCCCCCGACCTCAGCTCCGGCAGCGTGCCGATCACGAGGATGCGCGGGCAGGACTCGAGGCGGCGCATCAGGGGCGTGAAGAACTCCTGCAGGGCCACCAGCCCGGCGGGGTCGGTGATGCCGGTGGCGTCGAAGACGAGCGCCTTGGCCCGGACGCCCTCCTCGAGGGTGGTCGTGGACGCGATGCCGAGTCCGTCCAGCGTGGTCGCCAGCACGTCCGCGAGGCGGCCGGATCCGCCCCGGACGACCACGCCGTCGACGAGCGGCGAGCCGTCCGACCAGCGCTCGAGCGCGGTGGGGTTGGGGAGGCCGAGGTTCTTGACGAACAACTGGCCGATCGAGGTGGACGCGAAGCCCTGGTAGCGGTCGCTCATCGGTGACGGTTCCTCTGTGGGTGCGGGGCGGGAGAATGACATGCAACTCCGGGTGCAACTCGGAGTCCACTCTTCGTGACGTGCCCCTCACCTCGTTGGCGTGGGACACCACGCAGGCAAGGATAGGAACATGCAGCCCACCACTCGCCCCGCCGCCGTCGTCGGCGGCAACCGCATCCCGTTCGCCCGCTCCAACACGGTCTACGCGGGGGTCTCCAACCAGGAGATGCTCACCGCGACCATCGACGGACTCGTGGACCGCTTCGACCTGCCGGGCGAGCGCCTCGGCGAGGTCGTCGCCGGCGCCGTGCTCAAGCACTCCCGCGACTTCAACCTGACCCGCGAGTCGGTGCTGGGTTCGAAGCTCGCGCCCGAGACGGCCGCGACGGACATCCAGCAGGCGTGCGGCACCGGCCTGTAGGCGGCCATCCAGGTGGCCAACAAGATCGCGCTGGGCGTCATCGACGCCGGCATCGCGGGCGGCACCGACACCACCTCCGACGCCCCGGTCGCGATCAGTGACAGGCTCCGCACGAAGCTGATGAAGGTCAACACCGCCAAGGACACCATCGGCAAGCTCAGGGCGCTCGGGTCGATCCGACCCGGCGACATCGGTCTCGACATCCCCCAGAACGGCGAGCCGCGCACCCGGCTGTCGATGGGCGAGCACGCCGCGCTGACCGCACTGGAGTGGCGCATCACCCGTGAGGCGCAGGACGAGCTGGCCGCCCGGTCGCACCACAACCTGGCGCGCTCCTACGACGACGGCTTCCACGACGACCTGATCACCCCCTTCCGCGGGGTCGAGCGCGACAACAACATGCGCCCCGACTCCTCCGTGGAGAAGCTCGCCACGCTCAAGCCGGTCTTCGGCAAGGGCGCCGCCGCCACGATGACCGCGGGCAACAGCACGCCGCTCTCCGACGGTGCCTCGGCCGTGCTGCTCGCGAGCGACGAGTGGGCCCAGGAGCGCGGCCTGCCCGTGCTGGCCCACCTGATCGACGCCGAGACCGCTGCCGTCGACTACGTCAACGGCCACGAAGGCCTGCTGATGGCACCGGTGTACGCCGTCCCGCGGATGCTGGCGCGCAACGGCCTGACCCTGCAGGACTTCGACTTCTACGAGATCCACGAGGCCTTCGCCTCCCAGGTGCTGTCCACCCTGGCGGCCTGGGAGGACCCGGTCTTCTGCCAGGAGCGGCTGGGCCTGGAGGGACCGCTGGGCGCGATCGATCGGGACCTGCTCAACGTCAACGGCTCCTCGCTGGCCGCGGCGCACCCGTTCGCCGCCACCGGCGGGCGGATCCTCCCGGTCGCCGCCAAGCTGCTGGCGCAGAAGGGCACGGGCCGTGCGTTGATCTCGATCTGCGCCGCCGGCGGCCAGGGAGTCGTCGCCATCCTCGAGCGGTGAGCGGCTGCTAGGGTCGCACCCGATCGACATCCTTTAACGAGCCGTCCAGTGAGGCGGAGAAGGAGGTCCGGCGCGCACATGCCTGCCCCCGACGACACCAGCCCCGACCGGGCGGACCGCACCGTCCTCGATGCCCGTGACATCTCCCGGGCGCTGACCCGCATCTCCCACGAGCTGCTCGAGCGCAACAAGGGCGCCACCGACCTCGTGCTGCTCGGCCTGCACACCCGCGGTGTGCCACTGGCGCGCCGGATCGCGGAGAAGATCGCCGCCGTCGAGGGCTCCCCGGTGGAGGTGGGCGAGCTCGACGTGACGATGTATCGCGACGACCTCCGCTCGCAGCCGACCCGGCGTGCTCACAAGACGGCGCTGCCGACGGGGGGCATCGACCGCAAGGTCGTCGTCCTGGTCGACGACGTGCTGTTCTCCGGACGCACCATCCGGGCGGCCCTCGATGCGCTCGCCGACCTCGGACGGCCGTCCGCCGTACGCCTGGCCGTGCTGGTCGATCGCGGGCACCGCGAGCTGCCGATCCGGGCCGACCACGTCGGCAAGAACCTGCCCAGTGCGCTGGCGGAGCGCGTCAGCGTCCGGCTCGCGGAGATCGATGGCACCGACGAGGTGACCATCTCGTGAAGCACCTGCTCTCCGTCGACGACCTCTCGACCGACGACATCCAGGCGCTCTTCGCGACGGCCGCCGACATGCACGACGTGCAGCACCGCGAGGTCAAGAAGCTCCCGGCGCTGCGCGGTCGCACCGTGGTCAACATGTTCTTCGAGGACTCCACCCGCACGCGCTCGTCGTTCGAGATCGCCGGCAAGTGGCTCTCCGCCGACGTGATCAACGTGAGCGCCAAGGGGTCCAGCGCGTCCAAGGGCGAGAGCCTGCGCGACACCGTCCTCACGGTCTGCGCGATGGGCGTCGACGGTCTGGTCATCCGCCACCCGGCCAGCGGCGCGGCCGTGCAGGTGAGCGAGTGGGTCGACGCGGCGGTCATCAACGCCGGCGACGGCATGCACGAGCACCCGACCCAGGCACTGCTCGACGCCTACACGCTCCAGCGACGCCTCGGCTCGCTCGAGGGACGCCACGTCGCGATCATCGGCGACCTGACCCACAGCCGGGTCTTCCGGTCCAACATCCAGTGCCTGACCCGCCTCGGCGCGCGCGTCACGGTCGTCGCGCCACCCACGCTCATGCCCAGCGGGGTCGGCGCGTGGTCGGCGGCGGCCGGGTTCGAGACGTCCTACGACCTGGACGAGGTGCTGCGCGGTGCGCCCGACGCGGTGATGATGCTGCGGGTGCAGCGCGAGCGGATGTCCGGCGCCTTCTTCCCGAGCGCGCGGGAGTACACCGTGGGCTACGGCCTGACCCGCCAGCGGCTCGCGCTGCTCGGGCCCGACGTGCCGATCTGCCACCCCGGGCCGATGAACCGGGGCCTCGAGATCGCCGCAGACGCGGCCGACGCGGCGCAGTCGGTCGTGCTGGAGCAGGTCTCCAGCGGGCTCGCGATCCGGATGGCCGTGCTCTACCACCTGCTTGCCGGAGAGACCGATGGAGGGATGGGCTGATGTCGCTGGTGATCAAGGGGGCCTCGCTGCTCGGTGAGACGACCGCCGACCTCTACGTCGACGACAGCGGAGTGCTCGTGGACTCCGTGCCTGCCGGCGCCGAGACCATCGACGCCGCCGGACTCGTCGCACTGCCCGGGCTCGTCGACCTCCACACCCACCTGCGCGAGCCCGGCCGCGAGGACGCCGAGACGATCCTGACCGGTTCGCAGGCCGCCGCGCTCGGCGGCTACACCGCCGTCCTGGCCATGGCCAACACCAGCCCGGTGACCGACACCGCGGAAGCCGCGACCCGCGTGTGGGAGCTCGGTCGCGAGGCCGGTCTCGTGCACGTGCAGCCCGTCGGCGCCGTCACCCGCGGACTGGGTGGTGAGGAGCTCGCCGAGCTGGGGCTGATGCATCGCTCCCGCGCGGGCGTGAGCGTCTTCTCCGACGACGGCAGGTGCGTCCACGACGCCCGGGTGATGCGTCGGGCGCTGGAGTACGTCAAGGCGTTCGGCGGGGTCGTGTCCCAGCACTCCCAGGACCCGTCCCTGGCCGGGCCGGCCGCGTGCTGCCACGAGGGCGAGCTCTCGGGCCGGCTCGGACTGCCCGGGTGGCCCGGGATCGCCGAGGAGGTCATCGTCGCGCGCGACGTGATGCTGGCCCGACACACCGGGTCGCGGGTGCACGTCGCCCACGTGTCGAGTGCCGGGTCCGTCGAGGTGCTGCGCTGGGCCAAGGCGCAGTCCGCGCGGGACGGGCACTGGGAGGTCACCGCCGAGGTCACGCCCCACCACCTGCTGCTGACGACCGACCTGCTCACCGGCTACGACCCGACCTACAAGGTCAACCCGCCGCTGCGCCCGCAGGAGGACGTCGACGCGCTCCGCGAGGCGCTCGCCGATGGCACCATCGACGCCGTCGCGACCGACCACGCGCCGCACGCGCGGCACGACAAGGAGCACGCCTTCGTCGACGCCGCCTTCGGGATGATCGGCCTGGAGACGGCACTGGGGGTCGTGCGGACGGCGATGCCCGACCTGTCGTGGGGCGACATCGCACGCGTCATGTCGCTCACGCCCGCCCGGATCGCGGGGCTCCCCGACCAGGGACGGTCGCTGGCGCCCGGATCGCCGGCGCACGTCGTGCTCATCGACCCCGACGCCTCCGTGACGGTCGATCGGGACGCCTCGGCGTCGCTGTCGCGCAACAACCCCTTCCACGGGCGCAGCCTCACCTCACAGGTGGTGCACACGATCTACGCCGGACGGGTGACCGTGCGCGACGGCGCCCTGGTCTGACCCCAGCGCGGGCGACGCACCAGGTCGAGCGCGTGGGCTCGCCGTGGTCGCGCTCCGTCGTACGGCCGCGGGAGGACCTGACATGGTGGCCGGGTGACCGATCCCCGCGCCTGGCTGCTCACGGCCGGTGAGCGCGCCAACTCCCACACCCTCATCGACCAGCAGTGCGACGGCGACTGTGCCTGGATCGACCACAACCTCATCACCCCGCTCATCCATGGAACGGACTACTTCGCGGACCTGTGCGCCGAGCTCGAGGAGACCCGAGCAGGCGACCTGGTGCTCTTCACCGACTGGCAGGGTGACGCCGACGAGCGGCTGACGGGCGAGGCTGGGAGCGAGGTCGTCGAGGTGCTCGGCGCGGCCGACGAGCGCGGCGTGGACGTGCGCGGCCTGGTGTGGCGCTCGCACCTCGACCAGACCGGCTTCTTCGCCACCGAGAACCGGCACCTCGGCGAGCAGCTCCAGCGCCGGGGCGCCGAGGTGCTCCTCGACATGCGCGTGCGCACCGGTGGGTCGCACCACCAGAAGTTCGTGGTGATCCGGCACCCGGACGACCCGTCGCGCGACGTGGCGTGGATCGGCGGCATCGACCTCGCGAACAACCGCCGCGACGACGCCGACCACGCGGGCGACCCGCAGTCACAGCCCCTCGCCGAGGAGTACGGCGACCACCCTCCCTGGCACGACGTGCAGGTCAGGATCCAGGGCCCGGCCGTGCACGCTGTCGAGACGGTCTTCCGCGAGCGGTGGCTCGACCCCACCCCGCTGAGCCGCAGTCCGCTGCGTCGCACCGTCGACCGGCTGCGCGGCCTCGACCTCGACCCCGACCCGCTGCCGGACCAGGGCCCACCTCCTCCCGCTGCGGGTCCTCACCGGGTCCAGCTGCTGCGGACCTATCCCGACCTGCGGCACGGACGCGACTACCCGTTCGCCCGCGGCGGCGAGCGCAGCGTCGCCCGCGGCTACAGCAAGGCCATCACCCGGGCCCGCCGGCTCATCTACGTCGAGGACCAGTACTTCTGGGGGCACGAGGTCGCCGACCCCTTCCTCGCCGCGCTGCGGGAGCAGCCCGACCTGCGGGTGGTGGTCGTCATCCCGCTGGTACCGGACGTGTCGGGCCGGGTGTCGCGGCAGGCAGAGCTGCTCGGGCGGGCGCGAGCCCTGACCAGCCTCATCGAGGCGGCGCCCGACCGGGTCGCGGCCTACGGGCTGGAGAACCACGCGGGCACACCGGTCTACGTCCACGCGAAGGTGTGCGTCATGGACGACGTGTGGGCGAGCGTCGGGTCCGACAACTTCAACCGACGCTCCTGGACCCACGACTCCGAGCTGTCGTGCGTCGTGCTCGACGAGGACTACGCGCGGAGGTTGCGACTCACGCTCGCGGCCGAGCACCTCGACCGGCTCGCCGAGGTCGAGCGTCGTGGCCTCGACGCGGCCATGACAGACCTCCACGACCCGCACGCGATGTACGACGCCTACGCGCAGGCCGCCGCAGACCTGGACGCCTGGCATGCAGGCGCTCGCTCCGGGGCGCGCCCGCCCGGCAGGTTGCGCACCCTGCCCGTCCCCGAGTTCGGGCCGTGGGCCGAGCGTCTGCTGGGCCTCCCACTCGACACGGTGCACGACCCGGACGGCAGGCCGGGTCCGCTGCGCGGGGGCTCGGACTACTGACGTCGATCCTCGAGAACTCGTAGGGTCCGGGGATGAGTGACGTCCCGCAGCTGCTGCACACGGTCCTCGACGCCCTGGACGTCCGCGGTGAGGCAGAGTTCTGGCGCGAGCTGCTGGCGCTGGACTATCGGCCCGGCGACGCCGCGTCCGATGCACCGGCCGATGTCGACTGGCTCGTCCTCACCCGCCCCGACGGGCGCCGTCGCCTGGCGATCCAGGAGGTGGCGTCACTGTCGACCAGCAGGTGGCCGCAGCCCGGACACCCGTCGGTGAGCCACCTCGACACCACGGTGCCGACGCGTGCCGCACTCGACGCGGCCCACGAGCGGGTGCTCGCCCTCGGGGGAGAGCTCCGCCTGGACCGCACCGACGACCCCGACGAGCCGCTACGGGCCTATGCCAGCCCAGCGGGTCACGTCTTCTGCATCTTCGTGGATCCACCGGCTCCGGACACTGCGCCCCGCTCCCGGGCCGGGACCTGTGCCTTCCGGCTGATGCCGACCGACGATCTCGCCGACGCGCCCTCGACGCTGAGCGTCGAGGAGGCGGCGGCCGGTCGCGCGACCGTGCTGACCTACACCTGGTTGCACCCGGACGACGGCGCGCAGTCGGGCACCCTGCTGCTCGGGCTCCCGGCCGACGACGGCGCGGTGGCGGCCGCCTGGGTCGACAGCTGGCACCAGCGCGACGTCGTGCTCCTCACCGGCACGTGCCGGGCCGGGATGACGTCCGTCGGCTACGACTACGCCCCCGGGTGGCGATGGGAGATCGACGTGGTCGTCGAGGCGGCGGCGCTCTCGATGGTGATGCGCACCAGGGTGCCTGAGGCAGACGGCTCCCCGGCGGGTGCCTACGACGTGATGCGCGCAAGCTGGGCCTGACGCATCAGGCCAGGCCGAGGGCCCGCGCCTCTTCCCACAGATCCTCGCGGACGCTGGGGTGGGCGGCCTGCTCGATGAGGTTGCGCGCCTGCTCGCGCTCGCTGCGTCCCCACATCCAGGCAACGCCCTGCTCGGTGACGACCGCGCTGTGCTGGAAGGACGTCACCGGCTCGTCGACCAGGGGCACGATCGTCGAGACGTCGGCGCGCGGGTGCCAGCTGCGCAGCGCCATGAAGGCGCGACCACCCGGGGAGTGGCTCGCGCCCACGGTGAAGTCGGTCTGCCCGCCGAAGCCGCTGTAGATGCGTGCGTTGATGCGTGAGGCGTTGGCCTGGTCGAACAGGTCGACCTGGAGCGCGGTGTTGATCGACGTCATCGCGGGCTGTCGGGCGATCTCCGCGGGAGAGTTCGTGGTCTCGGTGCGCAGCATGCGGACCCGCGGATTGTCGTCGACCCAGTCGTAGAGCTCCTGGCTGCCGAACACGAACGACGTACACACCGGGGTGCCGCGGTCCAGGGCCCCGGCCTCCTCGAGGATGAGCACCCCATCGCTGAACATCTCGGTCCAGATCCGCAGTCCGCGCCGCTGGAGAACGCCCGCGATGGTGGCGTCCGGCACCTCCCCGATGCCCGCCTGGAGCGTCGAACCATCGCCGATCTCCGCGGCGACGCGGGACCCGATCAGCCGTGCGTCGTCGCTCGGCGACCGGGCGGTGTGGGTGGTCAGGGCCACGTCGACCTCGACACCCAGGTCGAGGTCCTCGATCGAGATCTCGGCGTCGCCGAAGGTCCACGGCATGCGGGGGTTGAGCTGCGCGACCACGAGAGCGCCGCGCCGGCGCGCTGCCTCGATGGCGGCGGGCAGGACGTTGACCTCGAGGCCGAGCGACACCTGACCGTCGCGCGGCAGCGTGGTGTGGAGGACCACGACGTCGGGGGTGAGCGGGCCGTGGAAGAGCCGCGGCACCATCGACAGCCGGCACGGCACGTAGGCCAGGCGTGGGTGCCGGCGAAAACCAGGCCCGACGAACGTCGTCTCGGGGATCACGCCCTCGTGCGTCGGCAGGTCCTTCTGCGCGTTGAGCGCATGGAGTCGGGCAGCCGGCAGCTCCGCCAGGATCGGGCCGAGCAGCGCGACCGGGGACGCGAAGTTGCCGCTCGTGACCACCCGGGGGGGATGGTGCAGCGGACCGCAGTGCTCGCGCACCGCGCGGACGGCCTGGTCGAGCTCGACGACGCGCATGGCTACAGGGTGACAGCACCCGGGGCGGCCGGTGCCGCGGGCCGCGTCGGCAACGGTGGAGCCGGTCCGGACGCGGGGTCTGCGGGCCCCACTGTCGACGTGGACGGATGGTCGCGACGGGGCCCTGCGCTGGTAGGGTCTGACTCGCTTCGAACATCCTTTAACGATCCGTCCCGTGAGGCGGAGAAGGAGGTACGGCATGGCTCTGCCTGCCCCAGCCCAGACCCGGTCGGCGCTGCTCGTGCTCGAGGACGGGCGTTCGTTTCGCGGTGAGTCCTTCGGGGCCGCAGGCGAGACCTTCGGCGAGGTGGTCTTCTCCACCGGCATGTCCGGCTACCAGGAGACGCTGACCGATCCCAGCTACCACCGCCAGGTGGTCGTGATGACGGCCCCGCACGTCGGCAACACCGGGATGAACGACGAGGACCCCGAGTCCTCGCGCATCTGGGTCGCCGGCTACGTCGTCCGCGATCCCGCCCGCGTGACGTCCAGCTGGCGCAGCGTGCGCGGCCTCGGCGACGAGCTGCGCGAGCAGGGCGTCGTCGGCATCTCCGGCGTCGACACCCGCGCGCTGACGCGGCACATCCGTGAGCGCGGTGCGATGCGGGTCGGCATCTCGACCACCGAGCGCGACCCCGAGCGGCTGCTCCAGCGGGTGCTGGACTCCGGCGGCATGGCCGGCGCCAACCTGAGCGCCGCCGTCTCCACTCCCGAGGCGTACGTCGTCGCGGCCCAGGGGACGCCTCACTTCAGGGTCGCGGCCATCGACCTGGGCATCAAGGCGAGCACGCCCCGGATGATGAGCGAGCGGGGAATCGAGGTGCACGTCCTGCCCGCGACCTCGAGCCTCGCGGACGTGCAGGCGGTGTCGCCCGACGGACTGTTCTTCTCCAACGGGCCCGGTGACCCGGCCGCCACCACCGAGCAGGTCGAGCTGCTCCAGGGGGCGTTGCGCGCCGGGCTGCCCTACTTCGGGATCTGCTTCGGCAACCAGCTCTTCGGCCGGGCCCTCGGCTTCGGCACCTACAAGCTGAAGTACGGCCACCGCGGCATCAACCAGCCCGTGATGGACCGCACCACCGGCAAGGTCGAGGTGACGGCGCACAACCACGGCTTCGCGGTCGACGCCCCTCTCGAGGGCTCCACCACCACCGAGTTCGGTGAGGTCACCGTCAGCCACGTCTGCCTCAACGACGACGTCGTCGAAGGACTCGAGCTGCGCGATCCCGCGGGTCGGCTCACCAGCTTCTCGGTGCAGTACCACCCCGAGGCCGCCGCAGGCCCGCACGACGCGGCGTACCTCTTCGACCGGTTCTGCGATCTCATGTCCGAGCGGAAGGGGGCCTGACATGCCCAAGCGCACTGACATCCGGTCCGTGATGGTCATCGGCTCCGGTCCGATCATCATCGGCCAGGCCTGCGAGTTCGACTACTCCGGCACCCAGGCGTGCCGGGTGCTGCGCGAGGAGGGCCTGCGGGTCATCCTGGTCAACTCCAACCCCGCCACGATCATGACGGACCCCGAGTTCGCGGACGCGACCTACGTGGAGCCGATCACGCCCGAGTTCGTCGAGAAGGTCATCGCCCACGAGCGCCCCGACGCGCTGCTCGCCACGCTCGGCGGCCAGACCGCCCTCAACTGCGCGATGGCCCTCGACAAGGCGGGCGTGCTCGAGAAGTACGGCGTGGAGCTGATCGGCGCGTCGATCGCCGCGATCGAGCGTGGCGAGAACCGCAGCGAGTTCAAGAAGATCGTCGAGCAGCTCGGCGGGGAGAGCGCGCGCAGCGTCATCTGCCACTCCGTCGACGACCTGCTCGAGGCAGCCCAGGACCTCGGCTACCCGATGGTCGTCCGGCCGTCCTTCACCATGGGTGGCACCGGCTCCGGGATGGCCTACGACGAGGCGGACCTGCGCCGCATCGGCGGGTCCGGCCTCGCCGCCAGCCCCACCACCGAGGTCCTCCTCGAGGAGTCGATCATCGGCTGGAAGGAGTACGAGCTCGAGGTCATGCGCGACAGCGCCGACAACAGCGTCATCGTCTGCTCGATCGAGAACCTCGACCCGATGGGCGTGCACACCGGCGACTCGATCACCGTCGCCCCGGCGATGACCCTGACCGACCGCGAGTACCAGAAGATGCGCGACCTCGCGATCGCGATCATCCGCGCGGTCGGCGTCGAGACCGGCGGCTCCAACGTCCAGTTCGCGGTCAGCCCCGAGAGCGGCGAGATCGTCGTGATCGAGATGAACCCGCGCGTTTCTCGCTCCTCGGCGCTCGCCTCGAAGGCGACCGGCTTCCCGATCGCGAAGATCGCCGCGCGGCTCGCGGTCGGCTACACGCTCGATGAGATTCCCAACGACATCACCCAGGCGACACCTGCCGCGTTCGAGCCGACGATCGACTACGTCGTCACAAAGATTCCCCGCTTCGCCTTTGAGAAGTTCCCCGGCAGCGAGGGGAAGCTCACGACCCACATGAAGTCGGTCGGCGAGTCGATGGCGATCGGGCGCACGTTCCGCGAGTCGTTCGCCAAGGCGATGCGCTCGCGCGAGCTCGACTCCGAGGCCGACGTTCCCGCCGACGACGAGGAGCTGCTCGAGCGGCT
>JBBSOR010000113.1:0-11230 GCA_038259535.1 Propionibacteriales bacterium | reverse complement strand
CGCTCGCGTTCGAGCATGTTCTTGAAGTCCATGTTGCCGCCGACGTTGAGCTGGTAGGTGCGGTCCAGCGCGACGCCGCGGTCCTCGAAGAGCTTGGCCATGACCCGGTGGGTGATGGTCGCGCCGACCTGGCTCTTGATGTCGTCGCCGACGATCGGGACGCCGGCGTCCTCGAACTTCTTGGCCCACACGGGGTCGGAGGCGATGAAGACGGGGAGGGCGTTGACGAAGGCCACGCCGGCGTCGATGGCGCACTGGGCGTAGAACTTGTCGGCCTCCTCCGAACCCACGGGGAGGTAGGAGACCAGGACGTCGACCTCGGCGTCCTTGAGCGCCTGCACGACGTCGACCGGCTCGGCCGCGGACTCCTCGATGGTCTGGCGGTAGTACTTGCCGAGGCCGTCCATCGTCGGGCCGCGCTTGACCTCGATGCCCAGGGTCGGGACGTCGCAGATCTTGATGGTGTTGTTCTCGGAGGCGTTGATGGCCTCGGAGAGGTCCTTGCCGACCTTCTTGTCGTCCACGTCGAAGGCGAGCACGAACTCGACGTCGTTGACGTGGTAGTCGCCGAAGACGACGTGCATGAGCCCGGGGACGTTGCCGGACGGGTCCGCGTCCTTGTAGTACTCCACGCCCTGGATCAGGGAGGTGGCGCAGTTGCCGACTCCGACGATGCCTACTCGTACCGAACCCATGGGGCTCTCCTTCTGTGTGCTGGTCTTGCTGGCTGGTGGATGGTCAGTCGTGCGTGGGCGGGCTGCCGGCACCGCCGACGGCCCGTGCTGAGGGTGAGGGTGCAGCGGTTGGTGCGGGGGTGACGTCGCCACGCTCGGCCCGGATCAGGTCCGAGAGCCACCGGACCTCGCGCTCCACCGACTCCACCCCGTGGCGCTGGAGCTCGGCGGCATAGCGGTTGACCTCGGCCTGCGTGCGCTCGAGCTCGTCCTGGACGCGCTGCAGCCGCTCCTGCAGACGCGAGCGACGACCCTCGAGGACGCGGAGACGGATCTCCATGTCGGTGGAGGAGAAGAACGCGAACCGGATGTCGAAGTTGTCGTCCTCCCACGCCGTGGGTCCGACCTCCGACATCAGCCGCTGGAACTCGGCATTGCCGGCCTCGGTCACCTCGTAGGTGATGCGGGGTCGTCGGCTGATCGGTGTCGCGGTGGCGGCGACCTCGGTGATCAGGTTGGCGCGCAGCATCTTCTTCAGTGCGGGGTAGAGGGAGCCGTAGGACAGGACCCGACCCCACCCGAGCATCAGGTTGAGCCGCTTGCGCAGCTCGTAGCCGTGCATGGGTCCCTCGTGCAGCAGTCCGAGGACTGCGAGCTCGATGGTGTCTCCACGGCGTGCCATGCGACCTATCGTAGCGATATATCCGTCGGTGACGAATCAGGGTCTGCTGGGCACTCCCCTTACGCTTGGCGGGTGAGTGCCAAGCGGAGGGCCACCGGTCCGGCCAAGACCCGACGACCCAAGCCTCGGCGCACCGGACGACAGCGGGCGGCCAAGGTCGCCAAGGTCCTGGCGATCCTCGGCGTGGTCGGTGCGCTGGTCCTGAGCGGTGCCGTCGTCGTGCTCTACCAGGCGATCGGCATCCCCGACGAGAACCAGGCCTTCAAGGCACAGACCACCTTCGTCTACTACCAGGACGGCAAGCAGCAGCTCGGCACCTACTACGAGGACCAGAACCGCGAGTCCATCCCGCTGGGCGACATGCCGCAGACGATGCAGGACGCCGTGGTCGCGGCTGAGAACCAGACCTTCTGGACCGACAAGGGCATCGATCCCAAGGGCATCCTGCGCGCGCTCTTCTCCAACGCTCGCGGCAACGACCGCCAGGGCGCCTCCACGATCACCCAGCAGTACGTCAAGATCCTCTACCTGACCAGCGAGCAGAGCTACAAGCGCAAGATCAAGGAAGCAGTGGTCTCGCTCAAGATCCAGCAGGAGCTCAGCAAGTCCGAGGTTCTCGAGGGCTATCTCAACACGATCTACTTCGGTCGCGGTGCCTACGGCATCCAGGCGGCGGCCAAGGCCTTCTTCGACCACCCCGCGAGCGAGCTCAGCCTCCGCGAGTCCGCGGTGCTGGCGACGGTGCTCAACAACCCGACGGCCTACGACCCCGCCAACGGCAAGGACTCCAAGCAGGCCCTCAAGGACCGCTATGCCTACGTGCTCACCAGCATGGCCGACCTCGGGAGCATCACCCCCGAGGAGCGCGACCAGGCCCTCAAGCGGCTGCCCAAGTTCCCCAAGGTCGCGACGCAGAGCCAGTTCGGCGGGCAGAAGGGTCACATGCTGGCGCTGGTCAAGAAGGAGCTCCTCGCCAACGACATCGCCTCCGAGGAGGAGATCGACGGCGGCGGCCTGCGCATCACCACCACCTTCGATCCGGACGTGATGGCCGACGTCGAGGCCGGTGTACTGGAGGAGAAGCCCGAGGGCTTCGGTGACAAGCAGCTCCACATCGGCGCCGCGACCATCGAGGTCGGCACCGGCGCGGTCCGCGGGTTCTACGGCGGCCAGGACTACCTCCAGTCCCAGATCAACTGGGCCGCCACCGGCGGCATGGCGGGATCGACGATCAAGCCCCTGACGGTGGCCGCGGCGATCAAGCAGGGCTTCTCGCTCGAGGACACCTTCGAGGGCAACTCGCCCTTCGAGTTCCCCGACGGCACCGAGGTGCGCAACGAGGGCACCGGCAGCGACGGCCTCGGCAACGACTACGGCTCCTCCGTGACCCTGGTCAGGGCGGGTGAGGAGTCCATCAACACCGCGTTCGTCGACATGTCCGACTCGATGGAGGACGGACCGCAGTCCATCTACGACATGGCGCGCGCGCTCGGCATCCCCGGTGACACCCCGGCCAACAAGTTCCCCGGCATCCCGTCCCGGTCGGTCGACTTCAGCCCGTCCGACACCCTGATCACGCTGGGCAAGGGCCGGGTCAGCCCGATCAACATGGCCAACGCCTACGCCACCATCGCCAACGGCGGCGAGCGGGCCGACGCCCACGTCGTGGAGAAGGTCGTCGACAAGAGCGGCAACACCCTCTACGAGTGGAAGCCCAGCACGACCCGGGCCGTCGACGAGGACATCGCCGCCGACACCTCCTACGTGATGCAGCAGATCGTGCAGAACGGCACGGGCGCGGCAGCCCAGGCGCTCGGTCGACCCGCCGCCGGCAAGACCGGCACCGCCACCGGTGGGGCCGAGGAGTACGTCTCCTCGTCGTGGTTCGCCGGCTACACGCCCCAGATGGCGACCGCCGTGATGTATGTGCGCGGCGACGGGGACGACCGTATCGACGAGTGGTTGCCGTCCTACTTCGGTGCCGTCTACCCCGCGCAGACCTGGACCGGCATCATGCAGCGCGTGATGGAGGGCATGGACGTCGAGGAGTTCCCGGAGCCGGCCTACGTCGACGGCGACGCCCCCGAGGACGGCCACGAGTACACCCCGCCGCCGCCCCCGCCGCCGCAACCGACCAGGCAGCCGACCAAGAGCCCCACCGGTGGCGTGCCGACGGAGACGCCCACCGAGACCCCGACCGAGACGCCGACGGAGACGCCGGTGCCGACCGAGACGCCGACCACCCCGGTGCCGACGACCCCGGCTCCCACGACCCCGGCTCCCACGACGCCGGTGCCGACGACGCCGGCGGAGGCCCCGGCCACGCCGGCCGCCCGGTTCCAGCCGCGACTGCCCGTCGACTCCCGCCCCTGAGGCATCCGGTGGACCACCCCGACCCGCGCCAGGCACCCACGCGCTCCGACCCGCTGGTGGCGGCCCTGTCGGAGGTCGTCGGCGGTCCCCTCGGTGAGCACGCGACGGGTCACCGCTGGTGGCAGGCCTCCCGGACCCTGCTCGGTGCCACGGCACTGGTGCTGGCTGCGGGCATGGTCAGCAAGACCGCGTGCGTCCCGTCGGGGTGGTCCCAGGACCACCAGCCCTTCGCCCAGCTCTGCTGGAGCGACCTCGCCGGCAGGTCCGTCGACGCCGGGTCCCCACCGCGCGTGGCTGCGTGGCTCGAGCGGCTGGCCGGCCTCCTCCCGGGTGCCGGAACCGTCGCGACGACGGCTGTGCTGGCCGTCGGGCTCGCCGTCCTCGCCCTGCTCGCCACCGCCCTGCTCGTGCGCGTCGACCCTCGCCGGCCGTGGGCCGCTGCGGGCTGGGCGATGTCACCGCTGCTGCTGGTGCACTGGCTGTCCTGGGAGCTCGTCGCGGCCGTCGGGGTCGCGGTGCTGCTCTGGGGCTGGACCACGGGCCGCAGCCGGGTGGCCGGCATCGGTGCCGGGATCGGTGCGGCCTTCGCGCTGCCGGTCGCGGTGGCCCTCGTCGGCGTCATCGCCGTGGGCGGTCGACTGCGCGACCGGGTGGACGCGCTGCTCGCGGCGGCGGCGACGTACGTCGTGGTCACGCTGCCCGGGCGCGCACGCGTCGAGGTCCCCGACGTCGGCTCGATCTGGCTCCTGCTCCAGCAGGCCGGGGTCGGCGGTTCGCGGACGTCGCGGGCCGTGGTCCAGCTCGCCGTCCTCGCCCTGGCGGCGTCGGCCGTGTGGTGGCTGGTGCGGATGGCTGCGCGCCCGACCGCCCTGACCGTCGCGCGGGCCGGCCTGGTCATGCTGGCCGCGGCACTGGTGGTCACGCCGTCGGCGCCGCCCGAGCACGCTCTGCTGGCACTGCCGCTGGCGGCGATCGCCGTACGCCGCTGGCGCGACCTGCTGGTGTGGCAGGGCCTGCAACTGCTGAGCTGGGTGATCACCGGGTGGTACGTCGGGCAGGCGCTCGTGCCGACGCTCACCGACGACGCCCGCGCCTCCTGGCTGGCCGTGGCGCTACGGGTGATCGGTCTGGCCTGGCTGGTGTGGGCGGTGCTGCGCGACGCCTCGCGATCAGGTGATGAGGACGCGGTCGAAGTCGGTCGCGGTGAAGCGGACCCGGACGTCGATCTGCTCCCCGATGCGGGGCACCCGCGCGCCTGACGGCACGAAGAGCATCGAGGCCTGCATGTGCGGCGGCTCGGCGAAGAGTCGCTGCTTGCCGTCGATGGAGAACGGCGAGCGGACGAACCCGACCGCGTCCAGGCCGCCGCGGGCCAGGGTCGCGGCGCGGGCCCTGAGCGACTGGTCGCCGGTGGGGGCCTCGAGGCCGATGCCGTGCGCCGTACCTCCGCTGACCACGACCAGGTGACCGGCCTTGGGCACGCTGCGACCGCGATAGCCGAAGACGTCTCCGCGCTCCACGTCGTGCACGTCGAGCACGGTGGCGCCCACCGACAGCGCACCCCGGTCGCCGAGCCAGAGATCGGTGCCGATGCGCGGACGGACGGTGAAGTCGGGATAGGTGGCCGAGAGCCGGGTGAGCTCACCATGGGTGAGGTGTGAGACGAACACCGTGCGGGTCGGCAGGCCCGACGCCACGATGTCGTTGATCAGCCGGCTCACCTCACCGAGGTGCGAGGTGGTGTTGAGGGGCAGGTGCATGGCGACGCCGCGCAGACCGCTCCGGCCGGAGTCGCCACCGGCGAGCACGGCCTCCGCGGCGCCGGCCAGCTCGCGGCGGGTCATGCCGTGGCGGCGCATGGAGGTGAGCTGCTCGAGCAGGAAGCGGGCGCCCGGGTCGCGCTCGCGCAGCGCAGTCAGGTCCTCGGGGCGGCTCACGGTGTGCACGACGCGGGCGGCGGTGCGCTCGTCGAGCCGGAGCGCGGCACCGGAGGGACGCCACGGGGTGAGCACGAGCAGGTCACCGGCGTAGCGGGTGGCGGCCTGGTCGATCTCGTCGTAGGTGCCGACCGCGAGCACGTCGAGGGCGGCTCCGGTCTCGTCGGCGTGCTCGGCCAGCCACTGCGCCCGCCGCGCGAGCCGACCCAGGGTGAGGCCGTAGCCGTTGCCCTTGGCCACCGGCACGATGCCGGGGAACCTGGTGGCGGTCGCGAGCAGATGGGCCCGCCAGCGCTCGCCGTCCACGGTCAGGGTCAGACTCATGGGCGTACTCGCTTCGCTCCGTGCGCCCATGAGGCACGAGGGACGCGGTGCTGGATGACTCGCTCGCTGCGCTCGCTCATCAGCCCCTCACCCACGCCGGGCCAGGTAGAGCTGGAAGGCGCGATAGATGACGCGGTTGATCGGCAGGTCCCACTCGCCGGCGTATTCCACGGCCTGGCCGCCGGTGCCGACCTTGAACTGGATGAGGCCGACGTGCGGGTCGTCGTCGTCGAGGGTCTCGGTGATGCCGCGGAGGTCGTAGACCTCGGCGCCGGCCTCGCGTGCGTGGCGGATCATCGCCCACTGGATGCCGTTGGATCCACGCACGTCACGCTTCTCGGTGGACGAGGCGCCGTAGGAGTACCAGGCGTGGGTGCCGACGCGGATCGCGATCGTCGCCGCGACCAGGTCCCCGTCGTGTCGCGCCAGCCAGAGCTGGATCCGGTCGGGGTCCTCGGCGAGGAGGGCGTCGTACATCGTCTCGAAGTAGGACAGCGGCCGCGGCGTGAAGTGGTCGCGCTCGGCGGTGTGGGCGTAGAGGTCGTGGAAGGCCTTGAGGTCGGTGCGTGCACCGAGGCCGATCTCGACGTCGGACTTGCCGGCCTTCTTGATGTTGCGTCGCCAGAGCTGATTCATCCCGGCCAGCACGTCGGACTCCGAGCGGGAGGCACCGTCGGCATCGACGAGCGGGATCTGGAAGTTGAACTGCGGCTGTCCGGCGGAGAAGCCGCCCTCGGCAGCCTGCGGCTGCCAGCCCAGCTCATGGAGCTGGGCGATCACGCGCGCGCCCTCCTGCGAACGCTCCAGTGGAGGCACGTCGCCGAGCCTCCGCACGGACTCGTCGGCGATCCCGGCCTTGACCTGGTCGGCGGACCAGCGGCGGGTGATGACCGGCGGACCCATCCGCACGGCGAACGCGCCCTGGGCCTTGAGGTGCGTGACGAGGGGGGCCAGCCAGGACTCGAGGTCGTCGTCGGACCAGTCGATCACCGGGCCCTCGGGCAGGTAGGCGAGGTAGCGCCTGACCCTGGGGAGCTGGCGGTAGAGGACCAGACCGACGCCGACCAGGTCGCCGCCTCGAAGCCAGCCGACGGACTCGGCGCGCCACTCGGACTTCACCGCCGCCCACGCGGGCGTCTGGAGGAAGCTGGCGGACGACCGCCCAGCAATGAAGTCGCGATGCTCCATCGCGGAGATCGGGCGCAGCGTCAGGGGGGTCGTCACCTCGGAAAGGCTACAAGGGACCAGACACGACCCCCGTGCGTGTCTGGCCCCTCGTGAGAACAGACGCAGAACACGGGGCTCCGGTTGCGCCCCTGTCAGAACTTTCTTGACAGATCCGTCGATCAGAGGCGCTCGCGCAGCCACGCGAAGTCGGCCCGGTGCTCCGCCGCCCCGCCCGGGGTCTCGCAGATGACCGGTGCCCCGGCTTCGCGCACCACGGCCGCGAACTCGTCGGCCGGCAGGTGGCCCTGGCCGAAGTTGGCGTGGCGGTCGGCACCGGAGTCGAAGGTGTCGCGCGAGTCGTTGGCGTGCACGAGGTCGATCCGGCCGGTGATGGCGCGGACCCGCTCCACGGCGTCGCCGAGCTCGATGCCGCCGGCCCAGGCATGACAGGTGTCGAGGCAGAAGCCGACCTGCTCCGCCCCCTGTGCCGAGGAGATGGCGTCCCAGACGCCGGCGATCCGGTCGAGGTGGCGGGCCATCGCGTTGTCCCCGCCGGCGGTGTTCTCGATCAGCAGCGGGATCTTGAGGTCCGTGGCCTCGATGGCCTTGCGCCAGTTGTCGAAGCCGACCGCCGCGTCGTCGGTCTTGCCGACGTGACCGCCGTGGACGATCAGACCCTTCGCCCCGATCTGCGCGGCGGTGTCCATGTGCTGCTGCAGCAGCTTGCGGCTGGGGATCCGGATGCGGTTGTTGGTCGTCGCGACGTTGACGATGTAGGGGGCATGGACATAGAGGTCGACCCCCGCCGCCCGGGCCGCCTCACGCAGCGCGTCGGCGCCACCCTCGAAACGCACCTCGGGTCCCTGGTAGCCCTGCGGGTCACCGAGGAAGAACTGCACGAGGGACGTCTCGCGAGCGACGGCCTCGGCGATCGGGTCGGTCTGCTCCACGTGGGCGCCGACGGAGACGGTGGGGGTGCTCATGCTCGCCAGCCTAGGAGCACCCACAGACAGCCGGCGACCACGCCAAGCAGGGACGCCACGGCGATCCAGGCCGGCCAGTCGATGGCGCCGGTCACCCCGACGCGTGTCGTACGCCGCGTGCGTGGGGGTGGGCCCAGCCGGTCCGGCACCGGAGGGGGCGCGGGGGTCGGCACCGGGAGTCGGTGCAGCAACCGCAGCGCCGCGTCCGCGGTGGCCAGCCGCTGCTCGGGATCCGCGACGAGCAGACGCTCGACCAGGGGGCGCAGGGGGTGCGACGGGATCTCGCGCTGGCGCGAGGGCGGGAGGCCGGTGATCAGCTCGAGCGCCACCCGCCCGACGGCGTAGAGGTCCTGTGTCGGCTCCGGCGGCGCGCCGCGGGCCTGCTCGGGTGCCATGTAGCCGTCGGTGCCGATCGCCCCCGGCGCGGTGGTGAAGCGACCCTCCGCGATCGGGGCGGCCACCCCGAAGTCGCCGAGACGCAGGTGGGGAGGGTCCTGTCCGGTCGCCTCGAGCAGCAGGTTGGCCGGCTTGACGTCGCGGTGCACCAGCCCCGCCCCGTGGACGGCCGCCAAGCCCAGGAGCAGCTGCTCGACCAGGAGCGAGGTCGTGCCGGGGTCGAGCGGCCCGTGCTCGCGCAGCAGGTCGGCGACCGAACCGCCCGTCACCAGCTCCATCGCCAACACGACCAGGTCGTCCTCCGCGGCCCACCCGTGGGGCGCGACGACATGCGGATGGCGGACCCGGACGGCCTGCTCCCGCACGAAGCGTGCGAGCAGCGCCGAGCTGTGCCGGCCCAAGACCTTCACGGCGACGTGGCAGTCGGTGCGCTCGTCATGGGCGCGCCACACCGATCCCATGCCACCGGTGCCGATCTGGTCGAGCAGCACGTAGCGTCCCGCCACCACTGCGGAGGGTCGGACGGAGGGTCGGGCGGAGGCTCGGGCGGAGGCTCGGGCGGGTGGTGCTGGGGGCACCACCTGACGCTAGCCCGATCCGCCCGCCCGGGGCGGCCGTCGTCCACAGGGATCAGGAGCGCTGTCGCCCCCGACGGCCGCTCCGGTCTGGACCTTTCGTGCTGCCCGTATTGCCGCCATGCCTCGGGGTGCGCGAGTCTCTCGTCTGAATGGCCCCGACTACGGGGCCCCACTGGGGGAGAGCACCCATGTCCGACACCACGCCCGAGCCCACGCCCGAGCCCACGCCCGAGCCCACGCCCGAGCCCACGCCCGAGCCGACCGCATCGACCACGCCGCAGGGCTCGTCGCCCTCCTCGACCTCGGCCAACGAGGCCATCGCCACCCTCAAGCACGCGCACCGCTTCGACCTCGGCATCATCGGCGCGGGCGTGCTGGTCCTCTTCGGCTCGCTCCTGCCCTACTACACGGTGTCCGTCGACATCCTGGGCAGCAGCAACAGCAGCTCGGTCAACGCCTGGCACGGCTTCTTCGGATGGTTCGGCGCCCTGGCCGCGCTCGTGGGGGCCGGCATCCTGGTCGCCAAGATCCTCGGCATCGCGCTCCCGGTCCCGGTGCGCACGACCGTGCTGGCGCTGTTCGGCGTGGCCACGCTGTGCACGCTGCTCGCCCTCTTCGTGACACCCGGCGGCAACTGCGACGACAGCGGGATCATGTCCGGTGTCTGCGACATGATCGACCAGGGCCAC
This sequence comes from Propionibacteriales bacterium, assembly GCA_038259535.1. GTDB lineage: Bacteria > Actinomycetota > Actinomycetes > Propionibacteriales > Nocardioidaceae > Nocardioides. Next base: position 1,427 of record JBBSOR010000113.1, on the reverse strand, counting down.
GGCTTCGGCTACTGGCTCGCGCTGCTCGCCTCCATCGCGGGCCTCGCGCTGGCTGCGATGCGTCGCTCCGCCGACTGACTCCGGTCTCCCGGCGATTCCAGCCGCCGGTGGCGCCGCTGGTAGTCTTTCCCGGTTGCCTCCGGGCGACAGCATGACCGTGGGGCGCGATCGATAACGCGCACCGCGGACGCACAGTCCCTCCTGCCACGGAAAGCCCGTGGCCGCTCTAGCCCAGAGGAGGTGGAGACCGCTATGCGTGCCTATGAAGTGATGGTCATCCTCGACCCGAGTCTTGACGAGCGCACCATCGAGCCGTCGCTCGACAAGTACCTCAACGTGATCCGCAAGGACGGTGGCTCGATCGAGTCGCTCGACGTGTGGGGTCGTCGCCGGATGGCGTACGAGATCAAGAAGAACGCCGAGGGCATCTACGCCGTCATCCAGTTGACGGCCGAGCCCGCGACGGTCAAGGAGTTCGACCGCCAGCTCACGCTGAACGAGTCGATCCTGCGCACGAAGGTCATGCGTCCCGACGCCCACTGAGCCCTCGTGGCGTCTGTGGATAGACCCTTCCCGCTGTCGGTGACAGCCTGTTTGATGGGCGCATCACCGGGAGCAACACCCGGATCAACCGGCACAGCAGGACATTCCAAGGAGACCTGACATGGCAGGCGAGACCACCATCACCGTGATCGGCAACCTCGTCGACGACCCGGAGCTGCGGTTCACCCCCTCGGGGGCCCCCGTGGCCAACTTCCGGATCGCGTCGACGCCGCGCACCTTTGATCGTCAGACCAACGAGTGGAAGGACGGCGACACGCTGTTCCTCGCTTGTGCCGTCTGGCGCCAAGCCGCGGAAAACGTTGCCGAGTCCCTCCAGCGGGGCATGCGCGTGATCGTCCAGGGTCGCCTCAAGTCGCGTCAGTACGAGACCCGCGAGGGTGAGAAGCGCACCGTCTTCGAGATCGACGTCGAGGAGGTCGGCCCGTCGCTGCGTTCTGCCTCGGCCAAGGTCACCAAGACGACCCGGTCCGGCGGCGGTGGCGGCTACTCAGGTGGCGGCGCCGGCTACTCGGGCGGTGGCGGTGGCGGTGGGACCCAGTCCGCTCCGGCCGACGACCCGTGGGCCAGCGCGGCTCCTGCTCAGGGTGGCGGCGCCAGCAGCTGGGGCGGACAGGCCCAGCCCCAGGCGCAGCCGCAGGGTGGCCAGTCCACCCCGCCCAAGGACCCGTGGGCCACGCCCGGGGTGTCCGGCGGCAACGACGAGCCTCCGTTCTGATCCGGATCCTGCACGACATTCCATTCCATTCCGTCCCTGATTTGCCTCAGGGCCGGGCTCACTGAAAGGGAGCACCACAATGGCCAAGGCAATTCTGCGCAAGCCCAAGAAGAAGGTTTGCCAGTTCTGCAAGGAGAAGGCGACCGGT
>JBBSOR010000112.1:0-11361 GCA_038259535.1 Propionibacteriales bacterium | reverse complement strand
GAGCGACCCGTAGGACTTCGACAGCTCTGCGGCCGTGATCGGGGTCTTGCCGCAGGGCGCGGGTGAGGGGAACTTGATGCGCGCGACCTTGTCGGCCTGACGCTCACCCTCGAGCCCGGCCATCATCTTCTCGGCGCGTTTGAGCATCGACTGCGCCGCCTGGGCCTTAGAAGCCTTGGCCCGCATCCGGTTGGCCTGGTCGGTGAGGGTCTTGGCCTTGGTCTCGGCGCTGGCCCGCTCACGCTTGCGGCGGCGCTCGTCGGACTCGCGCTGGGAGAGATAGTCCTTCCAGCCCATGTTGTAGATGTCGATCTCAGCGCGGTTGGCGTCGAGGTGGAAGACCTTGTTGACCGTCTGCTCCAGCAGGGCGTTGTCGTGGCTGATCACCACGAACCCGCCGGCATGGGCCTTGAGGTAGTCGCGCAACCAGACGATCGAGTCGACGTCGAGGTGGTTGGTGGGCTCGTCGAGGAGCAGGATCTCCGCGCCGGAGAAGAGGATCCGCGCGAGCTCGACGCGTCGCCGCTGACCACCCGAGAGCGTGCCGAGCCTCTGGTCGAGGATGCGCGACTCGATGCCGAGCGAGTCGGCCATCTGGGCCGCCTCGGACTCCGCCGCATAGCCGCCCGCTGCATGGAGGTCGGCATCGGCGCGCGCCCAGCGCCTCATGCCGCGCTCGTGGACCTTGGGGTCCTCGTGGGCCATGTCGACCTCGGCCGCGCGCAGGCGGCGTACGACGTCGTCGAGGCCACGCGCGGACAGGATGCGGTCGCGGACGAGGACCTCGGGGTCACCGGTGCGCGGGTCCTGCGGGAGGTAGCCCACCGCGCCGGAGGTCAGCACCGCGCCCGACGCGGGCTGGGCCTCGCCGGCGAGGATCTTGGTGAGGGTCGTCTTGCCGGCTCCGTTGCGCCCCACGAGGCCCACCTTGTCGCCTGCGGCGATGCGGAAGGAGAGATCCTCCATGAGGAGCCGCGCGCCGGCTCTGACCTCGAGCTTCTGGGCGGTGATCATCGAACGACATCCTACGAAGGGGTGCACCGCAACGCCCCATCGGCGAGGCAGGCGCTAATGTGCGCCACGGCTCCCGCCGCGCGAGATCGCGGCGTCACGACCTGCGGAAAGGCACTCCCATGCGGTTCAACCCGAAGGCTGACATCAGCAAGGGCCGTGTCAGCGACGCCGGTGGCGGTGGCGGTGGTGGCGGGCTGGGCGGAGGCGGGATGCGGATCCCGATCCCCGGAGGCACACGGGCCGGCGGTGGCATCGGCGGCGTGATCATCATCATCCTCTTCGTGATCCTCAGCCAGTGCATGGGTGGCGGTCTCACCGGAGGCAGCGGCGGGACCGGGTCCCAGGGCCAGGCCCAGGGCGATCCCGCGGGCATCGACAGCGGTGACGAGCGCTATGCCAACTGCAAGACGGGTGCCGACGCCAACGAGGACCCGGACTGCGCGCGCAAGGCGGTCGCCCTGTCCTTGGAGCAGTTCTGGGCCGCGACGCTGCCCGACCAGGGCGGCACCGACTTCACCCCGGCCTCGATCAACACGTTCGCCGGCGCCGTCCAGACCGGGTGCGGCCAGGCCACCTCGCAGGTCGGCCCGTTCTACTGCCCCTCGGACCAGCAAATCTACCTCGACACCACCTTCTTCGCCGACGTGCTGGAGAAGCAGCTCGGCGGGCAGGGCGGCGACTTCGTCGAGCCTTACGTCCTCGGGCACGAGTACGGCCACCACATCCAGAACCTGCTCGGCACCATGGGCCGGGTCCGCACCCAGAAGGGCCCGGACTCCGACGCCGTGCGCCTCGAGCTGCAGGCCGACTGCTACGCCGGGATGTGGACGAGGGATGCCAGCGACGGCGACGGCATCCTCGCCGACCTCGACCGGGGCGACATCGCCGAGGCCCTCGACTCGGCCAAGACCGTCGGCGACGACCGGATCCAGCAGAAGTCCGGCCAGGGCGTCGACCCCGAGGGCTGGACGCACGGCTCGTCGGAGCAGCGGATGCGCTGGTTCACGACGGGCTACGAGCAGGGCACGCTCGAGGCCTGCGACACCTTCGCCGCCAACCAGCTCTGAGCCCGGCTCAGGCGAGCAGGGCCTCGATCTGGGGCACCTGCCGCTGCATGGCGTGGATGTACGGCGCCACGCTGGGGTGACGGAACTTCCCGGCGAGCGCCCCCTCGCCGTCGGCGACGCGAGCGAGCGCCCAGTCGAGCCGGGTGAGCGCGGTGTAGACGGCCATCACCCGGGCTCCGGTGAGCACGTCCTCGACCGCGACGAGGCCGGGCGGCAACGCGGCGACGTAGGCCTCCACCAGCGGCTCGACGTCCTCGCGGGTCGCCAGCGAGAGGTAGCCCAGGTCCGAGCCGACCGGCCCCCACCCCAGGTGCGCCCAGTCGATCGCGACGGCACCCGCACCTGAGCGGCCGGGGATGTTGGCGGCGGAGGGATCACCGTGCTGCGCCACCTGGCGCAGGGAGTCGCAGCGGTCCAGCCATGGCACCCGGTGGTTCCAGAGGTGGTCGGCGATGTCGGCCATCGGGGTGCGCGCGAGGACCTGCCAGCCGCCGCGTCGCTCCACCAGGCGCAGGCGGCTGCGGAGCTGGTCGCGCGCCAACCAGGCGTGAGACCCCAGGTCGACCGCGGCGAAACGGCCCAGGCACGCGGCCAGCCAGAGCCCCGGCGCGTCATGGTGCTCGACGTGCGCGTGGACGAGGGTGATGCCGTCGGGGTCCTCCTCGACCCGTACGACCGGTGCCTCCCGGAGTCCCGGTGCGTCGGCGACGACCCCGCTGAGGGCGACGTCGGCGGCGCGGCGCCAGTAGTTGACGTCGTGCGGGTCGAGCACGCCGGGGGCGTCGTGCGGGTCGGGCCGGCGCAACCGCTTGACGACGACATCGCGGCCACCGATGGTCGCCGACCAGACCCCGAGCGTGGCCGGCCCCGCACCCGGAAGACGCTGCCAGCCCGGCTCCGGCTGCCACCCGGACCCGTCCATGGTCGCCGAACCTAGCGCATCTCGACGTCACGACGGCGGAACAACACCTGCCCCAGTGCGCTCGTCACGGCAGCGACCAGTGCCAGCGCGAGCAGCGGCTGCCACCGGAAGTCCTCCGCCGGGACGAGTGCCAAGTGGTGGAAGGGCGAGACGTCCTGGAGCCACTCGGGGATCCGGAGCACCGGCCCGAAGAACAGCACCACCACGGCGAACAGCAGCCCGGCCCACGCCAGCGGGGCGAATCTGGCCCGCAGCCCGAACAGCAGCCTGGCCAGCCCGCTGAGCACCAGCACGGGTGCGAGGTAGGGCAGGGTCGCCACCAGGTAGGTCCCGACGGCGCTGCCGTCGCCGGTCGACAGGGCGTAGCCCAGGCCCAGTCCCAGACCCGCGGCCGTCACCACGAGCGCAGAGCCGCACACGGTGAAGACCACCTGGGCCAGCAACCAGCGACTGCGCGAGAGACCGGTGGCCAGCAGGATCTCGGCCACACCGCTGGACTCATCGTGCCGAGGTCGCAGGGCCGTCGAGACCGCGTAGCCGCAGCTCATGAGCGCCAGCATGACGATGGCGGTCGCGTAGAACCCCTCGACCAGGTCGGTGCCCCCCCGGATGAACATCTCCTGGGTCGTCGCGGAGTCGCCGAGCAGGTCACCCACGTCGGTGCCCAGCGAGCCGTAGGAGAGACCGGTGAGCAGCAGGCCCACGCTCCAGCCGATCAGCGAACCCCGCTGCTGACGCCAGGCCAGGCCGAGCGGGGTGCCGAGGCGGGGGTCGGCCCGGCTCGGGCCCGGACGAGCGGCGAGCACTCCGGAGCCGTGGTCGCGTCGCCCGAAGGTCGCGCCGGCGACGACGACCACCGGCATGGTCGCGAGGACGAGCAGGGCCAGCGGCCACCAGCGGACCCCCGAGAAGGCGTGCATGCCCTGGTACCAGCCGATCGGGGACAGCCAGGACAGCGCCGGTGAGCCGACATCCCCGACGGCACGGAGCATGTAGGCGGCCCCGATGACCGCGCCGGTGATGCCGTAGGCGGCCCGGGGGCTCGACGTCAGCTGTGCGGCGAGCAGCGCCACGGCGGCGAACAGCATGCCCACCGCGGCCAGGCCGACCCCCAGTGCGAGGGAGTCGGGCGCCGCCAGCGGGACACTGATCAGGCTGAGGCTCACCAGCGTGCCGGTGAGGAGATTGGCGACGAGGACCACCAGGAGCGTGGCGGCCGTGGTCGCGCCGCGCCCCACGGCGGCGGCGCGGAGCATCTCGTCGCGCCCGGACTCCTCCTCGGCGCGGGTGTGGCGCACGACCAGGAACATCGACATCAGCCCGATCGTGATCGCGCCGAAGGCCGCCGCCTGCCAGGTCACCTGCCCACCCACGGTGTTGAGCGCCCGGGCCGGACCGGTCATGGCGATGAAGGCGGTGTTGGCCTCCATCGCCGCGGCGGCCTTGTCGAACTCCGCCTGGGTCGCGTAGAGACCCTTCACGCTCACGGCCTGCGACCAGTAGAGGAGCGTGATGCCCACCGACCACGCCAACAGCATCCACCGGTCGCGTCGCAGGAAGTGGCGCAGCAGCTGTCCGGCGCCGGTCATGAGCCACTCCCCTCCGCCTGGGACACCTCGTCGCCGTAGTGCCGCATGAAGAGCTCCTCCAGGGTGGGCGGCGTGGCCGTCAGCGTGCCGATGCCAGCGTCCTGGAGCGCGGCCAGTGCGGCCGGAAGCGCGGACGTGTCGACCTCGAAGGCGACCCGGTGCCCCTCCACCAGCAGGTCGTGCACGCCGGCCAGGTCACCGAGACCCTCGGTCGGTCGTGTGGTCTCGGCCCGCACCGTCGTACGTGTGAGGTGGCGCAGCTGGGTCAGCGTGCCCGACTCCACGCACCGGCCCGCGCGGATGATGCTCACCCGGTCACAGAGCCGCTCCACCTCGGCGAGGATGTGGCTGGACAGCAGCACGGTCCCGCCCGTCGCCCGGAAGTCGTCGACGCACTCCTGGAAGACCGCCTCCATCAGCGGGTCCAGGCCGCTCGTCGGCTCGTCGAGGAGCAGCAGCTCGACGTCGCTGGCGAGCGCCGCGATCAGCGCGACCTTCTGCCGGTTGCCCTTGGAGTAGGTCCGTCCCTTCTTGGTCGGGTCTAGCTCGAAACGTTCGACCAGCTCGGCACGGCGGCGCTCGTCGAGACCACCGCGGAGTCGGCCGAGGAGGTCGATCACCTCGCCGCCGGTGAGGTTGGGCCACAGGGTCACGTCGCCCGGGACGTAGGCCAGGCGACGGTGGAGCGCGGCGGCGTCTGCCCACGGGTCGCCGTCGAGCAGGCGCACCGAGCCTGCGCTCGCGCGCAGCAGGCCCAGCAGCACCCGGATGGTGGTCGACTTGCCCGAGCCGTTGGGGCCGAGGAAGCCGTGCACCTCCCCCTGCTCCACCTCGAGGTCGAGGCCGTCGAGGGCCCGTACCGTGCCGAAGGCCTTCACCAGACCGCGGATCTCGATCGGATTGCTCACCCGGCCACCGTAGACCGCGGAAACCCTGCCGGACGTCATGAGAACGCCGAGTGCGAACCCGGAGATCTCATGACGTCATCCCGCGTTGGTGACCTCGACCAGCATGGCCTGGGCGTCGAGGATCGACTGGTCGAGCACGGCGCGACGCGGATCCGGCACCGCCAGCCACGGCCCGACGACGGTGAGGCGGGCCAGCCGCGGGTCCGTCAGGACCGCCTCGACCGCACCATGGTCACCGCCGGTGACGATGCGGCCCGCGGACGGGAGGATGCGCGCCGCGTGGTCGGCCGCGGCCTCGTAGGCCTGTCGTGCCTGGTTGCCCCGGCGACGCGCGAAGCGCTGCTGGCTCTGCCCACCGGCCTTGGTGCGTCCCTGCACGTGCCGCTGGCCGATCTTGTGCTCGACCATCGCCGCACCGTCCAGCCGCGCGACCGCGAAGCCGCCCTTGCGGACCAGGAGCACCCCCCACCGCGCGGGTGGGACCGCGGCCGCGGCGAAGTCCGCGACGGCCACCGGTCCGTCGTACGACGTCGCGAACGGCAGGCGCGCGACGAAGTGCGAGCCGTCCTCGGCGCGTCCCACCAGTGCCCCCTCGGACAGGGCGAGCTCGGCCGGGCCGTGGCTCGTGGTGAAGTTGTCCACCCAGCGCTGCCACCTGACGGCGGGGACCAGGACGAGGGTCACGACAACCCCTACAGGAAGTCGAGCGGGTCGAACTCGTCGATCGGGATGATCCGGACCCGTGGCAGCGAGGTGTTGAAGGCCGCGATGTCGTACTCGAGGTCGAAGATCCGCAACCCGGGCAGGTTGCGGAACTGCGAGTTCACGAACTCGGTGAAGCCGATGACGCCGACTTGGCGGCTCCCGTCGCACAGGGCCGAGACCTGGTCGACGAAGTCACCGTCGTGGCTCACGAGCACGACATCGGCCTCGCGGTGCACCAACGCCTCAGCGGTGCGTTGGATGGCGATGTCGACGATCTTGCCCTCACCGCTCAGCGGGATCGGCTTGAAGCCGATCGCGAGCAGGGCCTGGACGAAGCTCGTGGGCATCTCGTTGCTCGCGGCCAGGAAGAACAGCCCGGTGACGTCCTGGTCGAACGCCCGCTCGGCCCACTCCAGCAGCCGGTCCCACCGCGGTCGCTCCTCGGGCCGGGGGCGCCGACCCAGGATCGAGGTGCCCAGGGTCGCGTCGATGTTCTCCCCGTCGACGAGGAGGTAGGTCATCCGCTCGGCCATGCGAGGACTCTCCCACACCGGTGCGCTCGTGGGGCCAGGCGCAGTCAGGGCTGGTAGACGACCGTGAACGACTCGACGACCTCGTCGCCGGACACCGTCACGTCGCTGACCTCCACCAGGGCGCGCGGCACGCCGGCGCCGTCACAGAGGATCGACAGCACGCCCACCTCCGGCAGCTCACCGGCGTAGTCCTCGGCGGTGGCCGTGGTCTCACCACGCGCGTCGGCCAGCACCCGGGTGACGAACGCGTCGGAGTCCCCCGCCGCATCGCCGTAGGCCCAGGCCGGCGGCGGAACGGACTCCAACGTGGTCGGTCCGAAGTAGGAGGGCGCGGCGTTGAGCTTGGCGTGGTAGCGGGCGAGCTCCCAGAAGACGCGCAGCTCCTCGTGGTCGAACTCGATCTCGCCAGTCTCGACTGTTCCGGGGTCGATCTCGGGCTGCTCCATGACGAGAGCCTAGGCGACGACACCCGACGTCATGCCACGGCAGCGGCGTACGCCGCGAAGTCGCGCGCCCGCTCCAGCGCACCGGGCCGTGGTGGGTCGTTCGGGTCGAAGCCGCGCTCCCGGTCCGCCTGGACCTGCTGGAGCAGCGGTCGCCACCGCGGGTCGCCGTGCATCATCGCCCAGCGCAGCGCGTCGCGCTTGCTCGCCACCTGGGCGGTCCGGACCGTGTAGAGACTGCGCGCGGCCTCGACGACGAGGTAGCGCTGGCACCAGGCGACGTGTGGCGGGCACCAGCCCAGGACGTCGTCCGTCAGGGTCGCGAGACCTACCCGTGCCTGGTCGCGCAGCACGTCCTCGGGCACCGGGTCGAGGAGCTCGGCCGGGCCGGGGCCGACGAGAGTGACACCGTGCTCGCGCAGGATCCAACGGGTCCACGGCTGGTTGCAGTGCTGGGACCACTCGAGGTGGCCGGCCCCGTGGTTGGCGAAGAGCCACTCGGCCCCGAGCCCGAGCGTGCTGCGCAGGTCGTCGGCGACGGCGTAGGACCCCTCGAGGTGGCGGTTCCAGAACCCGTCGCCCTGCGGGAGGTCCCGGTGGAGGGCACGCAGGGCGGACTCCTGCTCGGCCTCGGGACGGGCGCGGACCACGACCACGAAGTCGCAGTCGCTGTGCAGGTCCCCGGCACCGAGGGCGAAGGAGCCCTGCAGGTAGGCACCGACGAACGAGTCGCCGAGGGCACCCTGCGCACCGGTGACCAGGTCGTGGAGCACGCCGTTGAGGTCGGCGTAGCGTGTCGGGTGGGGGTTGAGCACGGCTGAAGTGTGCGCCCCTGCGACGACGTGCCGCCACGCAATATCAAGGAGTCAGCCGGTCGGGAGGCGCTCCGCCAGGAAGGCCAGGGTGCGATCCCATGCGAGCGCCGCCAGCTCGGCGTCGTAGAACATGAAGTCGGCGTTGTCGAAGGCGTGCCCGCCGCCCTCGTAGGTCTCGACCACGACGTGCGGCTGCGCGTCGAGGAGCGCGCAGACCTGCTCGACCACCGGGCGGTCGATGAAGCTGTCCGCGAGGCCCCAGTGGTGCAGCGCCGGTGTGCGCACCTCGGCCGGGTCGATGACCGTGAGCGTCACGTCGGACGGGTCGAAGGGCAAGATGCCCAGCAGCTCGGGCAGGGCCGAGCCGTAGTAGCTCACCAGCGCGTCGGCGGGGCTCCGGGCGGCGACGTGGAAGCCGAGACCCCCACCGAAGCAGAAACCGACGATGCCGACCGGACCCGTCACCGCCTCGTGGTGGCGCACGGCGTCCAGCGCCCGCTCACCGTCGGCCACGGCCGCGGGCCAGTCGGAGCCCTGGAGCAGGCCGAGGGCCTCCTCCAGAGCCGCCGGGCCCTCCTCGACGCGGGAGACGCCCAGGCGCCAGAAGATCTCGGGCGCGAGCACGACGTAGCCGGCGTCGGCCAGGTCCTGCGCGCGGCGCTCGACGTAGGCGCTGATGCCGAAGATCTCCTGGAGCAGCAGGATGCCCGGGCCGGTGCCGGACTCCGGGAGCCACAGGTGCGCCGGCATCGCGCCGTCGGGAGTCGCGATCGTCAGGGTGCTGTGGGTCATGGCCGCGAACCTAGTCCCGGGCCGTCGCGACGTCGACGACGAGCCGTGGCGGATCACTCAGCGAGAACACGCGGAACGCTCGTGCACCGCTGCGAATCCCGGCGAGCACCTGCGTGTGACCCTCGGAGGCGCCAAGCCCGGGTGCGCACGTCCGGTCGCCCTCAGACGTTGAAGCCGAGTGCCCGCAGCTGCTCGCGACCGTCGTCGGTGATCTTGTCCGGGCCCCACGGCGGCATCCAGACCCAGTTGATGGCGACGTCGTTGACGAGGCCCTCGAGCGCGGCGTTGGTCTGGTCCATGATCACGTCGGTCAGCGGGCACGCTGCCGAGGTGAGGGTCATGTCGAGGACGGCGTTGCTGCCCTCGTCGATGTGCACGCCGTAGACCAGCCCGAGGTCGACGACGTTGATGCCGAGCTCGGGGTCGACGACGTCCTTCATCGCCTCGGTGACGTCGTCGGCCGTCACGGTCGCGGTGCCGCCGCCGCTGGTGGCCTCAGGAACCTCGGGCAGGTCGCCGTGATCGAGAGCGTCTGTCATCGTGCTTCTCCTTCAGATTGGGCCTGGGTGGTCGCGTCCTTCCACGCCATCCAGGAGAGCAGCGCGCACTTGACGCGCGCGGGGAACTTGGCGACACCGGCGAATGCGATGCCGTCCTCGAGGACGTCCTCGTCGGGCTCGACCTGCCCCTTGCCCTGCATGAGCTCGAGGAAGGTCTGATGGATCCTCATCGCCTCGTCGACCGGCTTGCCGATCACCAGGTCGGTCATCACCGACGTGGACGCCTGCGATATCGAGCAGCCGACGGAGTCGTAGGACACGTCCTGGACCACCCCGTCGGACACGTGCACGCGCAGGGTGACCTCGTCGCCGCACGTCGGGTTCACGTGGTGCACCTCGGCCCCGAACGGCTCGCGCAATCCCTTGTGGTGCGGGTGCTTGTAGTGGTCCAGGATGATCTCCTGGTAGAGGTTGTCGAGCTCGGCACTCATGGAGGATCAGCCCACCTTGAAGTAGCTGCGGGTGTGGTGGAGCCCCTCGACGAGGGCATCGATCTCGCCCGGCGTCGTGTAGAGGTAGGACGACATCCGCGTCGAGCTCTGCACGCCGAACCTGGCGTGGGCCGGCTTGGCGCAGTGAGGCCCGGCCCGGACGGCCACGCCGCGCGAGTCGAGGACCTGCGCGATGTCGTGGGGGTGGACGCCGTCGAGCTCGAACGAGATCGCACCGCCGCGCTGAGCGGCATCGAGCGGCCCGAGGATCCTCACGCCCGGGACCGACTGCAGACCGTCCAGGGCGTAGGCCGTGATCGTCTGCTCGTGCGTGTGGATGGCGTCGAGACCGATGTGGCCGAGGTAGTCGACGGCGGCGCCGAGGCCGACCGCCTCCACGATCGGCGGGGTGCCGGCCTCGAAGCGGTGCGGCGCCCTGGCGTACGTCGAGCGCGCCATGGTCACCGTCTCGATCATCTCGCCACCACCGTGGAAGGGCGGGAGCTCGTTGAGCAGCTCCTCGCGTCCCCACAGCACGCCGATGCCCGTCGGGCCGCAGACCTTGTGGCCGGTGAAGACCAGGAAGTCGCACCCGGCAGCCTGCACGTCGACCGGGAGCTGGGGTGCCGCCTGCGAGGCGTCGACGACCGAGAGTGCCCCCGCGGCCCTGGCACGGGCGACGAGGTCGACGACCGGGTTGATCGTGCCGAGCATGTTGGAGACCCAGGTGAACGCCACGACCTTGGTGTGCTCGTCGACCAGCTGGTCGGCGTTGCTGAGGTCGAGGTGCCCGTCGTCGGTCAGGCCGAACCAGCGCAGCTCCGCGCCCGAGCGCTCGCAGGCCAGCTGCCACGACACGATGTTGGAGTGGTGCTCCATCTCGGTGATCACGACGTTGTCGCCGGGGCCGAGGTCGATCGTGCGCGCCAGCAGGTTGAGCGCCTCGGTGGCGTTCTTGGTGAAGATGACCTCGTTGCGCGAGGGCGCGTTGATGAAGGCGGCCACCCGGTCGCGCGCCGACTCGTAGGCCTCGGTCGACTCCGCCCCGAGCTGGTGCATGGCGCGGGCGATGTTGGCGTTGTGCCGCTCCATGTGGTCGACCATCGTGTCGATCACGATCTGCGGCTTCTGCGAGGTGTTGGCGCTGTCGAGGTAGACCAGCGGCTGCCCGCTCGCGAAAACGCGCTCGAGGATCGGGAAGTCCTTGCGGATGACTTCCAGATCAGGAAGTAGCCCCTTCATGGAAACCTTCCTTCGGGCGGTGGGAGAAGTGGTGCGGGTCAGGCCGAGGCCGGGTTCAGGTACTTGTCGTAGCCCTCGGCCTCGAGCTGGTCGGCGAGCTCCTTGCCGCCGGACTCGGCGACCTTGCCGTCGACGAAGACGTGGACGAAGTCGGGCTCGATGTAGCGCAGGATGCGGGTGTAGTGGGTGATCAGCAGGACACCCTTGCCCTCGCGGGCACGGAAGCGGTTGACGCCTTCCGCGACGACCTTGAGCGCGTCGATGTCGAGGCCGGAGTCGGTCTCGTCGAGGACGGCGACCTGCGGGTCGAGGAGCTCGAGCTGGGCGATCTCGTGACGCT
>JBBSOR010000111.1:0-11380 GCA_038259535.1 Propionibacteriales bacterium | reverse complement strand
CGCCGCGGCCGCGGCGTCGCGCCCCTGGAACGCCCCGACCTGCGCGAGGTGGACGGTCGCGCCCGAGCCACGGTGGACCAGCTCGAAGGACTGGCGGCCGAGGTCGTCGCTGGTGATCTCGCCGACGGCCACGTCGGAGGGCGTGGCCCCGAAGGTCGTCACGGTGGCACGGGTGCGCGACGCCATGGCGCTCACGAGGTCGTCGTCGGCATTGAGCACGGCGGTGCCGTCGACCGCAAGCGCCTCGATGATCTCGCCCTTGGCCCGGGCGATCGCCTCGCGGCTGCCGAACTCGCCGATGTGGGCGGTGCCGACGTTGAGCACGGCGGCGACGTGCGGAGGGGCCATCGCGCACAGCTCGGCGATGTGGCCGACGCCGCGCGCACCCATCTCGACGACCAGGTAGCGGGTGTCGAGCCCGGCGCGGAGCACGGTGAGGGGCACCCCGAGCTCGTTGTTGAAGGTGCCGCGGGTGGCGATGGTCGGCCCGGCGTCGGCGAGCACGTGGGCGAGGTAGTCCTTGGTGCCGGTCTTGCCCTGGGAACCGGTCATCGCGAGGACGACCAGGTCGGGGAGCTGGTCGACGACGTGGCGCGCCAGGAGCCCGAGCGCCGCGGTCACATCGCCGACGACGACGGTGGGCAGCGCGGTGGGCCGGCTGCCGAGCACCGCGACGGCACCGGCGGCGCCGGCCTCGATCGCGAAGTCGTGCCCGTCGGCGCGCTCACCGGCGAGGGCGACGAAGAGTCCGCCGGACTCGGGTGCGCGGGTGTCGAGGAAGGCGCCGCCGGTGACGGTGGCGTCCCCGTGGGCCACTCCCCCGACGACGTCGGCGATCTCGGCCAGGCTCATCTCGATCATGGGGTGGCTCCGCGTCCGGCGATCTCCTCGGCGGCGACCACGCGGTCGTCGAAGGGGTGCACCACACCGTCGACCTCCTGGCCGCTCTCGTGGCCCTTGCCCGCGATCAGCACGACGTCACCCGGCGCGGCGCGCAGCACGGCCTCGCGGATCGCGAGCCTGCGGTCGCCGATCTCCTGGACCTCGGCACGCGCACCGCGGGTGCCCTCCAGCACGGCCGCGCGGATCGCAGCAGGGGCCTCGCTGCGGGGGTTGTCGTCGGTGACGATCAGGACGTCGGCCAGCCGTGCGCCGATCTCGCCCATGACCGGTCGCTTGGTCGTGTCGCGGTCTCCGCCCGCGCCGATCACGGCAATCACCCGCCCCTGCGTGAGCGGGCGCAGCGTCCTCAGCACCGCCTCGAGGGCGTCGGGCTTGTGGGCGTAGTCGACGACCACCGCGTAGTCCTGCCCCTGCGCGACCTGCTCGAGGCGGCCGGGCACGCCACCCACCCGGGAGATCCCGTCGGCGACAGCGCGCGGGTCGAGCCCGGCCAGGGCTGCGGACGCGATCGCAGCGAGCGCGTTGGAGACGTTGAACTCGCCGGGGATGTGGATCGAGGTCACCAGCTCCACTCCCGGACCGAGCACCGTGAACGCGGCTCCCGTCGCGGTGAGGTCGACATCGACCGCCCGCCAGTCCGCGTCGCCACCCTGCGAGGAGTACGTCGCCATCGGGATCGCCGCGGCGTCTCGGAGCCGGCGACCGAACTCGTCGTCGATGTTGGTCAGCCCGAGGCGTGCCCGGTCCGGGGTGAAGAGGCTGGCCTTGGCCGCGAAGTAGTCGTCGAGGTCGGCGTGGAAGTCGAGGTGGTCGCGGCCGAGGTTGAGGAAGGTCGCGACGTCGAAGACGACACCGTCGACCCGGCCCAGCACGAGGGCATGGCTGGAGACCTCCATGGCACACGTGTCGACGCCGCGTTCGCGCATCACCGCGAAGAGTCCGTGCAGGTCCGGCGCCTCAGGCGTGGTGAGCTCGCTCGGGACGTCCTCGCCCGCGATCCGGGTCCCGACCGTGCCGATCACCGCGGAGGTGAGGCCGGAGGCCGTGAGGCCCTGTTCGAGGATGCGCGTGGTGGTCGTCTTGCCCTGCGTGCCGGTGACCCCGATCATGCGCAACCCGGCGGCCGGGTCGCCGTAGATCCGGGCGGCCAGACGCCCCAGGACGCGGCGCGGCTCGAGGACGACGATGGCCGGGGTCCCCGGCGGCAGCAGGGCGAGCCCCAGGGCATCCGTCATCACGACCACTGCCCCGGCGCCAAGGGCCCGTCCGGCGTAGTCGGCACCGTGGGCGCGCGTGCCGGGCAGGGCGGCGTACAGGTCCCCGGGGCGGATCCGCGCGGTGCTCAGCGAGATCCCGGTGACGGCGACGTCGAGGTCGCCGTGGACGGTGACCTCGGTGGTGCCACCGAGCCACTCGGCGAGGGCGGCGGCGGGGATCGGGCGGACCAGGCTCGGTCGCGTCGCTCCCGGCGACTCCACTGGCTGATCCACCGACCGAGCGTAGCGACTCACCACTCGACGGGGAGACGCGACGGCCTGCCGTCGGTCGGCTCCACGCCGTAGCGGCCGAGCACGTAGCCCATGATCCGGGAGAACACCGGTCCGGTGATGGAACCGCCGCCGCCGTCGACCTGCGGGGCGTGGATCACGACGTAGACGGTGAAGCGTGCGTCGTCGGCCGGCGCGAAGCCGCCGAAGGACACGGTGTTGCTGCCGTCGTAGCAGCCGCACTCGGCCGCGACCCGCTGCGCGGTGCCGGTCTTGCCGGCCACGAGGTAGCCCGGCACCTGGGCGGCCGGTGCGACGCCGTCCTCGGGGTCGACGACCTTCTCCATCATCTTGGCGGTCGCCCGGGCGGCCTGCTTGCTGATGATGCGGGTGCGGGTGGCCACGTCGGTGCCGACGGTGAGCCCGTCGTCGGTGACCGCGGACCCGGCGATCAGGCTCGGGGAGACCCGGACGCCCCCGTTGGCGACGGTGTTCACCGCGGCTGCCATCTGGGCCACGTTGACGGACAGGGACTGGCCGAAGGCGACGCGGTCCTTGGTCTGGGAGGTCATCGCGTCGCCGGCGGTGAGGATGCCGGGCGTCTCGCCGCGCACGCCGATGTCGGTCTTCTGGCCCAGCCCGAAGCGATGGAGGTAGTCCACCAGCTCCGGCGGGGTGAACGCGTCCGCGGCCAGCACGGTGCCGATGTTGGACGACTTGGCGATGATCCCGGCCAGGGTCAACCGGATCGTCCCGTGGTCGAACCAGTCACCGATCGCCCGGTCCTGGCGCTGAAGGCTGCCCGGCACCTTGAACTTCTGGCGCGGGAACGCCTTGCCGGCGTCGATGAGGGAGGACGCGGTGAGGACCTTCTCCACCGAGCCGGGCTCGTAGGTGTCGTTCATCGCCCGCGAGCCGAGGTCCTCCTTGTCGGCCTCGGTCGGCTCGTTGGCGTCGAAGGTGGGCACGTCGGCCAGCGCCAGGATCTCACCGGTGCGGGTGTCCATGACGATCGCGGCGCCGCTCTCGGCGCGGTACTGCTGCACGGACTGCGCCAGCACCTTCTGGGTGAACCACTGCAGGTCCCGGTCGATCGTGGTGCGCAGCGGGGTGCCGTTCTGCGCTGCCTTGAGGGTGCTCTCACGCAACGGGATCCGTACGCCCTTGCCCGAGTTGGACTGCCAGGTGGCCTGGCCGTCGATGCCCGCCAGCTGCTTGTCGAAGGTGCGCTCGAAGCCGCCCAGCGGCTCGTCGGTGCCCATGTAGCCGATCAGGTTGGCCGCGACGTCGCCCGCCGGGTAGTCGCGGATCGGGTCGTCCTGCAGGGAGATGCCCTCGTAGCCGGCGTCGTCGAGCGCGTCGAGGGTGTCGCCGGCCAGGGTGCTCGGCACCCGGCGGGCGACGTACTCGTAACGGCTCCCCTCCTTGCGACCGCGCAGCGCGGTGAGCGTGCTGAAGTAGTCGACGGAGAGCCGGTCGGAGAGCAGCCGTGCGAGCTCGGGAGCCCGGTCGGCGGTCAGACTCGGGTCGGCGATGACCATCTTGCCCTTGATCGAGTCGGCGAGCGGGACACCGTTGCGGTCGAGGATGTCGCCGCGCTCGGCCCTCAGCGGCACCTTCACGGCCCCCTCGGCGGCGGCCATGGCCGCGTAGGAGCCGGGGTCCACGCCCTGCAGCTGGACGAGCCGCGCGCCGAAGAACGAGAGGACGATCGCGATGAGGACGAACCCGACGCGCAGGCGCATCATCGGGGCCCCTCGAGAGGCGCCACGCCTGGTGCGGGTGCTGGGCACTGCTCTCCCCTGTTTCCGGCTCCCACTCGTGCAGTGGGTCGGCCTGTCGACGAATCTATGGCTGCGGGGTCGCGGATCGACGCGACCGCGCCGTCACCGGCTGCGGTTCTTGCGGCTCTTCTGGTTCTTCTGGTTGTTCCGGGTCTTCTGGGTCTTCTGGGCCTTCTGGGCCTGCCCGCCGGCCTGTTCGCCGGTCGTCGGCGCCGCGGGCAGGGTGACGACGGTGGGAGCCGGAGCCAGTACCGCAGGCTTGACCGGTGCCGGCGGCAGGAGCTGGATCGCGTCCTCCCGGGTGGCCGGGGTCCGGACCCCGATGGTCTTGCCGGTCTCGAGGTCGAGGAACACGGGCGCTGCCGGGATGACCATGCCCATCTGCTGGGCCTCGACGGCGACCCGCTGCGGGTTGCGGAGCTCATCGAGCTCCATGCGCAGCGTCTGCTCGCGCGCGGCCAGCGTGTCGGCCTCGTTCTCCAGGGAGGAGGCTGAGAACGAGGCCTGCTGCATGGAGGTGTTGAACAGGAGCAGCCCGACGATGCCGCCGACCAGGACCAGGCTGACCAGCGTCACGAACGGCACCCGTGCCGCGCGGGTGCGCACCCGCGGGACGACCGTGAGTCGCGCCTTGTCGACGGCTTCCTGGGCGATCCGGCTGACGCGGCTCCTCGGCTGGAGGGCGGGACTGCTCATCGGACGACTCCGGGGGGAAGGGCGCGGGAGGGGGGACGTGAGGGAGGCAGGACGCGCTCGAGGGCGCGCAGGCGGACCGAGGCAGCTCGGGGGTTCTCGGCGATCTCGTGCTCGTCGGCGCGCTCGGCGCCGCGGGTGACCAGTCGGTGGGCGGGCTCGGCGCCCTCGGGGACGAACGGCAGGTCGTGTGGCACGTCGAGGCGGGTGGCGTCGGCAAAGGCCCGCTTGACGAGCCGGTCCTCCAACGAGTGGTAGGACTCCACGACCACCCGGCCGCCGAGCCCGATGACCTCGATCGAGGCCGGGATCGCCCGGCGCAGCACGGCGAGCTCGTCGTTGACTGCCATCCGCAGCGCCTGGAAGGTGCGCTTGGCCGGGTGTCCACCCGTTCGCCGGGCGGGCGCGGGGATGGAGGCGTAGAGCAGCTCGACCAGGCCGGCGCGGGTGGTGAACGGCGTGGTCTCGCGGCGGCGCACGACCTCGCGGGCGATGCGGCTCGCGAACTTCTCCTCGCCGTACTCGCGCAGGATCCGGGTCAGCTCCTGGGCGGTCGCGGTGTTGAGGAGCTCTGCCGCGGTCTGCCCCGTCGTCGGGTCCATCCGCATGTCCAGCGGTGCGTCCTCGGCGTAGGCGAAGCCGCGCTCACGGATGTCGAGCTGCATCGAGGACACGCCGAGGTCGAAGAAGACCGCGTCCGCGTGGGGCAGGCCCAGGCCGGCCAGCACCTCGGGCAGCTCGTCGTAGACGGCGTGGACGGCCGTGAAGCGGTCACCGTGGGCGGCGAGCCGCTCGGTCGACATGGCCAGCGCGGAGGGGTCGCGGTCGATGCCGATGACGCGGGCCTGTGGGCACCTCTCGAGCACGGCCTCGCTGTGGCCGCCGAGGCCGAGGGTGCAGTCGACGTAGACCGAGCCGGGTGCCTGCAGAGCAGGCGCCAGCAGGGCGACGACCCGGTCGAGGAGCACCGGGGCGTGGCGGGGAGTCATCATGGAGTCAGCCCTGGGAACCCAGGTGCGTCAGCACGAGCAGCGCCAGGGCCAGGGCCGAGGCCGTGGCGGCGGAGAACGCGATCAGGGCGGCCGCCTCGCGCGCCTGGTCACGCACCCGGAGCGGGGCTGCCGCTGCCGTGCGTCCCAAGGGCTGGGTGGTGCTCATGATCTCGACCCCACTGGTTGCGGTGCGTGCCGGCTGAAGGGCCGGCCGTCGTGCTGGTTGGCGGTGCTTGTTGGCGGTGCTGGTTGGCGGTGCTGGTTGGCGGTGCTGGTTGGCGGTGCTGGTTGGCGGTGCTGGTTGGCGGTGCTGGTTGGCGGTGCGACTGACACTCCCCGCCGGATGGCACGGGGTGAGCCGCCGCACCAGGTCCCTGCCCGCTCCCTGCGATGGGGTGCCCTCTGGTGCCGGGGAAGTGCCCCAGATGGCATCGCGAGGAAGCGGGCTCGAGACCTGGTGATGCGGGTCCGAATGTCAGCTGTCGTGTTGTGTCGTACGCAGTGCTGGTGTTGGTGTTGGTGTTGGCGCTGCTCAGATGCCGGGGAAGACCTCGTCGCTGAGCTCGGAGAACTTCTGCTCCTGCTCCTCCGAGTAGGTCGCCCACGCGGTGGGGTCCCAGATCTCGATCCGGTTCATCGATCCGATGACCACGCACTCCTTGCGGAGCGAGGCGTAGTCCCGCAGCGGGGCCGGGATGTTGATCCGTCCTTGCTTGTCCGGCACCTCCTGGCTGGCGGCGGCGAACAGCATGCGGACGTAGTCGCGGGTGCTCTTCTGGGTGACCGGCGCCTCGCGGAGCCGGTCGGTGAGCTTCCCGAAGTCCTCGAGCGACCAGACGGTGAGGCAGCGCTCCTGCCCCCTGGTCACCACGAGTCCCTCGGTCAGCTCGTCTCTGAACTTGGCCGGGAGGAAGAGGCGACCCTTCTCGTCGAGCTTGGGCGTGTAGGTGCCGAAGAACATCCGGCACCTCCCCTGGCTCGGCGGGCAGATCGACCCTGTCCCCCACTTCGCACCACATTACTCCACTTCACTCCACCGTCAACCAGATTGCGCGTGTTGCGAGCGTGAATTTCCACCCGACACGCGCGCTCCGGTGCGGCCCCCTCCCCCGCCTCGGGACGCGACGCTGAGCGTGGCAACGACTCGCCGCACGCTCACAGGGACCGTCGTGGAGCGCCCGTGGGGAGGACCGTTACGGGCGGTGGTGGAAAGTGGGGAGACCGTGGCCGCGGCCGGGCACGGTGCGCCGGGCCGCGATCGCCGCGGAGTCGCCGCGGGGTCGCCGCGGGGTCGCCGGGATGGTGTGGACAGGTATGTTGCGCAGACCACATACCGTGGTGATCCGGCTGGTGTTTCAGCGTGAACGAGGGGATGGCGAGACGTGACCACTGGGGTATCTGGACAGGCACCGGATCTGGACACCGTGCGCCGGGTGACCGGCGTGGTGCGCCAGAACATCGAGCGGGTGATCGCCGGAAAGCCCGACGTCGTCAATGCCGCCCTGGTGGTCCTCCTGGCCGAGGGCCACCTCCTCATCGAGGACGTGCCCGGTGTCGGGAAGACCCAGCTGAGCAAGGCGCTGGCCCGCAGCATCGACTGCTCCGTGCGACGCATCCAGTTCACCCCGGACCTGCTGCCCTCCGACGTCACGGGCGTCTCGGTCTTCAACCAGAACACCCGCGAGTTCGAGTTCCGCCCCGGCGGCGTCTTCGCCAACATCGTGGTCGGCGACGAGATCAACCGCGCCTCCCCCAAGACCCAGTCCGCCCTCCTCGAGGCGATGGAGGAGCGTCAGGTCACCGTCGACAACGCGACCTACATGCTCGAGAAGCCGTTCATGGTCATCGCCACCCAGAACCCGATCGAGATGGAGGGCACCTACGCGCTCCCCGAGGCCCAGCGCGACCGCTTCATGGCGCGGGTGTCGGTCGGCTACCCGGTCGAGTCCGCCGAGATCGCGATGCTCGAGGGCCACACGACGCACAACCCGCTCGACGACCTGGAGCCGGTCACCGACGCCGGCGAGCTCCGCAAGGTCATCGAGATCGTCGGTCAGGTCCACGTGTCCGCGGCCGTCCAGCGCTACGCCGTCGCGCTGACGACCGCCACCCGCACCAGCAACGACCTGCACCTCGGCGCCTCGCCCCGCGCGACGCTCCACCTGGTGCGGGCCGCCAAGGCCGTCGCGGCGACCCAGGGCCGCGACTACGTGCTGCCCGACGACATCCACGGCATCACCTCGCCGGTCCTCGCACACCGGCTGCTGCCCAACGTCGAGGCCACCATGAGCGGACGCACCACCTCGGCGATCCTGACCGCTCTCGTGGAGTCGGTGCCGGTCCCCTCGGCGTCGGACTCGCATGGCAGCCGTGCGTGAGGCCCTCGCCGCTCTGACCGTCCGCGGACGGGCGTTCCTGGCTGCCGGCGTCACGACCGTCGTGGCGGCGATCGTGGTCGGACACTCCTCCGTCGTACGCATCGGCGTGCTCGTCGCGGTCCTGCCGCTGCTGACCGCGTGGTGGGTCGGCCGCTCCCGCTACCGCCTCGCGCTCGTGCGCACGCTGTCGCCGCAGCTCGTCGTCGCCGGCCAGCCCGCGACAGTGGAGCTCACCGTCGCCAACGAGTCACGCACCCCGACCGGGGTGCTCCTGCTCGAGGAGCGCCTCCCCTACGTCCTGGGCACCCGGCCTCGCTTCGTGCTGGAGGGCCTCGGCCACGGCTGGCGCCGCCACGCGACCTACCAGGTGCGCTCCGAGCTGCGGGGACAGTTCGACATCGGACCGATGTCGGTGCGGGTCACCGACCCCTTCGGCCTCGTCGAGCTGGGCCGCACCTTCCACGCCACCACGCGCCTCACCGTGACCCCGCGGACCATTCCCCTGCCCAACATCCCGCTCGGCGGGGCCTGGACCGGATCCGGCGACAACCGACCCCGGGCCTTCGCGACCGGGAGCGCCGAGGACGTCACCGTCCGCGAGTACCGCCGCGGGGACGACCTGCGTCGCGTCCACTGGCGCAGCTCGGCCCGCGTCGGGGAGCTGATGGTCCGGCGGGAGGAGCAGCCGTGGCAGTCGCGGGCGACGGTCTTCCTCGACAACCGCGGCACCTCCCACCGCGGCCAGGGCGCGGCGAGCTCCCTGGAGGGAGCGGTCTCTGCGGCCGCGTCCATCGCGGTGCACCTGACCCACCACGGCTACACCGTGCGCCTGGTGACTGCCTCGGGCGACAGCCGCGAGACCCAGTGGCACTCACAGTCCGCCGGGGCCAGCACCATCCCGCTCCTGGAGGCGCTGGCGGTCGTCCAGCTCGACCACCGCCCCGCACCCGACACCCAGTGGCTCGCCGAGCCCGGCCACGGGGGCCTCGTCGTCGGGGTCTTCGGCGGGCTCGCGGACCCCGACCTCGCGTTCCTGCGTCGCCTCCAGCACCACGCCTCCTCCAGCCTGGCCATCGCTCTCGACGTCGACGCGTGGGCGCCGCACCTGCCCGCCCAGCCCGGCCGCGGATCCGCGTTGCAGCTGACGTCCGCGGGCTGGCGCTCGGTCACCGTCGGTCCTCGCGATCGGCTCGACACCGCCTGGCAGGAGCTGGGCCTGATGCAGAGCCGGGCGACGGCCGTGGGGTCGGCACGATGAGAGCCTCGTGGAGCAGCCTGCCGCAGCAGCTGCGCGTGGCCGGCATCGCGCTGATCGCGTCCTGGACGACGGTGCTCTCGTGGCGCGTGCTGACCGAGGGCTTCGCCGAGGTCGGCTTCCCCCTCCTCTTCATCGGCGTCGTCGTCTGCGGGCTGGCCGCCCTGGCGCGGTGGAGCCGCCTCCCGCTGGCCGCGATCATCGCCGGACAGGTCGTCGTCGGAGCCCTGCTGGTGCTGGGCACGACGACGGGTTCGCCGTTGCCGACCCCGAGCAACGCCGACGCGTTCATGGCCGCCCTGCGCGGAGCGCTGGAGAGCTCGCGCAGCTATGCCGCTCCGGTCCAGCTCGGTGTGCCACCCGTCCACCCGCTGCTGCTCATCGGCGGCACCCTGGTCGTGATCCTCGTCGACGTGATCGCCTGCACCCTGCGCCGCGCCCCCGTGGCGGGTCTGGTGCTGCTGGCGGCCTACACCCTGCCCGTCGCGGTGACGGGCGAGGCCGTGTCGTGGTGGCTCTTCGCCGTGATCGCCGGGCTCTTCCTCACCCTCGTCTTCCTCCAGCACAGCGACCACGTCGCCAGCTGGGGTCGCGCACCCGACGGGGAGAAGGGGACGTTCTCCGTGCGCACGGGGGCGATCGGCAACACGGCGCTCGCGCTGGGTGCCGCGGCGATCGCGCTGGCCGTCGTCGTGCCCGCGGCGGTGCCGACCATGAGCATGAGCGTCTTCGACGGCAACGGCCCCGGCACCCGCGAGGTCGAGGTCAAGGACCCGATGGTGGACCTGCGCCGCGACCTGCGCCGGGGCCAGGACATCCCCCTGCTCTGGGTGACGACGTCGGGCCCCCGCCCGACCTACCTCCGCCTCTCGGTCCTCACCCGCTTCAACGGCTCGGCCTGGACACCGGGCGACCGGGCGATCCCGGACACGCAGACGGCCATCGGTCCGCTGCCGCCCCTCGACGGGGTCTCCGTCAGCGTGCCGCGCAAGGAATACCAGTACGACGTCCGCGTCGGGCCCGACTTCGCGTCGTCGTGGTTGCCGACCGCCGCGCAGGTCACCCGGATCGCCGCCGGCCCCGACTGGCGCTACGACGTGAGCACGCGCGACTTCATCGCCGCGCAGGACGACGTGACGACGGCCGACCGCACCTACGAGTTCAGCGGGGTCCAGCTGACCTACGATGCCGCGTCGATGGACCGGGCCGTCTCCGGCGCCGGAGCGGTGTCGGGCACCTTCACCGACGTCCCGACCAGCCTCAACAACGAGATCCGCCGGCTCGCCGCGAGCGTGACGGCCGACGCTCCGACCCGCTTCCAGAAGGCGCAGCTGTTGCAGCAGTGGTTCCGCCAGGACGGCGGCTTCCGCTACGACAAGGCGCAGGTCGACTCGGCGGGCAGCGACGGGGCCGACCTCCTGGCCTTCCTCGACGACCGCGTCGGCTACTGCGAGCAGTTCGCGGCGTCGATGGCGATCATGGCCCGCGTGCTCGGCATCCCGAGCCGGGTCGCGGTCGGCTTCCTCGAGCCCGAGAAGACGAGCAGCGGCGCCTGGGAGTTCTCCGCGCACGACCTGCACGCCTGGCCCGAGCTCTACTTCCCCGGGTCGGGCTGGGTGCGCTTCGAGCCCACTCCGCAGGACCGCGCCGGACAGGTCCCCGGCTACACCACGGCCGACTTCGCCCCGGTGACCGAGGGCCCGTCGCCGAGCGCGACCCGCTCGAGCGAGCTCCTTCCCGAGCGCGGCGAGACGGCCAGCGCCGACGCCGGCACAGCCGACCAGAACGCCGGCTCGATCCCGTGGCTGACGCTCCTCGCCGGTCTCGCCGCGCTGACGCTCGTCGCGCTGCTGCTCCTCACGCCCCGCCTGCTGAGGGGAGCGCGGCG
>JBBSOR010000110.1:0-11407 GCA_038259535.1 Propionibacteriales bacterium | reverse complement strand
GCCGAGGGTCAACGCCGCTACGTCGAGTCGCTCTCGGCCTATGCGCGTCAGTTCTTGGGGCAGGTAGACCGGCCCGACGTCGACTTCATCGAGGGCCTGAGCCCCGCGGTCAGCATCGACCAGAAGTCCACCTCGAAGAACCCGCGCTCGACGGTCGGCACCATCACCGAGGTCTACGACTACCTCCGCCTTCTCTATGCCCGCGCCGGCCGCGCCCACTGCCCGACGTGCGGCGCGCCGATCGAGCGGCAGACCCCGCAGCAGATCGTCGACCGCATCCTGTCGCTCGAGGAGGGTCGTCGCTTCCAGGTGCTCGCCCCGGTCATCCGGGGCCGCAAGGGCGAGTACGTCGAGCTGTTCCGCCAGCTCCAGCAGCAGGGCTTCGGCCGGGTGCGCGTCGATGGTCAGACCCACACCCTCGACGAGCCGCCGGTCCTCGACAAGAAGCTCAAGCACACGATCGAGGTCGTGGTCGACCGTCTCGCGGTCAAGGAGACGTCCAAGCGTCGCCTCACCGACTCGGTCGAGACGGCCCTCGGGCTGGCCGGCGGACTCGTGGTCGTCGACTTCGTCGACCTCGACGCCAAGGACCCGGGCCGGGAGATGAAGTTCTCCGAGAAGATGTCGTGCCCCAACGACCACACCATCGACACCGACGACCTCGAGCCGCGCTCGTTCTCCTTCAACTCCCCGTTCGGCGCCTGCACGGTGTGCTCGGGCCTGGGCACCAAGATGGAGGTCGACCCGGAGCTGGTCGTCCCCGACACCGGCGCCACCCTCGGCGAGGGCGCGATCGCGCCGTGGAGCGGCGCCCACGTCGCCGACTACTTCCTGCGCCTGGTCAACGCGCTCGGCGAGGAGCTCGGATTCGATCTCAACACGCCCTGGGACGACCTCGCGCCCAAGGCCCGCACCTCGCTGCTCGAGGGCCACACGACCAAGGTCCACGTCGTCACCCGCAACCGCTACGGACGCGAGCGCGCCTACTACGCCGCCTTCGAAGGGGTCCGCCCCTATGTCGAGCGCCGCCACCGCGAGGCAGAGTCCGACACCAGCCGGGAGCGCTTCGAGGGCTTCATGCGCCAGGTGCCGTGCCCGGCCTGCGGCGGCACGCGGCTCAAGCCGGTCTCGGTCTCGGTGACCCTGGGCGCCAGGGACGAGGGTGGCAAGAACATCGCCGAGGTCTGCGCGCTGCCGATCAACGAGGCCGCCCACTACCTCCGCACGGTCGACCTCTCGGTGCGCGAGCGCCAGATCGGCGAGCGGGTGCTCAAGGAGATCCAGGAGCGCCTGCAGTTCCTCCTCGACGTGGGCCTCGACTACCTCTCCCTCGACCGACCCAGCGGGTCGCTGTCTGGCGGTGAGGCGCAGCGGATCCGCCTCGCGACGCAGATCGGTGCCGGCCTCGTCGGCGTCCTCTACGTCCTCGACGAGCCGTCGATCGGCCTGCACCAGCGCGACAACCAGCGGCTGATCGAGACCCTGATCCGACTCAAGAACCTCGGCAACACGCTGATCGTCGTGGAGCACGACGAGGAGACCGTCCGGGTCGCCGACTGGGTCGTCGACATCGGTCCCGGTGCGGGCGAGCACGGCGGCCAGGTGGTCCACTCGGGGTCCGTCGAGGACCTGCTCAAGCACCCCGACTCGTTGACGGGGCAATACCTCAGCGGTCGCCGCGAGATCCCCCTCCCCGCCGTACGCCGCCCGCGCACGGTCGGCCGTGAGCTCACCGTCCACGGTGCCCGCGAGCACAACCTGCGCGACGTCGACGTGAGCTTCCCGCTCGGCGTCTTCACCGCCGTCACCGGGGTCTCCGGCTCCGGCAAGTCCACGCTGGTCAACGACATCCTCTACACCTCGCTGGCCAAGCAGATCTACAACGCCCGCACCGTGCCGGGCCGGCACACCAAGATCAGCGGGCTCGAGCACGTCGACAAGGTCATCCACGTCGACCAGTCGCCGATCGGTCGCACGCCGCGGTCCAACCCCGCGACCTACACCGGCGTCTTCGACCACGTCCGCAAGCTCTTCGCCTCCACCCCGGAGGCCAAGATGCGCGGCTACCTCCAGGGTCGCTTCTCGTTCAACGTCAAGGGCGGGCGCTGCGAGGCGTGCGCCGGCGACGGCACGATCAAGATCGAGATGAACTTCCTGCCCGACGTCTACGTCCCGTGCGAGGTCTGCCACGGAGCGCGCTACAACCGCGAGACGCTCGAGGTCCACTACAAGGGCAAGACCATCGCCGAGGTGCTCGACATGCCCATCGAGGAGGCCGCCGAGTTCTTCGCCGCGGTGCCCGCGATCGCGCGCCACATGAACACCCTCGGCGAGGTCGGCCTGGGCTACGTCCGCCTCGGGCAGCCGGCCACCACGCTGTCCGGTGGTGAGGCGCAGCGCGTCAAGCTCGCCAGTGAGCTGCAGAAGCGCTCGACGGGCCGCACCGTCTACGTCCTCGACGAGCCGACGACCGGCCTGCACTTCGAGGACATCCGCAAGCTCCTCCACGTCCTGTCCGGGCTGGTCGACAAGGGCAACACCGTCCTGGTGATCGAGCACAACCTCGACGTCATCAAGACCGCCGACTGGCTCATCGACATGGGGCCGGAGGGTGGCTCGCGCGGCGGCATGGTCGTCGCGGAGGGCACGCCGGAGGAGGTCGCGGAGGTGGCAGCGAGCCACACGGGCACCTTCCTCAAGCCGATCCTCGAGGGACGCGGCGCCGAGCAGCCCCGCGGCAAGGTCACGCCTGTCGAGGTCACCCGCCCGGTCACCAAGGCCGCCGCCAAGAAGGTGGCGGCGGCGGAGCGGGCGGCGAAGAAGGCGGCGTCAGCCACCGCTCCCGCCAAGAAGACCGTCGCCAGGAAGGCCGCTGCGAGGACGGCACCCGCGAAGAAGGCCACCGCGAGGAAGTAGGCCGCCGGTCTCAGGTGGCTCACAGGTGCTCTGGCTAGGCTTCCGGAGCATGAGCGCCATCAACAGACGTCGTGCCCTGTCCGGCACCGCCGCCGTCGCCCTCGGTGTCCCCGTCCTCGCCGCCTGCGGTGGCGGCTCGGACACGACGGCCACCGACCCCGCCGCCTCCGGTTCGGACGCGCCGACCGACGGTGCGGCTTCCGGCACCGCGCTCGCCAGCGTGAGCGACGTACCCGTGGGCGGCTGCTTCGTCGCGTCCGGCGCCAAGGTCGTCGTGACCCAGCCGACCGAGGGTGACTTCAAGGCCTTCACCGCCGTGTGCACCCACCAGGGCTGCGCGGTCGAGTCGAGCACCGAGGGCGAGATCCCCTGCCCGTGCCACGGCAGCAGGTTCTCCCTCGAGGACGGCTCGCCGATCTCCGGGCCGGCGACGGCCGCGCTGGCGCCGGTCGAGATCACGGTGGACGGGGACTCGATCACCCGCACCTGAGTGTGAGGTTGCTCCCCGTGGGACACAATGCTCGCGAGATGCCCTGACCGGGGGCAGTCGCAGGGGGAGCATCACATGCCTTTTCGGGCACTTCGAGCACGCGCCACACTCGCCACGGCAGTGGGCCTCACGGCCGCGCTGCTGACGCCTACGCAGGGCGGGGCGGCTGCGCCCGCCGGTCCTGCGGGCGACACGATCGACGTCACCGGCACGGTCCTCGTGCTGCCCGGAGAGGGCGGAGGACGCGACCGCTACTCGCTGCTCCTGCCCTCCGGCCGGACCATCGAGCTGGCCGACGGGTTCACCGCGGTGCCGCTGTCGCACTTCGTCGGCTCGGTCGCCCTTCCCGGCTCCGGCGCAGGCGCCGGAGCACGGCTGACCGGGTCCCCCCGGGCCGGCGCACTGCGCCGGGCGGAGTCGTCGCGGACGCCGTTGGACGTCGTCGACGCGCGGGTCGCCGCGCCGGCGCCGTCTCCGGGGGCCGCCAACCACGCGACCTACGTCGCCAAGGTGACCAACTTCGGCCCGGGGACCTTCGCCCTCAACGACGCGCAGATCCTGGCCAACGTCAACGCCTCGCAGCAGTACTGGGTGCGGGAGTCGGGCGGCCAGATCCCCGCCTGGACCACCGTCACCGGAGTCGCTGCCGTCGCGTCGAGCGCGAGCTCGTTCGCCGCCGGGTGCGGCCTGGGTGCCGGGGGAGCCGACTTCGCAGCCGTCGTGCAGAGCGTGGCGAGCCAGGCCTACCCCGGGGTGGACTTCTCGGGTGCGTCGCCCAACCACCTGGTGATCGTGGTCCCCGACAACTGCAGCAGCCAAGCCAGCGGCCGCGCTCGCGTCGGCACGTCGTTCGCCAGCGGCGGCCCGGCCATCATCGATGCGCGTGCGCTTCCGCAGCCGACGCTCGACCACGAGCTCGGGCACAACCTCGGGCTCCAGCACGCCAACAACGTCACGGCCGAGTACGGAGACAACTACGAGGTGATGGGCGCCGGGCCCGACCAGTTCAAGAGCCCCAGCCTCGGCACCGTCTACCGCTGGGAGCAGGGCATCATCGGCCCCGGCGAGATCGTCGACGGTACTGCGGGCGGCTCGTGGTCGTTGGCCCCGCGATCGTCGGCCAGCGGTCTGCGCAGCGTCGTGGTCATCGACCCCGACAACGGGCGTCGCCACTTCGTCGACTTCCGCAACGCCACCGGCAGTGACGCCGGCACGTGCTACGCCGCCTCCTGCAGCCTGACGAAGTACGCGCAGTCCTACGCTCCCGGCATCACCGTCGAGCGTGAGAACGACGCCAGCGGGGCCTTCCTGCTCCCGGCGGCCGGGAACGACGGCGCCCTCCAGTCCAACGAGGCCTGGTCCAACTCCAGCGGCACGCTGACCGTGCGCGGCAACGGCGCGGGGGTGTCGCTCGCGCGGGCGGCCGCGCCCAACGGCACGGTCGGCGGCGGTGCGGCCGCGATGTCCGCCCCCACGGCGCTGCGGGAGGTGTCGGCCAGTGGCTCGGGCTTCAGCCCCGCTCCTGCGGGATACCGCTACCAGTGGCTGCTCAACGGTCAGGCGATCCCCCACGCCGAGGAGCCGACGTTCCAGCCGACTCCCTCGATGGTCGGAGCCGCACTGTCCGTCGTCGTGACGGCGTACGCAGCCGGCTACAACCCCGTCTCGCGGACCTCTGCCGCACAGGCCGTCGCTCCGGCTGCCTGGTACGCCAGCGGCGCCCGCCGATTCCCCGAGATCACCGGCTCCACCCGCGTCGGCGGCACGCTGACCGCGCTCGGCCTCGACTGGGTGAACTACTACGCCCAGAGGCCCGCCGACCTCGCCCCGGTCTACCGGTGGACCCGCAACGGCAAGGCGATCAAGGGGGCCACGGCGAGCACCTACCGCCTGACCCGCAAGGACCGCGGCACGAGGATCCAGGTCAGCGAGTACCCCCGTGCCGCCGGTTTCGCCACGACGGACTTCGCCCGCTCCGAGACCACCCGCAAGATCCGCATCGGCCGGCTCACCACCACCCGCCCCAGGATCGGCGGCAAGGCGAAGGTCGGCAAGCGCGTCGTCGCCAAGGCCAAGAGGTGGACCAACGGCACGAAGTTCCGCTACCAGTGGTTCCTCGGCAAGAGGGCCATCAGGGGCGCGACCAGCAAGAAGCTGCGGCTCACGCGGTCGATGCGGGGCAAGAAGCTGCTGGTCAAGGTGACCGGCACGAAGAAGGCCTACAAGAAGGTGAGCGTCAAGTCGCGGCCCACGAAGGTCCGCTGACCCGCACCGCGCCGGCACCGACCCGGGCGGCCCCTGCTGTCGGGGGCCGCCCGTAGGGTTGACGGGTGGCCATGCCGAGCTCCTATCGACCCGCTCCCGGGTCGATCCCGACCCGCCCGGGCGTCTATCGGTTCCGCGACGGCAAGGGTCGCGTCATCTACGTCGGCAAGGCCAAGAGCCTGCGTCCGCGCCTGTCGTCCTACTTCCAGGACATCGGCAACCTTCACCCCCGCACCGCCTCCATGGTCACCACGGGCGCGAGCGTCGAGTGGACGGTCGTCGACACCGAGGTCGAGGCGCTCCAGCTCGAGTACAGCTGGATCAAGGAGTTCGACCCGCGCTTCAACGTCAAGTACCGCGACGACAAGTCCTATCCCTGGCTGGCCGTCACCGTCGGCGACGAGTTCCCCCGCGTCATGGTCGGAAGAGGTGCCAAGCGCAAGGGCACCCGCTACTTCGGCCCCTACAGCCACGCGTGGGCGATCCGCGAGACCGTCGACCTGCTGCTGCGCGTCTTCCCGATGCGCTCGTGCAGCAACGGCGTCTTCAAGCGGTCCGCGCAGATCGGGCGCCCGTGCCTGCTCGGCTACATCGACAAGTGCTCGGCCCCCTGCGTCGGCAGCGTCACGCCCGAGGAGCACCGCGAGATCGTCGACGACTTCTGCGACTTCATGGGCGGCAACACCACGGCCTTCACCAAGCGCATCGAGCGCGAGATGTACGCCGCCTCGGAGGCGCTCGACTTCGAGAAGGCCGCGCGGCTCCGCGACGACCTCGGCGCGCTGACCAAGGCCCTGGAGAAGCAGGCGGTCGTGCTGGGGGACGGCACCGACGCCGACGTGATCGCACTGGCCGAGGACCCGCTCGAGGTGGCCGTGCAGATCTTCTACGTCCGTGGCGGCCGGATCCGCGGACAGCGCGGCTGGGTCGCCGACCGGACCGACGAGGGCGGCACCCCCGAGCTCGTGCAGGACTTCCTCCTCCAGCTCTACGGCGGCGTCGGTGTCGATGACGGGGGAGAGACCATCCCGCGCGAGGTCCTGGTGCCCGCACTGCCGCCGGATGCCGCCGTCCTGGAGGAGCTGCTCACCGAGCGGCGCGGCAGCAAGGTGGCGATCCGCGTCCCGCAGCGTGGTGACAAGCGGGACCTGCAGGAGACGGTCGCGAGCAACGCCGCGCAGTCGTTGGCGCTGCACAAGACCAGGCGCGCCAGCGACCTCACCACCCGCAACCGCGCGCTGGAGGAGATCCAGAAGGCGCTGGCGCTCGACGAGGTGCCGCTGCGCATCGAGTGCTACGACGTGTCCAACCTCCAGGGCACCGAGGTCGTCGCCTCGATGGTGGTCTTCGAGGACGGCCTGGCCCGCAAGTCCGAATACCGCCGCTTCGTGATCCGCGGCGTCGACGGCCAGAACGACGTCGCGTCGATGCACGAGGTCATCACCCGACGCTTCAAGCGGCTGCTCGACGAGCAGGCGAGGAGCGAGACGGTCGCGACCGACTCCGGTCCGATGCTCGTCGATCCCGACACGGGGAGGCCCCGCAAGTTCGCCTACGCACCCGGGCTGGTCGTCGTCGACGGCGGACCGCCGCAGGTGGCAGCGGCGCAGGAGGCACTCGCCGAGCTCGGCGTCACCGACATCGCGGTGTGCGGCCTGGCCAAGCGGCTGGAGGAGGTCTGGCTGCCGGGCGAGGAGGACCCGGTGATCATGGCCCGCACCAGCGAGGGCCTCTACCTGCTCCAGCGCATTCGTGACGAGGCACACCGCTTCGCGATCAACCACCACCGCAGCCGGCGCTCCAAGTCGATGGTCGAGAGCATGCTCGACGACGTCCCCGGCCTCGGTGAGGTGCGCCGCAAGACCCTGCTCAAGCACTTCGGATCGTTGAAGAAGCTGCGCGAGGCCGAGGCCGACGCCATCGCGCTGGTGCCGGGCATCGGGCCGCGCACGGCGGGCGCGATCAAGGAAGCGGTCGCGAAGGCGGACGCGACCCGCAAGACTTCACCCACCTCGCCCGCGGTCAACACCGCGACCGGCGAGCTCATCGAGGAGGCCTAGAGATGTCTGTGATGGTCGAGCCGACCCCCGGCGAGCTGGTCGTGGTGACCGGCATGACCGGTGCCGGCCGCAGCACCGCGGCCAAGGAGCTCGAGGACCTCGGCTACTTCGTGGTCGACAACCTCCCGCCGACGTTGGTGCGCGACGTCGTACGCCTGGTCGACGACAGTCGCGGGATCGACCAGCCGATCGCGGTCGTCGTCGACGTCCGGTCGGGGTCGTTCTTCGACAGCCTGCAGGCCAACCGCCACCAGCAGGTCACCGGTCGACCGACGACGTTGCTCTTCCTGGAGGCCACCGACGAGGTCCTCGTCCGACGCCAGGAGGCGGCCCGCCGCCCCCACCCGTTGCAGGGCAGCGGGCGCCTGCTCCACGGCCTCCAGCGCGAGCGCGCCGCGATGGCCGACATCCGCGGCGACGCCGACGTCCTGCTCGACACCTCCAACTTCAACGTGCACGAGCTCCAGGACCGGATGGCCGAGCTGTTCGGCACCGCCGCGACCACCCGGCTCAAGGTCTCGGTCATCAGCTTCGGCTTCAAGTACGGCATCCCGGTCGACGCCGACTGGGTCGCCGACATGCGGTTCCTGCCCAACCCCCACTGGATCCCCGAGCTGCGCCCCCAGAACGGCCGCGACCCGGACGTGTCGGCCTACGTCCTCTCGCAGCCGGGTGCGGCGGAGTTCCTCGAGCAGTACCTCCCGGTCCTCGACACGGTGGCCCGCGGCTACCTCACCGAGGGCAAGCGCTTCATGCAGGTGGCCGTCGGCTGCACCGGGGGCAAGCACCGCAGCGTCGCCATGACCGAGGCGATCGCCGCCCGGCTGCGCGAGTCCGGCTTCGACGTGCGCACGGCCCACCGCGACCTCGGCAGGGAGTGAGATGGCCCGCCACACCGCGCAGTCCGCGGTCGCGCTCGGGGGCGGTCACGGACTGGCGGCCACGCTGTCCGCGCTGCGCCGGCTGAAGGACGACCTGACCATCGACGACCTGACGGCCGTCGTGACAGTCGCCGACAACGGTGGCTCCTCAGGCCGCCTGCGAGGCGAGTTCGGTGTGCTGCCGCCCGGCGACCTGCGGATGGCGCTCGCGGCGCTCTGCGGGGACGACGAATGGGGCCGCACCTGGGCCGACGTGGTCCAGCACCGCTTCGCCGGGCAGGGGGAGATGCAGGGCCACGTCGTCGGCAACCTGCTGATCGTCTCCCTGTGGGAGCTCATGGGTGACCACGTGCGTGCCCTCGACTGGGTCGGGCGGTTGCTCGGCGCCCACGGTCGGGTGCTGCCGATGGCGACCACCCCGATGGACATCACCGCGCGCGTGCGCGGCGCGGACCCGGCCGACCCCGCCGGCGTCAGCGTCGTACGCGGTCAGGTGGAGGTCGCCACCGCGACCGGCCAGATCGAGTCCGTCGCGCTGGTGCCCGAGGACCCGCAGGCCTGCGCCGAGGCCGTCGACGCGATCCGCTCGGCCGAGTGGGTGGTCCTCGGTCCGGGCTCGTGGTTCACCTCCGTCATCCCGCACCTGATGGTGCCGGGGTTGCGGCGCGCGCTGGCCGAGACCGCCGGGCGACTGGTCGTCGTGCTCAACCTGGAGGCGCAGGTGGGGGAGACGACCGGGTTCGGGCCCGCCGACCATCTCGCCGCGCTCTTCGAGCACGCCCCCGACCTGACCGTGCACACCGTCCTCGTCGACGCCTCGTCGCTGGCCGGCGACCGCGACCGGCTCGAGATGGCGGTGGCCGATCGCGGCGCCCGGCTGGTCGTCGAGGACATCGCCGTCCCGGGGGAGCCCCGCCACGATCGCGACCGCCTGGCGAGCGCCTTCCGGCGGATCGTCGAGGAGGCGTCGGAGGGTCGTTGACCAGCATGCGAAGATTCCGCTCATGGCAATGACGGCACAGGTGAAGGCCGAGCTCGCCTCCACCCAGATCACCAAGACCTGCTGCCGCAAGGCCGAGGTGGCCTCGATGCTCCGCTTCGCCGGGGGACTGCACATCGTGAGCGGACGGATCGTGGTCGAGGCAGAGCTCGACACCGGCGCTGCGGCCCGTCGGCTGCGCAAGGACATCTCCGAGGTCTACGGCCACCCCTCCGACGTGGTGATGGTGCAGGGCAACGGCATCCGCAAGGGCAGCCGCTATCTCGTCCGGGTGACCAAGGACGGCGAGGCGCTCGCGCGCCAGACCGGCCTGCTCGACCAGCGCGGGCGTCCCGTGCGCGGTCTGCCGCCCGCGGTCGTGAGTGGTGGCGGTTGCGACGCGGTGGCCGCCTGGCGCGGCGCCTTCCTGGCCCACGGTTCGCTGACCGAGCCCGGCCGCTCGTCCTCGCTCGAGATCACCTGCCCCGGACCCGAGGCCGCCCTGGCGATCGTCGGCGTCGCCCGCCGGCTCGGCATCTCCGCCAAGGCCCGCGAGGTGCGCGGGGTCGACCGCGTCGTGATCCGCGACGGCGACGCCATCGGCGCGCTCCTCACCCGCCTCGGCGCCCACGAGTCGTTGATGGCGTGGGAGGAGCGCCGGATGCGGCGCGAGGTGCGGGCCACCGCCAACCGGCTGGCCAACTTCGACGACGCCAACCTGCGCCGCTCGGCGCGCGCCGCCGTCGCGGCCGGGGCGCGGGTCGACCGGGCGCTGGAGATCCTCGGCGAGGAGATCCCCGACCACCTCCGCCAGGCCGGACACCTGCGGCTCGAGCACAAGCAGGCCTCGCTCGAGGAGCTCGGCCAGCTCCACGAGCCGGTGCTCACCAAGGACGCCATCGCGGGCCGGATCCGTCGCCTGCTGGCGATGGCCGACAAGCGGGCCGAGGACCTCGGGATCCCCGACACCGAGGCGTCGCTGACCCCGGACATGCTCGCCGAGGACGAATGAGCAGCGGCGAGTGACCCGCGGAGCCACACGGTTTTTGGATCGATCCAAAGTTACCGGTCCGTACCGCGAACGACCACGCTCTCGGGTGCCGTCGACACCCGATAGGGTCGATGGTGCTGGTCACGGAAGGCCAGAGTTGTCCACGGGGTCACTGAAGGCCCCACACCAAGGAGACATGCACCCATGACTGTCCGCGTAGGTATCAACGGCTTCGGCCGCATCGGCCGCAACTTCTTCCGCGCCGTGCGCGCATCCGGCGCCGACATCGAGATCGTCGGCGTCAACGACCTCACCGACAACGCGGTGCTCGCGCACCTGCTCAAGTACGACTCGATCCTGGGCCGCCTCGACGCCGACGTGTCGAGCGACGAGACCTCGATCAAGGTCGGCGACCAGACCATCGCGGCGTTCGCCGAGCGCGACCCCGCGAACCTGCCCTGGGGAGACCACGACGTCGACGTGGTCGTCGAGTCGACCGGCTTCTTCACCGACGCGACGAAGGCCAAGGCCCACATCGACGCCGGCGCCAAGAAGGTCATCATCTCCGCGCCGGCGTCCCACGAGGACATCACCATCGTGATGGGCGTCAACCACGAGCTCTACGACCCCGCCGTGCACGCGGTGATCTCCAACGCGTCGTGCACGACCAACTGCCTGGCTCCGATGGCCAAGGCGCTGCACGACGACCTGGTCATCGTCAAGGGAATGATGACCACGGTGCACGCCTACACCGCCGACCAGAACCTGCTCGACAACATCCACAAGGACCCACGTCGGGCGCGTGCCGCCGCCATCAACGTGATC